>JBDHAL010000126.1:0-9544 GCA_039588075.1 Gemmatimonadota bacterium | reverse complement strand
GGTAGACGGCGCGGGCCTCTTGGATCACTCTCGGGATCGTGCCGATGGAGCCGTGGTTGAAGTAAGTGACGTGGGGACTCAATAGATAGCGGTCGCGGAGCGGAGTAACGGGCATGTCGCTCGGTTCGAGGCGATGCAGCGCCTCGAGCTCTTCCGCGAAAGCTCTTTCCAGCGCGACGAGGCCGCCGAGTCCGGCGGCGCCGGCGACCGATCCCAGCTGCTTCAGGAAAGTGCGGCGATGACTCATGGGTATGATCCGTGTGTTGCGGTGGAAGGGGCATTGGTGAGCAGGCGGAAGGTAGGTCTAGTGCGAATCAGTATCAATGGATCCACATAGTCACGTTCCGTCTTCGGCTTACTCGGCCCGCAGCGCCAGAATCGGATCGATCTTGGTGACGCGTCGGGCCGGCAGGTAGACGGCGAGCAGCGTTGCGGCCGTCGTCAGCAAAGCCGCCAGAGCGATAGCCATCGGGTCACTCGGATCCACGCCGAACAAGCTGCCGCCGAGGATGCGGCTGGCGGCGAGCGCGACCACAGCGCCTATGCCGACGCCGAAGGCCAGCAGCACCAGCCCCTGGCCAAGCACGTGGCGCACGACCATACGTGGCTCGGCACCCAGTGCAATTCTGATCCCGATCTCATGAGTTCTCAGCACGACCGCGTGGGAGATGACCGCGTAGATGCCGACAGCGGCCAGCAGCAAGCCGAGCGCACCCAGGACGCCGACGCCCATCGCCGCGACATAGGCGGGCGAGGTGACCGAGTACACGTGCTGTTGGAGGGTTGTCACTTCGTAGAGCGGGAGATCCGGATCCAGCTCGGCCACGGCGGCGCGGATCGACGAGATCGACGCGAGTGGATCGCCGTCGGTTCTTACGTGCAGCGCCGCGCGTGACTGGTAGTTCTGATAGAGTGGCAGGTAGAAGAACGGCGGCGGTTCCTTTTGAAGAACGCGCCCATGTTGGATGTCGCGGGCCACGCCGACCACCTCGAGAAGCGTCTCCTCTGTGCTTTGGAGAACGATGCGCTTCCCGAGCGGGTCCCGGTCCGGCCAGTAGCGGCGAGCCATCGCCTCGCTCACCACCACGGTCAATGGAGCGCCGGCGATGTCCCTTTGATCGAAGGCTCGACCGCGCACGATTGGGATGTCCAGCGTCTCGAAGAACCCGGGCGCCACCACGTTCCCGCCGGTGGCGCGCGGGGTTGCGGCATCGGCGCCGCCGTCCAACGCGGCGACCCGTGTCCTGAAGCGATACCATCCCAGCGGCACGATGCGGGCCGCACTTGCCGATCTGACTCCCGGGACCGCTTCGATCCGCTTCGTGATGTCCTGATACAGAGCCGTCCCGTCCGCGGCGCCGTAGCCGCTCAAGGCGAGGTCCACCGACAGGAGGGCGACGCGTTGGGAATCGAACCCGATCTCAATGTCGAGTTGTCGCATGGCGCTGCGTACCAGCAATGCCGCACAGGCGATCACGACAAGCGAGGCCGCAATCTGAGCCACGGAAAGAGAGCTGCTAAACCGAGCCTTTCCCGGCGCGCCGGCGCGGCCGGCGCCGCCCGCCCTCAAGGCGTGGCTGAGATCTTCGCGAGCGGCTTGGATCGCCGGGATCAGCCCGACCAGGAAGCTGACGGCGAGAGTCAGAAGAACAAGGAACGCGACTGTACGGAGGTCCGGAGCGAGGTCCAGATCCGCCGGCAGAAAACGCGACATGCGAAAACTGGCCATTAGGTCGCTGATCCAAAGGGCAGCCAGGAGCCCGGCGGCGCCGGCCGGCAGGCTGAGCACCAGCGTTTCGGCGAGCAACTGTCGCGCGACGCGCGACCTGTTGGCACCCAACGCCAGTCGCACGGCGAGCTCTTCTCTTCGCGCCGCGACCCTCCCGAGAAGCATGTTCGCGACGTTGGCACAGGCCAGCACCAGGGTCAGACCCACCACGGCGACGAGCATCGAGGCCAGCCCCGCCAGTTCGCCGCGCAGCCCCGGCCACAGCGTTGCCTCGCTTATCGGCAGCAACCGCGCACTCCAGTTCGCCTGCGTGTCCGGGAACTCGTCGGCCAGAGACGCTGCCAGTGTCCCGGCCTGCTGCTCAGCTAGCGCGAAAGTCACTCCCGGCTTAAGGCGGCCGACCGCCGAAAGCCAGTGAGTACCCCTTCCGTAGAAGAATTCGTCGCTCCAGGTGGGCATCGCTTCCGCGCGCATCGAAAGCGGAATCCAGATATCCGTCGAGTTGCCCAGCTCCAGTCCGTGGAAGCTCTCCGGCGCTACCCCGACCACCGTGAAGCTGTGACCGTTCAGTCGCACCGTTCTTCCCACCAAGGCCGGGTCCGATCCGAATAGCTGTCGCCAGGCGCCATAACTCACGATGGCTACAGGGTGCGAGCCGGGATTCCGGTCCTCGCCGTTGACGAATCCGCGCCCCATCGACGGCGTTACACCCAAGACCGAAAAGTAGTTCGCGGACACCAACTCGCCTTGAACCCGCTGGCTCTGGCCGCCCTCGGTGAGATTCAGCGGAACACCGGAATACGCGGCCACGCTCGCGAACGCCTCCACTCCTTCGCTGTAGTCGAAGTATGCGGGGTAGGAGAGCGAGCTGAAGTAGCCCTGTTCGTTCTCGTACTGAAAGATCGCAGCCAGCCGATCCGCCTCTCGAACGGGCAGCTTGGGGAACAAGCTGGCCGCCACCAGATTGAAAACCGCAGTGCTCGCCCCCACACCGAGCGCTAGCGTTAGGATAGCCGCGATCGCGAAGCCCGGTCTCTTTCCGAGGCCGCGGATCGCGAAGCGAATGTCTTGAAGCACTGTTTCCATCGTCGTCACCGGACTTGAGCTCTTGGCGGCCCCGGCGGCCACGGCTCCCGCACGGGAGCCGGGCACGTACTCACCGAGAGGCAAGACGGGTGCCAAGCTCAAAACCCTGCAGAACTGCGTCCGCACGGCGCTTTTGCAGGCCCGGTCGCCTCCTCAGGCCTGTCCGGATCTGGGAATCGGCGTTCGCAGGCGGACACGGGACGGGGGAATATCGAATCGGTGGGTTTTGAATGGGGTTGGGAAGTTGAAGGTGATCAAGTGATTACGGAGCACGGAGTTCGGAAGTTCGGAGTTACTTCCTAGTTCCCTAGCTCCGTGCTCCATGATCACGTAATCACCTTCGACTTCCCAACAACCCTCCCCGATTGACAGGCCCCGATCAGCAGCGCAACGTACGCGTCGACCGGATTTTTTTAAGGTCCAAGGCGCTAAGGAGTCGAATCATCGCCAGACCATTTCTCTGCGCGCTTCTCGCGCTCTGCTTCCTCCCGTTCGCCGGCGGTTGTGCTCGAGATCGAACCGGCGAGCTACCCTCGCGGATCGAATCGCACATCGCCGAGAGCGGTGCCGATGTCGTCGGTGTCTATTTCCGTGACCTGACGACCGGCGACACGCTGCTCATCGATGCCGATGTCCGCATGCATGCGGCGAGCACGATGAAGGTGCCGGTGATGATGCAGTTGTTTCGTGATGAAGAGGCGGCCCGACTCAGCCTGGATGACAGCTTGGCCATCACGAAGACGTTCAGATCCATAGTGGACGGATCGCCCTACGAGCTGGGCGCGCCCGACGACAGCGATACGACGCTTTATCGCCGCCTGGGAGAGAACGAGAGCATCCGGGCGCTGACTGAATACATGATCACGGTCTCCAGCAACCTGGCGGCCAACATGTTGATCGAGCACGTGGGCGCCGAGCGGGTGCAGGCGACGATGCAGGAGTTCGGTGCGGACTCGATAGAGGTTGTGCGCGGCGTTGAGGACACCAAGGCGTACGAGGCAGGACTGAGCAACACGACCACTGCGCGGGATCTGGGCGTGATCTTCGGCGCCATCGCCGAGTGCCGCTCGGCGGCGCTCGCGTCGTGCGAGGAGATGGCCTCGATCCTCTCGCGCCAGCAGTTCAACCAGGGTATCCCCGCCGGACTGCCAGCGGGCACGCGAGTGGCGCACAAGACCGGGTCGATCACCGAGATCCGCCACGACGGCGGCATCGTTGCCGACCACACCGCCGCCGACCGCCTGATCGCCGATATCTCGCGGTTGGTATTCGAGCACGTGACGCAGGGAACGGAAAGCGGCGCGCGTGTATCGCGGGCGCCCCGTATCGCGATCACAATTGACGACCTCCCGTGGAACGGGCCGGCGCCGGACGACGGCGTGGCCGCAGGCACCGAACGTCTTCTCCAATCGCTCGCCGGGCGCGGTGTTGTGGCGACCGGCTTCGTGAACTGCGGTCGGGCGTCGACGGACGATCCCGTTCTGCGCCTCTGGCTGGATCGCGGTATGGCACTCGGCAATCACACGACGGGACATCGCGATCTCAACAGCGCGCCGTTGGACGCATGGCTGGACGACGTGCGGACCTGCGACACGCTGCTGCGAGGTGTGAACGGCGAGTCCCTGCGCTTCTTTCGCTACCCGATGCTGCACCAGGGTCCGACGGCGGAGCGACGCGATGCGGCGTTGACGCTGTTGCGGGAGCTGGGCTACGAGATCGGCCACGTGACCGTGGACAACTCGGAGTACCTGATTCGCAGGCCGTACGATGATGCGCGGAGTGCCGGCGATGATGCGGAGCGTGAACGCCTGGCCGGGCTGCTCATCGAGCACATATTGGCCATGGCCCGGCACGCCCGGGAAGTAGCGGAGCGGAAGGTCGGCCGCGATGTGGATCACGTTCTGCTGCTTCATGCCAGCTCGCTGGTGGCGGATAACATGGACGCGCTTCTCGATGCCCTGGAAGCGGAAGGATTTGAATTCATCACGCTCGAGGAGGCGCTCGAGGATCCGGTCTACGGTCTGGCGGACGGATACCTTGGACCGAAGGGTTTATCGTGGTTGTATCGGATAGAGCCCGTGTCGCTGAATGATGAAGTTTGGGATGATGAGCAGGCGGCGAGGGTTAGGGCTAGGCTGGAGAGGTGAGAATGTGGACAGCCGACAGCCGGCAATCGACAGCCGACTATTAAGTTTTGTTGGACTTTCGATGATCGACGTTCGACTTCCGACGTTCGGCGCAGGCGCCGCGGCGCTTAGCTGGACGTCGCGAGTCGGGAGTCGGACGTCGAGCATCCAATAATACTTAGGAGTCGGCTGTCGGCTGTCGGCTGTTGGCTGTCGAATCAGTTACTCCGCTCGCAGCGCATCAGTTGGATCCACCTTATTGGCGCGGCGGGCGGGCACGTAACTGGCGAACAACGCTACCGTGAGCAGCAAGGCCATAATCCCTATATAAGCGGTTGTCGGCAGCGAGCTGACTTCGGTCATCATCCGGAAGCGCACCGGCGCATTGGCATTGGCGCCGCTGAGCACGTTCGACATCGTACGCGTCAGGGCCAGGGCCATTGGAGTACCGATAGCCACGCCAAGCAGGGCGAGTATGGTGGCCTGTTTCAAGATCAGTTTGAAGATGCCGCGGGGCTGGCAGCCGAGCGCTTTGCGGATGCCGATCTCGTGCGTTCTCTGGCTGACCGAATAGGCAGTCACGCCATAGAGACCTAGCGCCGCCAGCAGGAGAGCGAACGCGGCGAACGTTTGCATCAGTGTCGTTCCGAGCCGCTCTTGCGATAGCGAGTCTGAGACGAGCTGGTCCAGGGCCATCAGTTGCTCGACCGGCTGGTCGGCATCTACCTCCCAAATGGTCGAACGCAGGATGTCGCTGAATCCTCCGGGATCGGTGGCCGTGCGCACGACGAGTCTGAGCTGCGCCGGCAGTGCCGCCGCTTGTGGGATGTAGACGGTCTCTTCGACCTCGTACAGCTCTTCCACGTCGCCGACGACGCCGACGATCGTATACCAGGGCGTCTCGGCGTCCAGGCCGCCGAACTTGATCCTCCGGCCGATGGGGTCCGTGTCGGGCCAATAACGCCGCGCCATCGGCTGGCTGACGATGACCACGTCACGGTTCTCTCGAACTTCTTCGTCCCGGAACTGGCGGCCCCTCAGCAGCGGGATGCCCATCGTCGGCAGGTAGTCGGCGCTGACGACCCGGATGTTGGCCAGCAGCATGCTCCCTGGCTCGGAGGCCGGGCCGCCCTCGACGCTGTACGAGCTGGTAGTTGAGCCCGGGCTGAGCGGGAGGTGGGTGGACACGCCGGCCGACAGCACGCCGGGCAGCGCTTCGGTCCGCTCGATCACCCGCTCGACGAAGCGCAGTCGCTCCGTCGCGCCCGGGTACTTGTAGGCGGGCAGTGCCAGCTCGACGGAGAGGCGGTTCTCGGGCTCGTAACCGGGGTCGACATGCTGGAGCGCGTTGAAGTTCTGGATCATCAGGCCGGCGCCGGCCAACAACACCAACGCCACCGCGACCTCCGAGACGACCAGCATCTTCATCAGGCGTTGTCCCGGAGAGCGGCTCGAGCGGCCGGCTTCCTTGAGCACGCCCTGCAGATCGGGGTTGGCGGCCTTGATGGCGGGGAAGAGGCCGAACACGAGGGTGGTGGCCAGGGCGACGGCGAGACCGAATCCGAGCACGCGCCCGTCGATACGGATGTCGTTGAAGAAGTCACCCAGACTGTGGGTCGGCGCGACGCTGAGCACGGCGAGCGCGTCGGTGATGATCAGAGTGAGCAGCAACCCGACGGCCATTCCGAGCAATGCGAGGATGATGTTCTCGGTGACCAGCTGGCGGACCTGGCGGAAGCGGCCGGCGCCGAGCGCGACGCGGATCGCGAACTCGGTGCGCCGCGAGGCGCCGCGGGCCAGCAACAGGTTTGCCACGTTCGCGCACGCGATCAGCAGGAGAAAGCCGACGGCGCCCAGCAAGATGACGCCAATGCGTGGGTGGTTCCTGACGATATCATCCCGGATCGGCACGGCCGTCATGGTAATCGACGCGTGGGTGTCGGGATACTCGACGCGGATTCGCTCGGACAACGCGTCTAGCTCGGTCTGCGCCGCTTCGAGCGCCATGCCCGGCTTGAGGCGCGCAACCACGTTGGGACCGAAGCGGCCGCTGTTGCGATCGAACGTCTCCGCCACCCAGATCTCGGCGCCGTAGGGATAGTTGAACAGCGCCGGCATGACTCCGATGATCGTGTGCACCTGGCCGTTCAGCGTCAGGGTATTCCCGATGACGTTGGAGTCTCCGCCGAATCGTCGCTGCCAGAGTCCGTACCCGATCAGCGCGACACGGCTGTCGCGCCCGGCGCGCTCCTCCTCCGGCGCGAATCCCCGTCCCAACAGCGGCTCGACTCCCAGCGTCGACAGCCAGTCCTCTGATACTCCGATTCCCGTGATCCGGGCCGGGTCACCCGACCCGGTGATGTTGAAGATCATGTGCCGCTGTGCCGTGACCCCATCGAAGACGCCGTCCCACTCCTTCATGACGTAGTAGCTGCGCGGCGAGCTGTTGTAGAGCCATGGCTCGCGGCCCGGACGCGACATCGCATCTCGCATCCGCACCAGCCGCTCGCCGTTCTCGAACGGCAACGGGCGGAACAGCAGTGTATTGAGGAGGCTGAAGATGGCGGTATTCGCGCCTATGCCGAGCGCCAGGGTCAGTACCACCACAACCGTGAAGCCGGGGCGCCTGGCCATCTGGCGGATCGCGTAGCGGATGTCCTGAGTGAGGGAATCGAGCATCGTTTTGTCACCCGTCTGGCTAGAGTCAACTGGGAAGACAAAGGCAAAGACGGTGCCATGCGGGCGGCGGCGCAGCGAGGGCGGTTTGGACGATTCGACCGTGGGATGAGGCCAGTGGAGTGTCCGGTATTGGGATGCGGTGTGGCGAAGGCGGACACTGGTAAGCGCCACGGCCCATAACTGAACGTCGCGATTCGAGAGTCGGGCATCGGGAGTCCAACAATACTTAGACGTCGGCTGTCGGTTGTCGGCTGTTGGCTGTCGAAGCTGTTCCTCAGCGCAGCGCCACGACCAACGCCGCCAGCACTACGATATTACTAGCCACAAGCGTCCAGCCCATCCGCTTGAGGTAGCGAGGATGAATGCCCACGACGCTAAAGGTCAGCGCCACCAGCGCCGTCGGAACCAGGGCGACAGCCGCCATGATCGGTAGAATGCTTCTGGCCGCGAGGAAGAAAGCGCCGGCGATAGCAAGGGCGCAAAGCGCAGGAGCGATGACAGGCGCCAGGCCGGCGTCTGCCCCCTTTTTCGCTTTCGCGATAATGGCGCGCACCGTGATAGTGCCGAGGGCGAAGGAAACGGCCCAGACGGCGGCGGCGATGGTCGCCGTTCGCAGCGAAACGCCGGCGGCCACGGCCACCGGGATCATCGTCGCCGAGAGGCTGAATGCCACCAGCAATTCGCCGGTGGCGGTTTTCTCTTTCCTGCTGAGAATCAGCGGCACGAGTGGCGCTCCCAGCGCGACCGGTATAAGCGCCGGCAGGCGCGCCTCGGGTGACAGCCACAGCCCGAAGGCGCCCGCCAGCAGCCCGATCGCCGCGAGCGTCAGCAGTCGAAGCCGGGCCTGGCCGCCTGTCTCACGCTTGGCCCGACCGCCGCGGCCGCCGGTCAGCACCATCAGTGGCTCGTGGGCCAGGAAGACACAGGTGATGGCGATGAGGAGGAGAAGCGCTGCCGGTCGAGGCTGACCGAGGGCCAGCGCCGTGATCAGAGGGAACGAGATCTGCGCGTAGGCCCCATGTTCTTTGGGCAGCAGAGAGGCTTTCTTCAGTGGTCTATCCATCGAGCCGGAAGCCTATCAGGCAACCGGACCGAGCACAAGCTGCGTCGGGCGTGTCAGAATGAGTAGTAGAGCGAGCAGCCGCCGGTTTCGCTCGGGGGCGTATTGTCGCACTCCGCCTCGGATATCGGGACGTCGAGGTGCATCACTATCGTACCGGACTGAGCCTGGTAGGAGGCCTGCCACTCTTGCTTCAAGGGAGTGAGATCGGCCATCAGCCAGGTAAGAACGACCGCGTCGCAGGGGTCATCATCGTCGTCGTGCGACAGCAGGGCGAACGTCTGGACGGGATCCGATTCCATGAAGCTGCTGGAGATTACCAGGGCGAACTCGTGATCCAGGCAGCCGCCACCGTAGGCGACGTGCAGGTTGAGAGTGTCACCACTGAGTTCGGTATCGAGGAGAGTAAACGGGTCCTGGCGCCATTCGGACGTATCGATCTGGGACACCAGGGTCGTGAGGATGAACCCATCCTCCAGTTGTGCGCCCGTCGGCTCGTCGTCGTCGCAGGCGATCAGGCCCGCCGACAAGATGAGGGGCAGCAGAACAGTTCGTTGAATTGCGGACATGTCGAAAACCTCCCGACCGCTGGCTGACCGGTACGCCCCGCGTTCCCCTTTCTATATGAGAGATGGGCTAGCCGGGTCTTTTGTTAAAAAGAAAGGAGCCCTGCCTATCGGCAGGGCTCCTTTCGGCGCTGGCGATTTCAATTTCGACTCAGCCACCGCTTTGGCCGATGCTGAAGAGATAACCGACCGACAGGTAGAACGTCCTGGTTTTGACGGAATCAACGGGGTCCGTGATCGCGGCGAGATTCGTCAGGCCGTAGTCGAAGATGACGTCCAGAAGGAGTTGCCCCGGTCC
>JBDHAL010000125.1:0-9547 GCA_039588075.1 Gemmatimonadota bacterium | reverse complement strand
CCCGCGGGCGAGCGGGCGCCTCTCTTCAGCATGGAGCAAGTGATACGGCAGAAGGCGGCCCAGGACTACCTGGCGCTCGACGATTCGGCCAGGGCAAATCTCGAGAGGACGCACTGGAGGCTTGCGGATCCCCTCTTCCTGACCGAGGCGAACGAGGTCTGGCTGGAGCACATGTCGCGCGTCGCCTACGCGGAACTCAGGTTCTCCGAGCCGGAGCGAGGGCTGCGCGGCTGGGAAACCGACCGCGGGGTCACCTACATCCGCTACGGACCGCCCGAGATCGTCGCGAACATCCCAATCAACACTACCGGGCTACGCACCGAGCTGCCCAGCTCCGACGTGGGCTGGTCCGGCATGGCGCCACGTAGCCAGCAGGGTCGAAACACATCCGTCGGAAGCACCATCGTCTGGAAGTATGATGACAATGTTGTATTCATGTATCATCAGGAAGCCGGCTATTCTCGAGCCGAATTTTCCGGCGACTACACTTTCATCGCCGATGAGGTTCGCTACGCTCAGCCATCCAAGTACGACAACATCCCGTCCCTCCCAGCACTATTCACGGTTCCCATGCAGATAGCGCGCTTTCGCGGCGTAACGCCGCAACTCGTCGCGGTCGAAATCCACTCGCAGCTGCCTCTCGAAGACCTGCTCCAGGGAGCCGAGATGGGGAGGAGCCAGCTCGAGACCGGTCTATTCCTCGTCAACTCGGACGGCGACAAGGTACTGCGGCAATCTTCCACTGAGATCTACGAACTCGGGGATGCGGCGAGCGCCAACCCGCTGCGTAGTTGGCGTCTCATGTTGCCCGCGTCGGGCACACTCGTGGCTGCGGTCGAAGTCCGCGATGCAATCACCTGGCACGCTGCGGCCTCTCGGGACACCTTCACCGCCGTTCCCTTCCCCGAGGATTCTCTCAGCGTCAGCGACATCCTGCTTGCTGAAGCGCTGAGACCGCTCGCGCCGGAACCCAAGCTCCGCGCCGACTACGACATCGTGCCGAACCCATCCCACGCCTACGCGACGAATCAGCCGGTCACGATTTACTACGAGCTCTACGGCCTCGACCTCGACTCCGAAGGGTTCGCCGACTTCGATATCTCCATCACAGTCAGGGTGAGGGCGCTGCATCGCGAGGGCATGATCGACCAGCTCGTCGGCACCCTCGCCGATGCCTGGGGATTCAGCATCGCCGGCGACGATCGGGTCGAGCTGCAGTACCATCGCCAGATGGATATACAAGAACGCGACCGCGTGATCGAGCATCTCACCCTGGATATTCACTCAGCGCCGCCCGGCGAGTACGAGATCACGATTAAGATCTGGGATCGACTCGCCGAGGAGCTTGCGAGCGGGCAAAGAAGCTTTGTCGTGGTGGAGTGATCATCGGAGCCGTTTTCGACAGCCGACAGCCGACAACCGACAGCCGACCCTTAAGTTTTGTTGGACTACCGACGCCCGACTCCCGACTCCCGACGCTCGGCTATGCCCCGCGGCAGCAGCGTTGAAAGTCGAAGGTCGAAAGTCGAGAGTCGAACATCCAACAAAACTTAAAAGTCGGCTGTCGATTGTCGGCTGTCGGCTGTCGACTTCCAAATATCCCCACACTGAAGATCGAATACCGGACGTGCCGGCGCGCTGGTTTACGGCCCTGATCTATGGTTTAATTTGCCGCCTGCCACCGGACACGCCCGGTCCTATGCACGGCGGCTCACATCCCAGCGACCTCTCCCGCTTGCCCGCCGCGCTTGGTACCCACAGAATACGCGGGCCCGTCAACAGATCTTCAAAGGAAGGACGGCTTGATCCAGGATCCGCTGAGCATAGCCGCGCTGATCGCCGGCGTGACGGCGCTGGCCTTTTGGCTGGACCATCGCATCCCCGCCTTCTCGAAGCTGGGCGCGTCGCTGCTGGTCATCCTGTTTGGAGCCGTACTGTCCAACACCGGGATCGTCCCCCACGACTCGCCGGTGTACCGGAGCATCGAGGGACCGGTCACATCGCTGGCCATCGTCTACCTGCTGCTGGGGGTGCGGCTGGCCGACCTGAAGCAGGCGGGCCCGCGGATGCTGGGGCTGTTCCTGGTCGCCAGCGTCGGGACGGCGCTGGGCGCGGTCGCCGGGGCGCTGCTGTTTTCCGGCCAACTGGGTCCGCTGACCTGGAAGCTGGCCGGTGCCTTCACGGGCACGTACACGGGTGGCAGCGTCAACTTCGCGGCGGTGGGTCGCGGGCTGGAGCTGCCGGCCTCGACGTTCGCGGCGGCCTCCGCCGCGGACAACGTGACCACGGCGATCTGGATGGGGGTCGCGCTGCTGGCGCCGGTAGCATTGCTGCGGCAGGCGGGCAACGGGGCGGTCGGCGCGGAGCGGGGCGCCGGCCCGCACCCGTTCTGGGGGCGGGTTCCGGTCTCGCTCCTCGACCTCGTGCTGCTGGCGGCGATCGGCATGGCGGTTCTGATCGGGTCGCGCCTGCTGGGCCGCGCGGTCGGGCTATTCCCGGAGATCCTCTGGCTGACCACGATCGCGCTGCTGCTCGCCCAGCTGCCGGCGGTCCGCCGCATCCGCGGCGCTACCCAGCTCGGCAACCTGGGGCTTCACCTGTTCTTCGCCGTCATCGGCATCCGCTCACTACTGGGCGCCATGATCGACGTGGGCCCGTCGGTGTTCCTCTATACCCTCGTCGTCGTCGGCATTCATGGTATCTTTCTCTTCTTCGTCGGCCGGGCCATCAAGGGCTCGCTGCCGATGATCGCCGTCGTTTCACAAGCCGCCATCGGCGGACCCTCGACGGCCATGGCGATCGCCGTCTCCCGGAACTGGCCGGCCCTGGCCCTCCCGGGCGTCGCCGTCGGCCTGCTCGGCTACGCGCTGGGCAACTACGCCGGCTTCGGCATCGCCTACCTGGTTCGTGCGTTACTTGGAGGATAGAACGTGACCGAAGAAGCTCTACAGTCTCAGGTGCCTACCGCGCGCGTCGCTACGCGCCCCGGCCCCAGCGGCGTCGCCGAGCACCGCCGGCGCCTCTACCAGCGGCACCTGCTCCTCTTCCTTACCGTCTGCGGCCTCATCTCCGCCGCCGACTGGCTGACTTCGCCGGGTTTCCAGTGGGCCTATTTCCTCGTCGTCCCCTGGTTCCTCGTCTTCCTGATCCACTCGCTCGCGCTCAAATCGCGCGGATACTCCGTCGGCGAGATGGTCATCCCGCCGCGCGCCACACCCGCCAAGGAAGTCTATACCGTCCTCCTCGACTACGAGCTGGTGCGCACCCGCCAGATCAGGGACGGCGTGTTCAGCTCCTCAGGCGCCCTACGTGACAGACCCGTCGCCGAAGCGGCCCTGGCAGCCGCCGACGACCTCGTGTCCGCCGTCGAAGCGCTCGTCGCCGCATCGCGGAATAAGAAGTACCACGCGGATGAGCAGGCAAAGAAGCTGGTGCCCAAGGCGCAAGAGGCGCTCGAAGCCCTGGACGCCCTCCATCGAGGCCTGCTCAAGACCGAGATTCTATCGGATGAGACCGAGCTTCCGGTCGACGCGGTGCGCGGGCGGGCGGCGGAGCTGCGGAAGTTGGCGGGTGAATAGCAGGTAACCGGTAACCGGTGACCGGTTACCGGTTACCTGTCCGCTTCACTCGGCTTTCGGCGGAATCCTCAAAACCTGTCCCACATAAATCTTATCCGGGTCCGACAACATCGGCCGGTTCGCTTCAAAGATGTGCGGGTACTTCATCGCGTCGCCGTAGTGCACTTTGGCTAGCTTCGAGAGCGTGTCACCGGAGACGACGGTGTGATAGACAGCTTCCGGCTCCGCCTTGATCACCTCGATCATATCGTCCACCTGGGAGACGCCCTCGCAGTTGCCGACGGCGAGCACGACCTTCTCGCGATCGCTCTGCGACTCGCACTTACCGCGGATCAGCGCGACATTATCGTCGTAGGTGATCTTCATGTCGTCGATGGCCAGCTCCAGCGCCATCACGTGCTGCATCAGCAAGTTGCCCTTGCGGACTTCCTTGAACTCTTCGGTGTCCGTCGGGTCTTTATCGCCGAGTCCGACCTTCTTGCCGGCGCCTTTCACGAAATCGATCAAGCCCATCTTCGTTCTCCTTGTCTAGAGTTCACGTCGATGACCGTACCGACTGCCCCGGTCACTTGCGACGCTTCAGGAAACGACCCAAAAGGCCCATCCCGACCTCCGCCACGTTGTCGGCGACCTGGCCGTCACGGTCGGTGTCGAGCAGCATGGCGATCATCTCCATCGAGCCCGACGACGCGCTCTCGGCCCGCTGCCGCTCGCCGGAAAGCATCGAGGTGAGGCCGCCGACGTCGAGCTGGTCCTGCCGCTTGGCCTTGCCCAGCGCTCCCATGACCAGCGGCGCCAGTATGGGCAGCAGCTTCGTTATCGTGCCCAGGTCGAGCCCCGTCTGGCGGCCCAACTCCTCCTCGACGGCGGGCCGTCGATCGCCCAGCGTATGACGCAGGATGCCGTCACCCGACTGCGTGTCGGGGCTGCCGAGGAAGCCGGCGACGTCATCCAGCACGCTGCCGTCGTGGTCTCGGTCCAGCGCACCCGCCAGCGATGCAGCGCCCCCCTCCTGTGAAGAGCTTCGGGCCAGCGCGCTCATTAGAAGCGGCAAGGCGGCGCTTATCGCCTGGCTCGTAGCGCCTTCGTCCGCCCCCAACTGGCGGCTGATCTGCGCTGTCGGCTCACCGCCTAGTTGGTCGGTCAACATGTCGAGCAATGACATCTTCTTTTCTCCCGGTTAGGTCGGTTGTCCCCGGCCACACCTACTCCCAAGCCGGCCTCACATCCCCACCGTCATCCCAATACGGCGCCCATGCCAGCGCCACGAGATCCACCGAGATGTCCTTCTTCTTTGGCCGTACGACCACGGTCTCCAGGTCTTCGGCCAGCGGGTCGTACTTGTCCCGCACATCCTCGGCGTCGGTCTCGAACTCCGCTTCCAGCGCCACGAGCTTCTGCCGCTGCGTCTCGAGCGTTCCCTCGGCGCGATCCACGTCCTGGGCTTCTTTCATCGAGCGACTGACGCCGCGGGCCGCCGTCGTGGCGCGGCCCAGCGATGAGCGCGTCACGCGCTTGCGGCCGACCACTGCGCTGAGCAGCGTCGCTCCGAACGAGATCGCCGTCTGCATCTTCTGTTGCCGTGCTTGCTCCGCTTCGCGGGAGACCGCCTGCTCGGCCACTCGGATTCGCTCCTCCAGCCTGGCCACCTTGGTCGCGTATTTCTTCCGCAACTTCTCCAGCGCTTCGTCGCGAAGCTCTCGCGCCTTCTGGCGCAGGCGGATTCGGAAATCCCGCTCGGACTCTTCGGGCTTCGAGTACTCCTTGAACGTCGCGCTCTTCAACAGTTGCAGCTCGCGGTTGCGATACAGCCAGTCGGCGAACTGCTTCTTCCATGCCGTGTAGCTCTTCGACTGCGCCGCGTCGGCCGGCACGGCGGAAAAAGCCACGCCGCCCTCCGGCTCGTTGTCCAGATCGGCGACGTCGATCCCGATCTGCATCGCCTCGTCCCAGTCCACGGCCACGGCCTCGTCGCTCAGCGGCACCAGCGTGACAGCCTCCTGGCGCGCCTCGACCTTGGTCTTGCGGTCAAAGAAGTTGACGCGACCCGCCGCCAGCAACGCCGGGTGGTAGACCAACCTCAGGTCCGGCTCGCCCGCGCCGCGCCGCGGTATGAAGTGCTGCGCGATCTTGGGAGGCAGCACCGGTCTTTCCGCCGCCGCCGCCCGGGCTGCGGCCTGCACGACCTGTCCCGCCGCCGCCGCGCCGACCGCAACCGAAGCGCCTTCCGCCTTCCGCGGATCCATCAGGTTCTTGATCTGCTCCCGGGTCAGCGGCCCCCGCAGATAGGACATCACCCAGCGGGTCTCGAACACGACCGGCTCGTTCTCGTGCACGTTGTTGAGCAAGAAGACCCGCTTACCGAGCCCCGCCAGCGTCTCCTCCATCGCCGCACGGTCGAACCGCGCGCCGCCGCCGGCCGCCACGCCTTCCAGTCCTTCCAGAACCCGGGCCTTGTCACGTTCGGTCTGCAGCCGACCCAGGAACCAGGTCCCCGTGTTCGACAGGCCCTTGTAGTCGAGATCGACGGGGTTCTGTGTGGCGAGCACGGTGCCGACCCCGTAGGCGCGGCCCTGCTTCAGCAATGTGAGCAGCGGCTGCTTCGACGTCGGGTTCGCCACCGGCGGGAAGTACCCAAAGATCTCGTCCATGTAGACGATCGCCCGCAGGCTCGTCGTGCCCGACTGGCCCCTCATCCAGCCCACCACCTGGTTGAGCAGCAGCGAAACGAAGAACATTCGTTCGGACTCTTCCAGGTGAGCGATGGAGAAGATCGAGACGCGGGGCTTGCCGTCGGGCGTGTAAAGCAGCCCGTCGATCTCCAGCGGCTCACCTTCCATCCAGGCGCCGAAGCCCGGCGCCGCCAGCAGGTTGTTGAGCGCCATCGCCAACTCGAAACGGTCGTCCGCCGGATAGAACGACTCCAAATCCATCACGCCGACCTTCGATACCGGCGGCGCCTGGATCGCCTGGATCAGCGAAGGCAGATCCAGGTCCCGGCCTTCCTTCCACGCCGCATCGAAAACCGTCGACAGCAGGATGTGCTCCCTGCTCTTGATCGGATCGGCCTCGATCCCCAGCAGGCCCAGCAGGCTGGTCACCGTCGTCCCGATCCGGTCGCCCAGTAGCTCGGCGTCCTCGAGCAGCGCCGGCGGCGGCGCCGCGAACGATGCCAGGATCGAGACGGGGAGCCCCGCCGTGCTGCCCGGCGTGTAGACCGTGAAGTCCGCCGATTCCTTCAGCCGCCGGATCCGCGACCCGTCCTGTCCCCACCCCGCCAGGCCGTTCTTCCACAGCTCCGCCTGCTGGCCGGCGTACTCCTCCCGCGACAGCCCCTTCTTTCTCGCGTCGTCCTCGTTCACCCACGGCTCGAAGTCCCTGGCTCGCAGCTCGGGGAACGTGAGCAGCAGGTTCGGCAGGTCGCCCTTCGGATCGATCACGATGGCCGGGATACCGTCGATCGCCGCTTCCTCCAGCAACCCGATGCACAGCCCCGTCTTGCCGCTCCCGGTCATCCCCACGCAGACCGCGTGCGTGACCAGGTCCTTCGAGTCGTAGAGAAGAAGACCGTCCTGCCCCTTCTTCTCATCCAGATCGTACGGGCGCCCCAGGTAGAACGCGCCCAGTTTTTCGTAGTTTTCCAATTTGGCTGTCCCTCCACCGCCCTTTGAGAATCAGTACTCGATCGCCCTCGGCATCCCCTGCGCCTGCTCGATCCAGCCCGCGACCTGCGTCTCGCTCGGCGGCTGCCGCGTCAGGTTCTTCTCCTCGTTCACGGCCAGCATCGCCTCCGTCAGGTTCCCGGCGTTCCGCTGCGCCAGCTCGGGGACCGTGTCGACGCCCGCCGCCTCGAGAAGGTCCGCGTACTCCTCGCCGACACCGTTGATTCGGAACAGGTCGCAGTGGTTCGTCCAGCGCAGCACCAGCTTCCCGCTGATCTCCGCCTTCTGCGCAACCTCTTCCCGACCCTTCGGCGTCCTGCAGTACTCCAGCAAGTCGTCCGTCGTGTTGATTCCCGCCGCCTGCAGCTTCTCGGCGTAGGTCGCTCCCACGCCCTCGATGTCGACCAGTTTCTTGGGCATCTCTTTTCCTCCTTCTAGCGCGTTCGTCGTTGCTCCCGAACGTACTTCACGCCAACGCCGCCGGTATCGACGCCAAATGCCGCCTTACCGACAGCGACGGCCGACCGCCCGGCATCGTTCAGCCGGTCGGCTCGACCTTCTTTGCATGAGTATGGACTTCGATGTTAGCCCACCGTTCGCGCACCGGCAAGACGCGCGGCCCGTGGCGATCCGCCTTGCTTGTGTTCGTCGCATAGCCGATTTTGCAGCTGGCGGCGCAGAACATATCCCTCAATCAGAAGAATAGGCTATGACGATCAAGCTGAAGGGCTGGAACGCAGTCGCGGCGCTCGCACTGATCGGCGCCTTCATCGTTGGCAAGGTCATGATGGAGCGCTCCACCCTCGAAACCGAGGCGGCGGAGGAGATCAAGTTCTGGCTCCGCGCCGATTACATGTCCGCCGGCCTTCTCGGTTTCGATCCCGCCCAGATGACCGAGGAGGAGGCCGAGGCCAGGGTCCAGGAGCTCCTCAGCCTCAACGACATCGTCTTCACCTCGATTCGCGCCCGCGGCCGCGGCGACGATGTCGCCGTCAAAATCGAGATCCAGGTCGCCGGCAAAGACCCGCCCGACGGAAAACGCACCCGCTACTACCGCATGACCCACAGCACCCTCACCGGCTGGCGCGTCAAGCACGAATCCACAGCCCTCTCCTACTACCTAAAGCTCTTCTAGTACCGCGCCCCCAACCCGGGCCCGCCCACGTCCGTAGCGTCCGGGTCTCGCCGCCGTTGCCCCAGGACGCGTCGGGGCCCCGACGCGTCCCCCCGTTCAACGTTCAATCCATTCCCGCGGCCCCAACCAAGGCGGGCCCCGGCCTGTCTCATCGCGCTCGAGAATGTCACACCGGGCACCCGTAAGACAGACAACATACAGCGAAAACCGCCACGCCAAGCCCCTGAAAGGGGTACGAGGCGACAGCGGTTGGCACGGACTTTTCAATGACGATTAGCAGCGAGAATCGAATCGGCCGGCAGACCCTGGCAAGTCCAACCTACCGACGCCGGCCAGCGGCCGGGCGCCCGAACGGGAGCCCGGCCGTTTCTCTTGTTGGCCGAACGCCGCTAGCGCTGGCCGAGGATGACGTCGAGGCCGACGGTGAGGACGAACTGCTCGCCGCCCTCGATCTCGAACTTCACCTCGAAGAAGGGAGCCAGGTTGCCGATAAAGTACTTGATTCCGCCGAAGAAGTTGGCGCCGACTTTTGTTTCTTCCGAATCCAGAGCTACCGATCCGCTGATCTCGGAGCGGGCCACGTTCAGGCCGAGACCCGCATACGAGGCGACATCCTGCCTCCAACTGCTGATGTAGCCTACGTTGAGGTTCCCCTCGTAGTAGGTGAGCGAGCCAGTCGGTGGGTCATCGGGCCAGAAGTAACCGAAATCGGCTATAATGATGATATGCTGGAAGTTTTTGCTTAGGTCGTAACTCAAGCGGCCGCCGGCGCCGAAGTTGGCATCGTCTGCATAGAGCCCCTGGGCGCCGATGCTGAACTGCGCCTGGGCCGCTGCGGGGCAGAGTACCAGAGCCGCCAGAGCCGCTGCCACGAACAGTTTCTTCATCATATTCTCTCCTATAACATGAGCGGGCTAATCGAGTGAGCCCACGATGATGTCCACACCGAGGGTCAGCACCCACTGCTCGCCGCCCTCGAAAGTGAACTTGCCTTCGGCGAAGGGCACGAAGATGTCCTTCCTGTATCGTAGCCCTCCCATCACGTTAAAGCCGATCTCCGCGCCGGACCGGTTACCGCCCGGCACTCCAGATATCGATATGTCCGCGTAGTTCAGACCTCCGCCGACGTACCCGGACAGTTCGGGGGTCATCGCCGCGACGTAGGCGAGGTT
>JBDHAL010000124.1:0-17308 GCA_039588075.1 Gemmatimonadota bacterium | reverse complement strand
GTCGGCCTGAGTAACCGCAGGATCAGCCGGGCGGTGGTGGACTTGCCGCAGCCCGATTCACCGACCAGGGCTAGCGACTCGCCGCGCTCGATCTCGAACGACACGCCATCGACGGCCCGGACAGTACTCCCGGCACCGCCGAACAGGCCGCGGCGCGCGGGAAAGTGCTTCTTCAGATCGCGGACTGCGATCAAAGGCGCGTCCGATCCGTTGCTCGAGCCGGCGCTCACGTGGCCTCCCCGGTTCTCCGCTCGGGCTCTTCCTCCAGCCAGCAGCGGTTCAGACCCGCGTCACCCAGGAGCGGCGGCGAAGCTTCCCGGCAGCGATCCCAGGTGTAAGCGCAACGCGGGTGAAACCTGCAACCGGGCGGCCAGCGCTTGGGGCTGGGGACCGTTCCCGGGATTGCATCGAGCCGCGCCAACTTCTCAGTGATGCGGGGGAGAGATCGAAGCAGGCCCTCGGTGTATGGATTGCGCGGGTCGCTGAAGATCGCGCCCGCATCGGCGCTTTCCACCACCTGGCCCGCGTACATCACGATCACGCGATCGGCGATCTGCGAGACGATTCCCAGGTCGTGACTCACGAAGATCATCGCCATCCCCAGCCGGTCCTGGAGCCGCTCCAGCAGGTCGAGTATCTCGGCCTGGATGGTGACGTCCAGAGCGGTGGTGGGCTCGTCGGCGATCAACACGCTTGGATCGCAGGCCAGTGCCATGGCGATCATCGCTCGCTGCCGCATGCCACCGGAAAATTCGTGCGGGTAATCGTCAACTCGGCGTTCCGCGTTCGGGATCCCAACCAGCCCGAGCATCTCGATAGCCCGCCCGCGAGCCTCTCGCGCCGACACGCCCCGGTGAAGCCTGACCGCCTCCGCTATCTGGTTCCCGATGCTCCACACAGGGTTCAGGCTCGTCATCGGCTCCTGAAAGATCATCGAGATCTCGTTCCCGCGAATCTCCCGCATCTCGTCCTCAGATGCCTCCATCAGTTCCCGATCTCGCAGTCGCACGCTCGACCCCGACTCGACTCGCCCGGGCGGGTCGATCAGACGCAGTATCGAAAGACAAGCGATAGACTTTCCGCAGCCCGACTCGCCAACGATGCCCAGCGTCTCGCCTGGCCCCAAATCGAAGCTCACGCCGTCCACCGCGCGGACCAGACCCGAAGCGGTATGGAAAAAGGTGCGAAGCTCCTCGACGACGAGTACCCGCTCACTCACCGCTCTCACATCCTCAATCTTGGGTCGAGCGAGTCGCGCAAACCGTCGCCGATCAGGTTGAACGCCACGACCGTCACCACGATCGCCAGGCCCGGGAAGGTCGTCACCCACCAGGCGAACACCATGGCTTCCCGCCCGTCCGCTATCATGTTCCCCCACGTAGGCGTCGGTGGCGGCACGCTGAGCCCCAAGAAAGAGAGGCCGGCTTCGATCAAGATGATATTGCCGAGGCCCAACGTCGCCGCCACGATCACCGGGCCCAAGACGTTGGGAACGATGTGGCGGAAGATGATACGCGGGCTCGACAGGCCCAGCGCCCGCGCAGCCTGCACGAACTCCCGCTCTCGCAGCGACAGGACCTCGCCGCGGACGATGCGAGCCGTCGACGGCCACAGTGTCAGACCGAGGATGATCACGACGAGCAGTAAGGAGCGATCGAACAGCGCTATGACCGTGATCAGCAACACGAGTCGCGGAAACGAGATCAGCGTGTCGACGAATCGCATCAATACCGTATCCACGATACCGCCGAAGAAGCCGGCCACCGCTCCGATCACCGTCCCGAGCGTCACCGAGATCGCCACAGCGATGAAGCCGATCGAGAGGCTGATGCGGGCGCCGAACAGGACCCGGGTGAGGACATCACGGCCGAACTTGTCCGTTCCCATCAGGTGCGCGAGTGAGGGGGGCAGGTGCCGGGTGTCTGCGATCACCTCGCCCATCTCGGCCGGTCCATACGGGGTCAGGAACGGGGCCAGCAGTGTCGCAAGATAAAGCAGGACCATAAGATACAGGCCCAACACGGCCAGCCGGTTCCGCTTGAACTCGCGCCACGCTATTCGCCACTCGGATAGCCCCTCGCCGTTGGGGCGCCGCGGCCGGGCCGCCGATGCGACGCTCAGGCCCCACGCCGACACCAGTCCCAGCGTCAAGGTCCCGAAGGCCACCCAGTAGTCGAGGCGCCCCTCCGTGAAGGTCGCGATTACCCGCGGGTACCCGAGAACGAGAACCGCGATCATCGTCGACGCCAGTCCCAGCAGCGTGAACCCGGTCCGTCGCCGCCCGTCCAGCAGCTGGGGGAGTCCGGGCACGAGCCGCGCGGCCGCGCTGAAGCCGCGCATCCGCTCCGCGTCTCCGGCACGCGAATCACTCATAGCGGATCCTCGGGTCGACCGCCGCGTAGAGGATGTCGGCTACCAGGTTTCCGATGACGACCATCGTTGCGAACACGAACGATGTGGCCATGACCAGCGGGTAATCGCGCTGCATGATCGCGTCGAAGATCGTTCGTCCCATCCCCGGCCAGGAGAACACGATCTCCACCAGCACCGCTCCGCTGAACAAGAAGGGTAGATACAGTCCCAGCAAAGTGATGATTGGGAGTAGCGCGTTCTTGAGCGCGTGTTTCAATATGACCGTGCGCTCCGGCAGCCCCTTGGCCCGGGCAGTTCTGATGTAGTCCTGGTGGATCACCTCCAACATCGAGCTTCGCGTGTAGCGCGCCACGCTGGCCGCCGACGCGATTCCAAGAGAGACCGCCGGCAAGGTCAAATGGCGCAATCGATCGGCGAACCTGCCCCAGCCGCTCATCGCGTCGTGGCCCACGCTCGTCATGTCTGATGCGGGGAAGCGTAAGAAGTCCGGCCACCAGTCTATCTGGTAGACCTTGAACGCGAAGATCAGCATCAGTATCAACGCCAGCCAGAAGGTCGGCATCGAATAGATGAACAGGGCGACGAGAGTAAGAACGTTGTCGAGCAGCGAGTATTGACGGACCGCCTGTACGATTCCCACCGCTATTCCGATCGCGAAGATCAGTACCAGCGCCGTGCCGCTCAGCAGCAACGTGTTGGGAATGCGCTCGGCGAGGATCGCCGCGACCGGACGGTGCTGGGTGAGGCTATAGCCAAAATCGCCGGTCAGGAAACTCTTCATCCAGCGCACGTACTGGATGTGCAGAGGCTGGTCGAGGCCCCAGTTCTGTTTCATTTGCTCCAGGATCTCCGGCGCCACGCTCGGATGCATGTACATGGCCGTAGGATCGCCCGGCGCCGCGTGCATGAAGATGAACACTAGCGTCAGTATCCCGAGCAGTAGCGGGATGGCCTGGAGCAATCGGCGAGCGATGTATCGGGTCATGCTAGAGCGCGGCGGCCGGCCGTGGTGAGCCGCTCAGGGCTCGATCCTCCACTGGTGAAGGTTTTGGAAAACGCTGTAAATGTCTATACGAGTGTCTCTTACGCGATCGCTTAGCGCCGCTACCTCGGTGTAGAACCAGAGGAACGCGTAGGGCCTGTCTCGCGCCACCGTGGCCCCGACCGCCCTCCAGTAGGGCGCCGCGTCCGCTAAGCTGGCGGCCGATCGCGCCAGCGGTATCAGGCTATCGACCGCGACGCTGGTGTAGTCGGTCACGTTGTAATAGGCGTCACGCGCGAACTGCTGAACGAGGTACTCCGGGTCGAGCGTGACGGCCCACCCGACCAGCGCCGCCTGAAAGTCAGGCTCGACGAAGACGCGATCGATGAGCGTGCCGTGTTCCAGAAGGCGCAGTTCGACGTCGATGCCGATTCCCGCGAGTTGGCTCTGGATGATCGTAGCCGCATCGCTTCTTCGCCCGGCCTCGGTTACCAGCGTGAAGTGGAACGGCCGGCCGTCTTTGTCCAGAACGCCGTCACCGTCGCTGTCACGCCATCCCTTCGAGCTGAGGATGGCGCGGGCGCTGTCCGGTAGATGAGCGTCGGGTTGGACGGAGGGATCTGCGAGATCGGGAAAGATCGGCGGGTAGGGGCCGGCGGCCGGGCTCGCGTAGTCCGTGATCCCCTGGCCCGCGAGTATGCCCTCTCGATCGATGGCGTATGATATGGCGCGTCGCACGTCGGAGTCTGTGAACGGCGCGAAGGCCGAACCGTTCAGCGGTATGAACTCGTAGAAGCGCGGACCTGTCGTCGCCAGCCGCACATCGGTGGCTTCGGCCAACTGGGATGTCTGCGTCAGCGAGACGGGATAGATGACGTCGGCCCGGCCGCTCATGAACTCGATCATCAGGGTCGTCGCCTCGGGGATGATCCTGAAGACAACCCTGTCGAGTGCCGGGCGTTCACTGAAGGTCCTGGGGTTGGGCTCGAGTACCAGGCGCTCGCCGGGTACCATCGTCGCCACCCGGAAAGGGCCGCTGACCACCAAAACGCTGTCGGGGTGAACGACGCTGGGATGACCGGCCAGAGACGCGCCGTCCGCCGGCACGCTATCGAAGATATGCTTCGGTATGATGGGCGCCCCGCTATGGAGGAGCATTCGCGGGCTGCGACGCTTGAAGTAGAAGGTGACGCGCCGATCGTCCAGGGCGGCCACCGAGTCCAGTTCCTCCCAGAAGACGTAGTATCTAGAGGCGACGTCCGGCTGGCGCGCCAGCTCATATGTAAAGACGACGTCGTCGGCGTCGATCGGCTCGCCGTCCGACCAGACCGCATCGGGCCGGATATGGTAGGTGAGCGTCGTCGAGTCGGGGCCGAACTCCCAGCGCTCGGCGAGCGACAGGTCGTCAAGCATGTACTCGATCCGCCCGCCGGCCCAGCGAGCAGAGTTGAGGCCCCTATAGAGGAGGGCGTTGATATCGGCGTCCAGGGAGGTGGCTTCCACCAAAGGCAACAGCGTGCTGACGTCCGAGCCCACTCCAATGATGACGCTGTTCCTCGCTGCCGGGGATTCGCAGGCCACGGTGGCCAGGACCAGCGATGCGGCGACAAGACTTGCCCGGCGGCCACTTGCCGTCGCACCGCGCCCGACTAACGGCGATCGGCGGGAGCGATCCACCAATCCTGCACGTTGATGAAGTTGCCGCGTACGTCCATGCGGACGTCGCGCACGCGCTCTCGGACACCGTTGGGTCGCACGTCGTAATAGAGCCATGTGTAGGGCTGCTCCCACTGCATGATCTCCTGGTACTCGTACCATAGAGGGATGGCCTTGGACCGGTCGTCCATGCTCGTCACCTGATCGAGTATCTCGTCGACCCGCGGGTTGCAGTACGAGGCCCACTGGTAGGGGCCTTCCAGTTGCGAGCAGGCGAACAACACCCGGTCGTCCAATACGAACTCCGTCTCCCAACCCAGCACGAACGCATCGAAGCGGCGCTCGCTGCTGGTTATGTCGGCGCCCAGGCTCTGGGCCTCCTGCACGCGAAGCTCGACCGCCACGCCGATTTCGGCGAGGTCCGCTTGCACCAGCACCATGATGTCCTCACGCGTCGGATCTGGATTGGTCCTCAGCTCGAACGAGGCCTTGATGACGTCGCGCTCGCGAACGCCGTCACCGTCCCGGTCGATCCAGCCGGCCGCATCGAGGAGCGCGCGGGCGCTGTCCGGATCGTAAGGCAGCGGCTCCAACTCGGAATAGTACGCCCAGTGGAATGGGGGAACGGGTCCCGAGGCTACCTGGCCAAAACCGTTTCGCGCGACCTCGATGATCTGATCGCGGTCGATACCCAGCGTCAGGGCGCGGCGCACGCGGTCATCTTGGAACAGCTGGCGCCGGCCGTTCCAATTGATGAAGACGATGCTGCGCGTCGGATAAGTCAGCAGCCGCGCGCCTGGGATCGCCTCGATCTCAGCCACTTGCGACGGGGCCACGCTGACGTACACGTCCACCGCGCCGGTGGCGAACTCGCTCAGCCGCGTCGTCGGCTCCGCTATGATTCGATAGACGAGTCGATCCAAGTTGGGGCGACCACCGAGCCCGGCAGGGAAGTCCTGGTTTGCCTCGAACACCCAGCGTTGACCGGATCGGTGCTCGACGAACCGGAAGGGGCCGTTGCCCAGTGGGCTCTCGGTACCGAACGGATGTCGGCCCAGCTCCTCCGGCGATACATCTCCCAGCACGTGCTCCGGCATCGGCGCCACCGATCGCCACGGATCGATGAAGCCCGGGTGCCGCTTCAGGTAGAACGTGACGGTGAAGGAGTCTTCGACTGCGGCGCTGTCGTAGAGAGCGAAGAGCGAGGCGCGGGGGAATCCCGTCCGCGGGTCCTTGATGCGGTCGAACGTGAATTTCACATCGCTTGCCGTAGTCGGAACGCCATCGTGCCACTTCACATCGTCGCGGAGGCGGAACGTCAAAATCATGCCGCTTCGGGTGCTCGCGCTGTCCCAACTCTCGGCAAGGTACGGCGCCGGCTCGAGTTGCTCGTTGTAGCGGATCAGCGTTGTGAAGAGGACGTTGTTCTGCAACTGAAGCGCGTTGGCATCGACGCTCACGAACCGATTCATCGAGCTGGCTTCGGCCTGATAGGCCACCACCGCCGTACCGCCGTACCGCTGCGAGTCAGGAACCTGGCCTGCCTCACCTGCGTCCCTATCCGGGCCGCAGCCCGCCAGTAGCACGCCGCATATACCGGTCAGCAGAATCCCGCGCATGAACTTAGCCGCCTCCTATCTGCGTTGGTTCGAAGGTATCCTCCACTCGGCGACGCCCACGAGCGTTCCGCGGGCATCCATCTCCACGCCCTGGACACGGTCGGAGACCGCGGCAAGCTCGTCCAGCCACATCAGGAATGTAAAAGGCTGGGCCTGTTGCAGCGCAGTCGAGAACTCCGACCATAGCGCACGCGCCTCCGTCTCATCTAGTGCGCTCGTCGCCGAGTCCATCAAATCGTCGACCCGCCCATCCTTAAGGCCGCTCCGGTTGTAGCTGCCCGGCCGCTCCGCCTGAGATGAGTGAAAGAGGGCCGCCGGGTCGACGCGGAAATTGTCCAGCACCCAGCTTTGCACGACGCCTTCAAACTCGCGAGCCCTGTGCCGTGCCAGCAGTGTCTGCCATTCCAGCGTGTTCACATCGACCGCCACGCCGAGATCCGCCAGCTCGGCCTGAACGATTTGGGCGATGTCCACCCGCACCGGGTTCTCATGGTTCGTCATCAGCGTGAAGCGGAACGGCGTGCCGGCTGCATCTTCACGTACGCCGTCGCCGTCACGGTCAATCAGCCCGGCCTCACGCAGTAGAGCGGCGGCCCGATCCGGATCGTGGGGAAGCGGGTCGATCGCCGCGAACATGGGATGCCAGGGTGCGATCGTCCCCGTCGCCAGTTGACCGAAACCGTAGAGCAGGGCGTCGATGAGCTGCTGCCGGTCAACGGCCATGCTCAGGGCGCGCCGCACCCGTGCATCGTTCAGCGGCGGCGTTCGAGTGTTCCAGCCGATGTAGTAGTACTCCCGCGATGGGAAGCTCAGCAGCCGGACGCCCGGCGTTCCGTCGACCTGCTCCGCCTGCTGAGGGAACAGCGAGCCGTTGACGTCGATCTGTCCGGTCAGCGTCTCGGCGAGCAGCGTCGCCGGCTCGCCGATGAAGCGGAACACCACTCGACCCAGCTTCGCCGGTCCGCCCAGCGATTCCGGGAATTCAGGAACCCGCTCCAGCGTGACGGACGCGCCCGCCTCCCAGCTCACGAACCGGAAAGGGCCGCTGCCGACCGGCTGGCGATTGAATTCGGCGCGCACCATCTCCGCCGGCGGTATGTCGCCCAGCAGGTGCTGGGGAACGGGTGGCCACCAGAAGCCGTCCAGCGGTCGCGCGTGTGGGCGATTGAAGGTGAAACGGATCGTGAAAGAGTCGATCACCTCCGCCGACTCGACGGGCTCCAGGTAAACCGAGGCGAGGACCGATGCCGTCTCCGGCTTCTTGGCGAGTTCGAACGTGAACGCCACGTCGTGCGCCGTCACCGGCCGGCCGTCGTGCCAGCGGACGTCCCGGTTCAGCTCGAACGTCACCGCTCCCGGCTCCAGGTCCCAGCTGCGCGCCAGGTATGGCCGCGGCTCGAAATCCGAATCGTACTGCACCAGAGGCGTGAACAGCATGTAGTAGTTCACCTCGTTGGTGTTCTGGTCGGTGTTCACCAACGGGTTGAACGACTGCATCTCGGCGTTGAAGGCCACGACCGCCATGTCTCCGTCGCTCGAAGGGCCGCCCGTACTTTCGTCCGCCGGCGGTTCGCCCCCGCAGCCGATGCAGGCGATGAGGCCCGCAAAGACGGCCCGTCGCAAAACTCTCGCGCTCAAAGACGCCATGTCCACGCTGGGTCTGAGAAGTGGCGGCTATGAATCACCTGGCGCGCCTTCTCTTCGTCACTCAAACGCGAATGAGAAAGCTGGATGCCGAGCAGCCGTTCAAATCCGTTGGCCAGGTTGTCCACCAGTTCGCCCCAAGTCGGCAGGTGCTCCAGGATCTCGTCCAAGGCCGCCGGCCTGTCCGCGGGGCCTGCCTTCCATTTCACCTTCAGCAGACTCATCGTCGGTGACTGGTCTCCGGTGAGCAGGAGTGAGCCGTGCTGCAGTAAGACGCCGCTTTCCCGCAGCTGGGCGCTTCCGACCAGCTTCTTCATCCCGGAGACGATGGCGCCGCCGTCCAGCTCTTGGAAGCAGGGCACCGTAGAGGGTCGAAGCGCGTGACCGGGATCGACTATTTCGGTGGAGGCGCCCAGCAGGCGCAGCCCGGCGAGCAGCGCCTTGTGGATCGCTTCGTAGGTGCGCCGGGGGCCGCCCAGCTGTCGGTCGCCCACGATCACCGAGTAGGTCACTTCGTGGTGGTGATAGACGGCCCTGCCACCGGTGGGCCGTCGCACGAACTCTATGCCCCGTCGCTCGGCCTCCCGCTCGTCGTACTGGCCCTTCGCTGGCTGGTTTCGCCCCAGCGATATGCACGGCGGCCACCAGCGATAGAAGCGCAGAACCGGGTCTCCTCCGGCCCGCACCGACTCGGCCAGCGCCATGTCCGTCGCCATGTTCCGCGCGCCGTCACACGCCTGGGTCTCCACCAGCCGCCACGTCGTCGGAAACGTGGGTCGGGGGTCCATTACAGGTGCTTTATCTTGGCTCACGGTCGGCTCCCCGGCCGAGGACGAGATCGACGGCACCGCGGACTACTAGGCCCGCACGTCCCGGGATTCGAGACGGTTTGACCGAGCTGTTACTCGCCGCGGTATCTCACGTTCGGCTGCCGGCTCGCTTTGGCTTCATCCAGTCGGCGCACCGGCGTCGTGTAAGGCGCGTTCTTGAGGAAGTCCGGATCCCTCTCCGCTTCCTCGGCGATCTGCAGCATGGCGTCGCAGAAGCGGTCGAGCTCTTCCTTCGTCTCCGTCTCGGTGGGCTCGGCCATGATCGCTTCGGCAACGATGAGTGGGAAATAAATAGTGGGGGAGTGGATCCCGTGATCGAGAAGACGCTTGGCGACGTCGAGAGTCCGGACACCGTACTCTTTCAAAAAGGCGCCCGAGAACACAGACTCGTGCATCCCGCGACCGTACGGAAGATCGTATGTACCCTCTAGCCGGGCCGATACATAGGCGTTGT
Organism: Gemmatimonadota bacterium; assembly: GCA_039588075.1. Taxonomy (GTDB): domain Bacteria; phylum Gemmatimonadota; class Gemmatimonadetes; order Palauibacterales; family KS3-K002; genus JBDHAL01. Next base: position 7,750 of record JBDHAL010000124.1, on the reverse strand, counting down.
TGGCGCGCACCAGTACGCCGAAGTTACCCCAGAATCCGTGGACCTTCCCGATGCTCGTCGGTCGCTCCCAGTCCAGAGAATACCCACCTTCACCGTTCTCTTTCAGGATGGGCAGCGGCAAGTACGGGGCGAGGTGCTTCTTCACTGCCACCGGACCCGATCCGGGGCCGCCACCTCCGTGAGGTGTCGAGAACGTCTTGTGGAGGTTCATGTGAACGATGTCGTAGCCCAGGTCGCCCGGCCGCGTGATCCCAACCAGAGCGTTGAGGTTCGCTCCATCCATGTACATGAGACCGCCGGCGTCGTGCACCAGCCTCGCTATCGTCTCGATCTCCGACTCGAACTTGCCCAACGTGTTCGGGTTCGTCAGCATCACCCCGGCCACGTCATCGCCTAGCGCCGCTTCCAGAACCCCCGGGTCCATCCGACCCTCGGCGTCCGACTTCAGCGTCACCACGTCGTAGCCCGCCATCGCCACCGTCGCCGGGTTCGTTCCGTGCGCGCTGTCCGGGATGATGATCTTCTTCCGCGGATCGCCCTGCGCCGTATGGTACGCCCGGAAGAGCAGTGCTCCCACCAGCTCGCCCTGCGCTCCGGCCGCCGGCTGCAGCGTGATCGCGTCCATACCGGAGATCTCGTTGAGCATCTCGCCCAACTCCCACATGAGCCGCAACGCGCCCTGCACGTCGGAGGTCGGCTGGAACGGATGCAGGTCCGCCAGACCGGGTAGCCGCGCCGTCGTCTCGTTCACCTTCGGGTTGTACTTCATCGAGCACGACCCGAGTGGGTAGAACCCCTTGTCGACGTGGTGGTTCTTTGTCGAGATCGCCGTGTAGTGGCGCGCCACCTCGTGCTCCGGCACCTCAGGCAGCGCCGGCGGCTCCTTTCTCAACGTCCAGACCGGGAGCAATTCCTCAATCGGCGTCACGCTGACGTCCGGCTTGTGCATCGCCGTCCCGCGCCGGCCCGCTCGCGACTTCTCGAAGATCACCGGCGTCGTCTGGTCCGCTCCACTCTTATCGCTCATGTCATTATTCGGTGTTCAGAATTCAGAATATTCAAACATACCGGCTAAAACTCGAACTCCCCGCCTGGTTCCAAAATAACGACTTCAGCCTTTCCCCCGACGTTGCCGGCGAACAGCTTCGGGTCCTGGTCGATGATGTCGAACGTGCTGTAGTGCATCGGTATGACCGTTTTCGGCTCGATCATCTCGACCGCACGCACCGCGTCGTCCGGGCCCATCGTGAAGTTGTCACCGATGGGCAACAGCGCGATGTCGACCTGGCCCTTGAGCAACTGCATGTCGGTGAGCAGAGCCGTATCGCCGGCGTGATAGACCGTGACACCGTCGATCGTGATGAGGAAGCCGCCCGGCACGGTGGTGTAGCGGCCGGACTCGTCACAATCCAGAGAGCCGCCGTGCAGAGCCGGCGTCATCTTGATGTAACCGACCGGGAAGTTGTAACCGCCGCCGATGTGCCGCGGGTGCGCGGCCTCTATTCCCTTCCCCTGCTGAGCGTAGGTAGCGATCTCATAGGTCGAGACGATCAGCGCGCCGGTCCGCTCGGCGATCTCGAAGCCGTCGCCGATGTGGTCGCCGTGGCCGTGTGTGAAAAGAACGTAGTCCACCTTCACCACGTCATCCGGGCCGATGTCGGCCTTCGGATTGCCCGTCAGGAACGGGTCGATAAGCAAGGTCGTGCCGTCAGCGGTCTCCAGCATGAAGCAGGAATGACCGTGGAACGTGAGCTTTGGCATGTTACGCCTCCTTCAAGACCTCCAGAAGTAGCTCTACGTCGTCCTTCGAGCGCTTCTCGGTGAACGCGAGAAGCAGGCCGTCGTCCACATCGATGTGTGGGAAGCGCGACAGCGCCACGCCGGCCAGGATGCCGCGCTCCGCTCCGCGCCCGATGATCGCGCGGGCCGGCCCCGGCGTCTTCATGGCGAACTCGCGGAAGAACGGCGCATCTGGGAACATCGGCTCCAGGCTCGTCTCCTTGACGATCCGGTCGTAGGCGTAGTGGGCCACCTGCGTGCTCGTCTCCGCTACCTGCCTCAGGCCGTCGCGGCCGACCGTCGCCATGTAGATCGTCGCGGCCAATGCGTTCAGCCCCTGGTTCGTGCAGATGTTGCTCGTGGCTTTCTCGCGCCTGATGTGCTGCTCGCGTGTCTGGAGCGTCAAGACGTAGCCGCGCCGGCCGTCGACGTCCTCGGCGGCACCCACGATGCGACCGGGCATGTGCCTGATGTAGTCCTGGCGCGCCGCGAACAGACCCAGCACGGGCCCTCCGTAGCTCAGGGCGTTCCCCAGCGGCTGGCCCTCGGCGACCGCGATGTCTGCCCCGCACTCGCCCGGGCTCCTCAGAATCGCCAGGGAGACCGGGTCCACCACCGTGATCAACAGGGCGCCTGCATCTTGAATGATGCTGGCCGTCGCCTCCAGGTCCTCGATGACTCCGTAGAAATTCGGATTCTGAACGATGACGGCTGCGGTCTGGTCATCCAGCAGGTCCGTCAGCGCGTCCAGGTCTGTGACGCCGGTGCCCGTACGTGGCGCGATCTCCACCGGCAGATTCAGGCCCATGTTGTACGTGTCCAGCACCTGCCGGTAGTGTGGGTTCACCGTCGTCGACAGGACGATCTTGTCACGCTTCCTCTGGATCGATCGAGCCATGAGCGCGGCCTCGGCCATCGCCGATGCGCCGTCGTACATGGACGCGTTGGCGACATCGAGGCCCATGATCTCGCAGACCATGCTTTGGAACTCGTAGATCGACTGTAGCGTGCCCTGGCTCACCTCCGCCTGGTACGGTGTGTAGGCCGTGTAGAACTCGCTGCGCCGTATCAGGTGATCGACGACCGAGGGAACGTGGTGATCGTAATAGCCCGCGCCGGCGAAGCATGTCAGCGAACGGCTCTCGGCGGCCAACTCGTGAAGCGTCCGTACCGCCTCCCATTCGGAGAGCGCCGGTGGCAGATCGAGGTCCGTCTGGAGACGGAACTTCTCCGGGATATCCGCGAAAAGCTCGTCCTCCGATGAAGCGCCGATGGCCCGCAGCATCTCCTGGCGGTCCGCTTCTGAATGCGGAACAAAACTCATGATGAACTCAATGTCGTATGAATACGTAAATGATTGCGGCCGGGGCCCCTGACCGTCCTAGGCCTCGGCGATCAGCGCCGTGTACGCGTCGGCGCTCAGCAACCCGTCCAGCTCCGACGGATCGCTCAGACGCAGTCTGACCATCCAGCCTTCACCGTAGGGGTCGCGATTCACCACGGCCGGGTCGTCCTGCAAGGACTCGTTGATCGCTGTAACTTCGCCCCCGACAGGTATATAGAGCTCCGAGACGGCCTTCACGGCTTCGATCGTGCCGAACGGCTCCATCTTGGCGAAGGAGCTGCCCACGTCCGGCAGCTCGACGAAGACGATGTCGCTCAACTCGCCCTGGGCGTAGTCGGTGATGCCCACGGCAACCTCGTCCTCGCTCACCTTCTGGACGTACTCGTGCTCCTCCGTGTAGAGCAGGTCGCCCGGGACCTTTGCTTCAGCCATGTCTCCTCCGCATGTAAGGGGTTCGGCGGAGTCAAGGCGTAGAAGTGCTTGCTCCCACCGCCAGGCCTCCCTTAGCTTGTACCAGAATGCCACGCCGGCTGACGCGTGGCGCAGCACGGAGTATGGTGCCCCAGGCGTAAACCCTTATCGAAAGGAGGTGGTCCAGTGTCTGTTGAATTATCTGGCCAACCGGCACGGGCAAGCGGCTGCCTCGAGGCGGTGTAGGCTTACTACCGGCCGATGACGCCCGGAGGCGTCGCGTCGGTTGAGCCAGAACCCCTGACCGGCTGTGGACGTTTCGGCGTTCACAGCCGGTTTGTTATTGGGAATTCTGAAGTCGATTACGTGATTACGGAACAGGGGAGTACGGAAGCTCGAGGTGCCGCCTCTACCGATTACCGGTTACCGGTTACCGATCACCCTCCCTACGGGGCAGGCGTGCCGACCTCGCCACCACCCTCTCCCTCATCACCCAGCCGGTAAACCCGATAAGTCGGGTATGCGAAGTCGATGGTGGGCTCATCGCCGAAACGGTCGAGGATAGAGGTGGCGATCCGGTCGGTGGTGGAGCGCCGGCGCCTGACCAGGGTCAGATTTCGGAGGGTGAGCATCACCCCGGAGTCGGCGATCTCGGTGTAGACGATGGGAGCCGTGGAGCCGAGGCGGAAGGCGTATTCGCTCTCCAGGGCTTCGAAACCGGCTCTCAGGTCGGGGACGATCTCCTCGTAGAGGCTCATCGCGACATCTTGGAGGATCTCGCGCGCCCGCTTCCAGTCGCTCTCGAACGTGACCAGCACCTGGGTCTCCTGCCAGACCAGCGGGTTTACCGTGGCCGACGAGATGACGTTCTTGTCGAGAAAGACGCTGTTCGGCACCGTGACGATACGGCCCGTCGATTGGAGCGCATGGACCAGCGGCTCGCCAACCTCGAGCAGCGTGGTTTTCAGGAGGCCAATGTCGATCACGTCGCCGATCAGGCCGGCGACTTCCACACGGCTCCCAATCTCGACGCCGCGCCGCGAGTTGATGTATATCCAGCCCGCCAGACTGCGAACCACGTCGGCCAGGGCTATGGTGACGGCCGCCGCGATGAGACCGAGGATCGTCCCCACGTCCGCCAGGGCGAGACGCTCGGCGAACAGGATGACACCGGCGGCGACCAGCGCGACCCAGAAGAAATAGGTGACGATCTTGCGCAGCTGGTGTCGTTGGTTGATATCCTCGATGTGGACATCGATGCCGCGGCGGATCAGCCGCGAGAGGGCATAGAAGGCGATGGCGATCAGTAGGAAGATCGCCAACTTCTCGACGGAGCCGCCTGCGGTGACGGCGCTCCAGAGACGGCCCATCACGCCGGGAACCTGCTCGATCGTCTCGCGGGCCGTCTGCGCGGCCGGCGTTTGCATGAGGAAGGCGTTCATGGTCACGGAGGGAATATGCGCCGGGTCACGGGAGAAACGCCAGCGGGGGGGAGAGTCGACAATCAACGTTCGTCGGTCGACGTCCGCTGGACATCGGACAGCGGTTAGACGTCGCTCGACGGCCGAGTTGGACTCTTCGCTCAACGCTCGACGGCCGATGCTCGACGTACAGCGTCGGGGATCTGAGGGGGAAGCCTGACGAGGTGGCAAGATACTATCCCCCGAACTAAGGACAGTCGAGAGTCGAAAATCGACCGTCGTACGTCGAGCGAAGAGTCCAACTCGACAATCGAGCGACGGCTGACCGCTGTCCGATGTCCACCGAGAGTTTATCATCGAACGTCGATCATCGAATGGAGGAGTCGGCATGGATAGCGCGGGCGCCGCACGGCTGAAGCTTCTGGCGGCTTTCGCGGCCATCTATCTCATCTGGGGCTCCACCTACCTCGCCATACGCTTCGCCATCGAGACGTTGCCGCCGTTCCTGATGACCGGCGTCCGCTTCGTGGCTGCCGGGACGGCTCTCTACGCTTGGGCCAGACTCCGGGGCGCTGCAAGGCCCACGCGGTCTCAATGGGCCGCTGCGTTCCTGGTCGGCACGCTCATGCTGTCGATTGGCGTCGGCGGCGTCTCGTGGGCCCAGTTGCGTGTGCCATCGGGCGCGGCGGCCCTGATGGTCGCCGTCGGCCCGCTCTGGATGGTGCTGATCGATTGGCTGTTCTACCGAGGCCCGCGTCCCGACGCCAGGGTGATCGCCGGGATCCTGCTCGGCTTTGTCGGGGTCGTTCTGTTGATCGGGCCCGAGCAACTGGCGGGGGCGGGTCGGATCAACCTCGCCGGCTCCGCCGTGATACTGGTCGGCACGGTGACGTGGTCGTTCGGCTCTCTCTATTCCCGCGGACCGCACCTCCCAACTTCTCCTCGCCGGAACGGGGATGGTGGCCGGCGGCCTGGTCCTTCTGGCCGCGGGCACCGTCGTCGGCGAATGGGCCGCGGTCAGTATCGAAAGCGCGTCGCTTCGTTCGATCCTCGCCCTCGGCTACCTGGCGCTCTTCGGATCCGTCATAGCCCTGAGCGCCTACCTCTGGCTGCTAAAGGTGACATCTCCAGCTCGCATCATCACCCACGTCTACGTCAATCCGGTACTGGCAGTCTTTCTGGGCTGGTCGCTGGCCGACGAGCCGCTAAACACGCGCACGCTCTTGGCAACCGCCGTGATCATTGCCGGGGTCCTGGTCATCACGGCTCGCAAAGAGCACGCTGCGATCAAGACGGCCGAACTGGAACACGGATGATCGACGTTCGACGTTAGTTGGTCGACGTCCGGTGGACAGCCGACAGCGGTCAGCCGTCGCTCGACGGCCGAGTTGGAATCTTCGCTCAACGGCCGACGGCCGATGGTCGACGTACAGCGGCGGGGGTCTGAAGGAAAGTCGAGAGTCGAAAATCGACCGTCGTACGTCGATCGAAGAGTCCAACTCGACAATCGAGCGACGGCTGACCGCTGTCGGCTGTCCACCGCAAGTGGAACGTCGACGGTCGAACGTCGATCAGCTGCCAGGTAGCGTTTCGTCTTCCCGTTTTCGGGCAGCGATGCCGATTCCCGTGAAGCCGTATAGGATGGCAAACAGGAAGCCGGTGTAGTTGAAGATGGCCCAGGGCAGGTAGCTGAGCGTGGACGCATCCAGGGTCGCCGCCATGAAGACGCCGGCCGCGGACCACGGGATCAGCGGTACGACCACCGTGCCGCTATCCTCGAGTGTGCGCGAGAGGTTCTTCGCCGCCAGGTCGCGGCGCCGGTAGGCAGGCGCGAACAGCTCGCCGGGCAGAAGGATGGTCAGGTAACTGGAGCCGGTGATCAGCGCGGTGAAGACGGTAGAGGCGACCGTCGCGGCGACCAGCTGGCCCACCGTGCGAGTTGTCTTCAGCAGCAGGTTCAGCGCCACGTCCAGCAGGCCGGCGCGGCTCGCGATCCCGGCGAACGAGAAAGCCGCGAACACGATCAGCGTGACTTCCATCATCGGGCCCATACCGCCCCGAGACAGCAAGTTGTCGACGGCCGGGTCACCGGTGTTTGCGACGTATCCGGTCACCATGGCCTGCACGACGTCGGCCAGCGGCTGCCCCTGCACGAGGACCGCGATGGCGCCGGCGATCGCCGATGCCAGGATGATCCCGGGAATAGTCGGCCGCTGGCGCACTGCGAAATAGAGCACCACCGGCAACGGAAGCAGCACCCAGGGGCTCATGACGAAAGAACCCTCCAGCGTGCGCAGTATCGCTGTTACGCCCTCTTGCGATGTAGTGCCCCCGCTGCGCAGCCCGACTACGAGGTAGACGGCCAGGCCCAGCGTCCAGGCCGGGATGGTCGTCCACAGCATGTGGCGGATGTGGTCGAACAGGTTCGACTGAGCGGCGACCGGGGCCAGGTTCGTGGTGTCGGAGAACGGAGAGAGCTTGTCACCGAAGTAGGCGCCGGCCACCACCGCGCCGGCAGCGGCTCCCATGGGAACCCCGAGTCCTCCGGCGATTCCCATGAGCGCGATGCCCATCGTGCCCACCGTCCCCCACGATGTGCCCGTGAACAGCGAGACGAACGAGCACAACACGCAGGCGGTGACGAGGAAGAAGCGGGGTGAAATGGTATGGAGCCCGAGGCGGACAAGCATCGGGATGGTGCCCGCCGCGATCCACGTGCTGATCAGCGCACCCACGCTCACCAGGATCATCACGGCCGGCAGGGCCTTGGCGATCCCATCGATGATGCCGGCCT
>JBDHAL010000123.1:0-9621 GCA_039588075.1 Gemmatimonadota bacterium | reverse complement strand
GAAAGAGACGTACCCGAACCCCCGGCGCACGATCGTCGTCGGGCACTGGGGCGCGGAGGAGGTCGGACACATCGGGTCGCGTGCGTACGCCGAGGACCATCCCGAAGTCGTGGAGGGCCTGCAGGCGTTGTTCAACCAGGACAACGGCACCTGGCGGATCGAGAGGATCGAGGGGCAGGGCTTCCTGTATGCGGGCCGGCACATCGAACGTTGGGTCTCGTTGGTGCCGGCCGAGCTCAGCGGGCACATCACCCTCGAGTTCCCGGGCGGACAGAACAACACTGGCAGCGACCACGTGTCCTTCGTGTGCCGCGGCGCCCCGGCCTTCCGCCTGCAGTCGGCGTACGACGAGTACCGGCAGTACACCTGGCACACCAACCGCGACACCTACGACAAGATCGTGTTCGATGACCTGAGGGAGAACGCGACGCTCGCGGCGATGCTGGCGTACGCGGCTTCAGAGGATCCGCAGCGCGTCCCACGTGACCGCGCCGTTTTGCCCATCGACCCGAGTACCGGACAACCGCGGGAGTGGACGCAGTGTGGGCAGGCGCGGCGGAGCCCGGGGCCCTAGATCATGATGGTTCGTCGATCTCGGCTGGTTGCGCTGACCCTCTGCGCCCTCGCCGCGGCCTGTAACGATGACGCCGGCGATCCGGGTCTGGAGGCGTGCGGCCTGATCGAAACCTTCGAGTCGGGCCTCGCCCCGGCTGCCGAGCTGCACGTCGCGCCGGATGGTGACGACTCGGAAGGCAATGGCTCGGAGTCGGCTCCCTATGCCACCATCTCTCGTGCCGCCCGGGATGCGGTTTCCGGGACGGCGATTCGAGTCCACCAGGGCGCCTACGCCGGCGGGACGTTCCTGGAGGGCGTGCGCGGAACAGCCGGCGCGCCGATCTGGATCGGAGGGGTACAGGGTGAGAGCCGTCCCGTCTTCGACGGCGGAGGCGAGGGGATCCATCTGGTGCGGGCCAGGTACGTGGTTCTGCACGACGTTGAGGTTGCCAACAGCGCTAACAACGGTGTGAACGCGGACGACGGCGGAGATTACGCCGACCCGCAGGCCACGCACCACGTCATCTTCCGCGACCTGTTCATCCACGACGTGGGTGGCACCGGAAACCAGGACTGCCTCAAGCTCTCGGGCGTGAACCAGTACTGGGTGCTGAACAGCAGGTTCGAACGGTGCGGCGGCGGCGGCTCCGGCAGCGGCATCGATCACGTCGGCTGTCACGATGGCCTGCTCGCCGGCAACACGTTTCTCGACATGTCGGGCAACGCGGTGCAGGCGAAGGGCGGCAGCGAGAACATCGAGATCAGGGGGAACCATGTCGTGAACGGCGGAGCGCGGGCTTTCAACATGGGCGGCTCCACCGGCGACCAGTACTTCCGGCCGCCGCTGACGACGGCGGCGCCCAACGTGGAAGCGCGGGACATCCGAGCGGTCGCCAACGTGATCGAGGGAGCGACCGCGGCCATCGCGTTCGTCGGTTGCGTCGATTGCTTGGCCGCCAACAACACGATCGTCGATCCGGAGCGCTGGCTATTCCGGATCCTGCAGGAGACGACGACGCACGACGGGTTCGAGTTCTTGCCGGCGCGCGGCGGCTACACCGTGAACAACCTGGTGTACTTCGAGCGCGGCGCGTTGAGCACGGACGTCAACGTGGGCCCGAACACGGATGCACCCTCGTTCCGGTTCGAGAACAACCTGTGGTACGCCTGGGACGATCCTTCGAGCTCGGCTCCGACTCTACCCGGTACGGAGCTTGGGAGCATCGTCGGCCAGGACCCTGCTTTCGGCACCGACTACCGCATCAACGCTTCGAGCCCGGCGGCCGGAGCTGGGGTGCCGGTGAGCGGGGTCACCGCGGACATGGAGGGCGCCTGCTACTTAAGCCCTCCCAGCATCGGAGCCCACGAGATCTTCTGACGACGAGCGGCGCTATTGGTTGCTCGTCATGCGCTCGCTCTTTTGCTGCTCCACCATGCGGGCCACGTCGGCGAGCAACTGTCTGGCGTCGTAGACTATTCCGTCCTTAATGGTGTAGACCACGCCGCCGCGCCGATCGGCTACCCCGGTTTCGTCGTTCAGCCGAACGACGCCGGTGCCGTACAGGACCTTGAGGTCTTCGACCGGGTTCTCGTCCACGACCACGAGGTCGGCCAGGTAGCCCTCGCGCACGATTCCGAAGTCGATGGGCTGTCCCTTGGGGATCATCAGCGTCTGGGCGCCGTACATGGTGGCGGAGCGAATCACCTCCAGCGGATGGAAGCCCGCCTCGTGTAGCAGCTCCATCTCCTCAATGGTGGAGAAGCCGTAGAGGTTATAGATGTAGCCCGCGTCGGAACTCACCGTCACCCGGCCGCCGATATCCTTGTAGTCATCCAGCATCTGCATCCAGACGCGGTAGAAGTTCTTCCAGGCGATCTCGTCCCACGCGGTCCACTCGTAGTAGAACGATCCGTGGTTCGTGCGGCTCGGCTCGTAGAAGTCCCACTGCGACGGCAGCGTGTACTTTTGGTGCCACTCGGCGGTACGGGCCCGCATCACGTCTCGGCTCGCCAGGTACGCGGTCATCGTCGGGTCGAGGGTGACGTCGAGTTGCTTGAGCTCGGCCAGCAGCGCGTTCCACTCGTCGCTGCCCTGCGGGTGGATGATGTTCCACTGGCGGGCCACCTGTCCGAAGCGATGCTGCTCGTTGCTGTAGTTCATGTCGGCGGGCCACGGCTGGACGTCGTGGTCGTCGTAGATCGCCTCGAACAGCCCGTAGTAGTGAGTCACTGTTCCGAGTCCGAGTCGCGCCGCGTCGAGAGCGTTCATCTGGGCGACGCCCATCTGGGCGAGGTGCGCGGTGGATCCGAGGTTGTTCTTGTTCGCCTCGTCCAGCAAGACGGTCATGATCTCCGGTGGGTACCCGAAGACTTTGATCCCGTCGATGCCCTTGTCCGCGGCCCAACGCACCCACTGCCTCGCGTCGTCCGGCGTGCGGATCGGGCCGCGGTCCCAGCCCTGCCCGGGTATTTGGTACAGGAACATGCGCGGCGCCACGATCTCGTTCTCGGCGCTCCGCTGTCGCTCGCTCAGCGACCAGTCCACGGGGCCGAACGGCACCCCTCGTCCCGCCGTGATCCCGTGGCCCATCCACAGCTTGTACACGTACTCGGCCTCCGGCGCTTTCGGTACGCCGCCGGTGTGGAGGTGCAGGTCCACGAACCCGGGCATCACATACATGCCGCTGATGTCGTACTCCCTGGTGCCCGCCTCCGGGCGCCCAGCCGGATCGATGGGGACGCCGGGAACGCCGACACCGGCGATCCGCGCGATGCGATTTCCCTCGATGACGATGTCCACCGGCCCCCGCGCAGGCGCACCGGTTCCGTCGATCACGATGGCCCCGCGCAGCACGAGCCGGTCGTACGGCCCGTCCCCCTCGCCGGGAGCGCGGTCCGGCGCCGGCTGCACGACATCCTGCGCCGCGGCGGAACCGGCCAGCGCCAGAAGCAGCCCGGTGAAGAGGAGCGCATGTCCTATATAGGTGTGACGGGAGCGGCCACGATCGGTCATGGGTGCCTCCTTACGGGTAGCGGTATTCGATCGCTGAAAGAGAACCGGGGATGGGCCTGCCCGCAACACGGGAGGGCCCGGTCAGATTCGATTTACTTGACGAAATCGCTCCCCAGCCCTAGCTACGTATTTGGGTGCTAATGAACGAGCTACAGTCACGTCTCGGCACGGCCCTCTCAGGGCGCTACAGCGTCCAGCACGAGGTCGGTCGCGGTGGCATGGCCACCGTCTTCCTCGCGCAGGACGTGAAGCACGCGCGCCCGGTGGCTCTGAAGGTCCTGGACCCCGAGCTTGGCGCGAGCCTGGCCGCGGATCGCTTCCTGCGCGAGATCAAGATCGCCGCCAAGCTTCAGCACCCGCACATCGTTCCGTTGTACGACTCGGGCGTGGCGGACGATCTGCTGTACTACGTGATGCCCTACATCGAAGGCGAGTCTCTGCGGGCTCGAATCGCGAAACAGCGACAGCTTCGGTTGGAGACGGCGCTTCAGATCACGGGAGAGACCGCGGACGCCCTCGACTACGCTCACCGGGCCGGCGTGATTCACCGCGACATCAAACCCGAGAACATCCTGCTTTCCGGCGGCCACGCGATGGTCGCCGACTTTGGGATCGCCCTGGCGATAACCACGGCGGGCGGCCAGGCGCTGACCAGCACCGGCGTCGCGATCGGTACTCCGGTCTACATGAGCCCGGAACAGGCCACGGGCGACTATGCGATCGACGCGCGCACGGACATCTACAGTCTCGGGTGCGTGCTGTACGAGATGCTCTCCGGGCTGCCGCCTTACGTGGGACCCACGCCGGTGGCGATCCTGGCCAAGCAGGCGGCGGGCCGGGTCGAGCCGCCGCGAAAGTTCAGAAACGACGTGCCAAGACCGGTGGAACGGGCCGTGCTCAAAGCGTTGGCCAGCGAGCCGGCCGATCGGCATGTGACCGCAGAGGAGTTTTCCCGCGCCCTGGTCGGGCCGGACCGCCGGACGGCGAAGAAGAATTGGGCCCGGCTCGTGTCCTGGAAAACTCTCGTGGCCGCCACCGCCGTTCTCGCCGTCGCAGTGCTCGGAACAATCATTCTGAGTCAGCCGGGCGAGCCCGAACCGAGTTTAGGGTTTCAAGCGTTCCGCGAGGGTCACGAACTTCACGACCTGGGGCTCAATACGGGTCAAACTCGCGTTTTCGAGGACGCGATCGCGAGATTCCACATGGCGGCTCGCCTCGACACCAACTTGATTGCGCCTTCCATGTTGTGGGCCGCCTGGGGTCACCTCAATCTCGGCCAGCTTGCCGCCGCGGACGGCCTGGTTCAGCTGGCATTACCGCGCCGCGATCGGTTGTCGCCGAGCGATATCATCATGCTGGACCTTCTCGTATCGGCACACCTGCGGGGGGACTTGGGGACGGCGCTTCAGGTTGCGCGGCAGGTGGGCACTATCGACCTGCCCGTTATCGCGTTTCGCTACAACCGTCCCCGGGAAGCGGTCCAGGCCCTGGATAGCCTGGGCCCGATCTGGTACGACTACTGGTATTTCCTGACCGCGTCGCACCACATGCTCGGCGATCACGAAGACGAACTGAGCGCGGCCCGGGTCCCGCGCCTGAGCGAAGGCGAGAGTCTGAGGCACGTGTTGAACGAGGTGCGGGCGCTGGGCGCGTTGGGTAGAGTGGAAGAAGTGAACGGGCTCATCTCGGAGGCGTTGCTGCTGCCGCCCGAGTCGGGCTGGTGGGGGACACAAGAAACCGTGATCAGCGCCGGTGCGATAGAATTGCGTGCGCATGGGAATCGAGACGCATCGATCGACGTCGCCGAACGCCTGCTCGGTTGGCTGAACGGCCGGCCCGCTCAGGAGGCGGCTTCAGCCGCGCATCGGTCTCAGCTCGCCCAGGCTTACTCTTTGGCCGAGCAGTGGAGCGAGGCCAGGGTGATCTACGAGCAGTTGGTGCGGGAGAATCCCGGCGAGACCTCCTACCTGGGTGCGCTGGGCGCCCTCGCCGCGAGACGCGGCGATCGCGAGGAAGCGCTGAGACTCAGCGACGCGATCGTCGGAACGGCCGACCGGTACGAGTTCGGTGCCGAGCCGTATCGGCAGGCCGGGATCGCGGCGCAGCTCGGCGAGCGCGAGCGCGCGGTGAACCTCCTGCGCGAGGCGTTCGCGCAGGGCTTTCAACACGGCATCTACGATCCGCACGCCAACATGGATTTCGAGCCCCTCCGGGACTACCCGCCATTTCAGGAACTCGTGAGGCCCAAGGGCTGAGACACGGGCGGTAGCCCTGGCCGCTTGCGGGCGTTTGGATTGTCCGTTTCCGGCATCGGCATTCCCGAATGCGAACACCCCTGACTCCGCGAGCCGGCCGACAAGCCTGACAGGACGCGGAGGCAGTCGGGCACGGCGTTTGCCTTGTCGTGATGGTTGGCCCCGCCGTCCACTGCCGATAGGAGGATCATCCATGGTCGGCACCTGGCAGGACATCCGACACGGCAGCCGCTCGCTGTTCAAGACGCCCGGCCTCAGCGCCGTCATCATAGTCATCCTCACAATCGGGATCGGCGCCAACGTCGCCATGTTCAGCGTGGTGGACGAGGCGATGATCCGGCCACTGCCCTACGCGGAGCCCGACCGGCTCGTGCTCGCGCGTACGACGTTTGAGGAGTGGGTTCGCAATTGGGTCTCGGCTGAGGACTACTGGGATTACCGGGACACCAACAGGTCGTTCGAGCAGCTGGCAGCGTTCTCCGGCTTCCCCCGTGACTTCACGGTGACGGGCGTCGAGGAGCCGGAGCGGGTGTCCGGTCTGGTCGTGAGCAAGGAACTCTTTCCGGTGCTGGGGGTCGGGCCGCTGATCGGCCGGGCCTTCGGCGCCGAAGACGAGGTCGAGGCGGCGCCGCAGGTCGCGATGCTCAGCTACGGGTACTGGCAACGGCGGTTGGGGGGAGCGCCGGACGTGGTGGGTCGCACCGTGACCATCAATGGCTTGCCGATGGAAATCGTGGGCGTGATGCCGGCCGGCTTCCGTTTCAAGTTCGACGTGGAGATCTGGTTGCCGATGCGCGCCGATGATCAGTTCATCGCCGAGCGCGGCAAGACCAACTGGAGCGTGGTGGGCCGGCTGGCGGCCGGCGTGCCGATCGCGCAGGCGCAGAGCGAGGCGGACGTCATCGCCGCGCAGCTCGCGGCGCAGTACCCGGACAGCAACCGCGGTGTAGGCCTGCGTTTGACGAACCTGCAGGAGGCCTGGTCGGAGAACTACCGGGAGAGTCTGTTCATGCTCCAGGCGGTGGTGGCGCTGGTGCTGCTCGTCGCCTGCGCAAACGTAGCCGGCCTCTTGCTCGCCCGGGGCTCGGCGCGGCGCACCGAGCTATCGGTTCGAAGCGCCCTGGGCGCCTCGGGCGGCCGAATCGTGCGGCAACTTCTCACGGAGAGCCTGCTCTTTGCGGGGGCCGCAGGTGTGTTGGGAGTTGTGGCGGCTGAGTGGATGAGGCCGCTGCTGCTCCAGCTCACGTCGGTGGAGCAGTCAGTCGGTGGGGGTTCCGGCCCGTCCGTCTCGGTGCTCTTGTTCGCGCTCATCGTGTCGGCGTTGACGGGCCTGATCTTCGGGACGCTGCCGGCCGTGCGGGCGTCGCGCGGGGACCCGGCGCAGGATCTGAAGTCGCATGCCCGGACGACCGATCGCGGTGGGGCGCGTTTTCGTAGCGGTCTGGTTGTCGTCCAGGTGGCGGTCTCCGTCGTGCTCCTTCTCGGCGCCGGGCTTCTGATACGAAGCTTGGAGAGCTTGATGAGCGTGGATCTCGGATTCGACTCGGAGAAGCTTCTCACTGCCGAGATTCAGCTGCCGCGGGACAAGTACGCGGAGCGCGAGCGGCGAACTCAGTTCTACGAAGATCTCACGCAGGCGCTCGAGGCGGTTCCGGGAGTGGAGAAGGCCGGCTTCATCAGCCAGTTGCCGGTTCGGCAGCCGGGCAACAACGAGCCCGTCTACGACGCGGAGGACCCGCCGCTCGATTTGGTAGAGGCGCGAACCGCCTACTTCCGGGCGGTGCTCCCGGGCTACTTCGAGGCGATGGGCGTCCCGTTGCTCGCCGGTCGCGATATTGAGCCGACCGACGTCGCCGGCTCGCCGTTGGTCTTCGTGGTGAACCGGGCATTCGTCGACTCGATCCTCAAAGGCCGCGATCCCGTCGGCCGCAGGGTCGTGCTCGACTACGAGGATGTATTCGAGGTCGTCGGCGTCGTGGATGACGTCATCACAGGTGGGCTGACCGATCACCGCTTCCCCGCCATGTACGGCTCGCACGCACAGATCCCCTACTTCGATATGGGGATGGCGGTCAGGACATCCGTCGAGCCCGAGATCGTGACGGCGGCCGTGCGCGACGGTCTGTGGGGCCTGGACCCCGACGTCGCCGATCCCGAGCTGGCAACGATGGAGGCGGTCCTTTCGCGCTCGGAGCTCGGGCGAAGGGTGCGAACCTCGGCGCTGGGCATCTTCGCCGGCGTTGCCGTGCTACTGGCGCTGATCGGACTCTATGGGCTATTGACGCAGTCCGTCGTCGAGCGCCGCCGTGAGATCGGCGTGCGTGTCGCCCTGGGCGCCAGACCCACCGATATCACGGAGATGGTGCTGAAGCGCGGCCTCTCGCTGGTGGCCATCGGCATCGGAATCGGACTCCTGGGCGCACTGGGCGCCACTCGACTGCTGGAGCAGATGCTCTTCCGTACGGCGCCCACCGACCCGGCGACCTTCGTCGTGGTCAGCGTTATCTTCGCGGCCGTCGCCTTCGCCGCCTGCCTGCTCCCGGCCTGGCGCGCGGTTCGGGTGGATCCGCTCACGGCGCTGCAGGCGGAGTGACGATCCACGGATCGGCTCGCTGAACAGAGGGTCGCTCGGCTGGAGCGGCCCTAGTATGTTGTAGCCTTCCAACACTCGCTCCCCACAATTGGCCCTAGCGGTACTGAATCCGGCCGTAATTCGTTCAGTCGCTCGGCACGGGAAGTGCGCGGGATCGGGGGCCAGCCCTTCGGAACACAACCAGGAGAGATCAATGACGCGTGTCGCGGCAGGCCTCGGTGTGCTGATGATGCTCATCGGGTGCAGCGAAACGACGGAGCCAGAGAGGCGCGGGCCGGTGATCCCGCGGTTCGAGGTAGTGCCCAGAGTGGAAGATATCACTATGCAGGACCTCGGGGTGCTGACCGGCAACTCGAGCTCGCCGTCCGCCATCAACGAGCCGGGTCAGGTCGTCGGGGTCAGTGGCTCCACCACGCCGCTCGTCACGCGCGGCTTCCTTTGGGACGACGGGATGAGCGACATCGGCGCTCTGGCGGGTGGGAAGAATTCACCGTCCGACGTCAACGACCTGGGCGAGGTCGTGGGGTGGAGTACGGTGGCTTCCGGAGCGATGCACGCGTACTACTGGGCCGGTGCGGGCCCCCTAACCGACCTTGGCAGGTTGGGGACCGGTGCGACCAGCAGGGCGGTGAAGATCAACAATAACGGTTTGGTCATAGGACGCGGGCCGCCTGGCGCGACGACCAATGATCACAGCTTCGTCTGGGACGCACGTAGCCCCGGGGTCGGGCTGATAGACGTCGGAACCGTGGGAGGGCCGATCACCGAACTCGAGGACCTGAACGACGCGGGCCAGGCCGTAGGCATGAGTCACACGGGAACGGCTCAGCGGGCGGTCGTGTGGGACGCGGCCGGTGGTCTGCGTGAACTGGCTTGGCCGCACAGCAACATCGCGTGGGCCAAAGTCATCAACGAGCAGGGACTCGTTGCCGGCTATGGCAGAGTCAACAGCGAAACGCACGCCGTTCTATGGGATACGCGTCAGGCGACTCCGGTGCCGCGTGACATCGGCGACCTGGGCGGCGGATACGCAACGCCATACGGTATCAACGAAGCCGGGCAAGTCGTGGGTGTGAGCAACAATGCGGCGAGCCACAATCGCGCATTCTTGTGGGAAGAGGGGACGGGCATGCAAGACCTCGGAACGCTGGGCGGCCTGCGCAGCATAGCCGTCGGCATCAACAACCTGGGGATGGTCATAGGCT
>JBDHAL010000122.1:0-9957 GCA_039588075.1 Gemmatimonadota bacterium | reverse complement strand
TGAAGCCTGAGACCCGGTCGTCCAAATCGGATGGCTGGGGCGCCAGGAGTGCGGCCGAGCCCGATTCGATCAACGGACTGAAGCTGAAGCTGCACCGCCAGCTCATCGAGCACCTGGACCTCGCGGCGCTCGAGCGGCTCCGGGACGAGGCGAAGATCGCCAACGAGATCCGAGCTGCGGTCATCGAGCTGCTCCAGCAGGACTCGATCCCGCTCAGCCGAGCGGAGCGAGAAGACGTTATCGAGGGGATCCTCTATGAGGTCACGGGGCTGGGGCCGATAGAGCCGCTGTTCCGCGATCCACAAATCAGCGACATCCTGGTGAACGGGCCCAAGCTGGTCTACGTCGAGCGGCACGGAGCGCTCTCCCGCGTCCCAATGATCGAGTTCCGAGACAACAGCCATCTGATGGCCGTCATCGACCGCATAGTCAGTCGGATCGGACGGCGGGTGGACGAGTCGTCGCCCATGGTGGACGCGCGCTTATCCGATGGATCGCGTGTCAACGTGATCATCCCGCCGCTGTCGCTAGAGGGGCCGGTGCTCTCGATCCGTCGCTTCGGGCGCGACCCGCTGGTGATGGAGGACCTGCTCGAGAACGATACTCTGAACGAGCCGATGGCCTACTTGCTGGAGGGCTGCGTCAAGGCACGGCTCAACGTTTTGATCTCGGGCGGTACGGGTGCCGGCAAGACAACGCTCTTGAACTGCCTTTCGCGGTTCATCCCGGAAAACGAGCGATTGATCACCATCGAGGACGCCGCCGAGCTCCAGCTGCAGCAGTCACACGTCGTTCGGCTCGAGACCCGTCCACCTAACGCGGAAGGGTCCGCCGAGGTCGCACAGCGCGACTTGGTGAAGAACGCTCTGCGGATGCGTCCTGACCGGATAATCATCGGCGAGGTCCGGGGTGGCGAATCGCTGGACATGCTGCAGGCGATGAACACCGGCCATGAGGGCTCGCTCACCACGATCCATGCGAATTCGCCGCGCGACGCGCTCTCGCGCCTGGAGACGATGATCCTCATGGCCGGCACCAACCTGCCGGCACGCGCGATGCGCGAGCAGATGGCCTCTGCACTGGACCTCATCATCCAGGTCGCGCGGCTCTCCGACGGCAGCAGGAAAGTCGCGAGTATCTCCGAGGTCGTTGCAATGGAGGGGGAGATCGTAACGATGCAGGAGATCTTCACCTACGCCCGTCGTGGCATAACGAGCGACGGCAAGGTGGTTGGACAATTCACGGCATCCGGTGCCCGGCCTCAGTTCACCGACAAGCTGGAGGTCTCGGGAATTCGGATGCCCAGCGAGATGTTCGCCTGACAATGCTAACGTTCCTACTCGCCGTGGTATTTCTCGGCAGCTTTGGCGTAATCGTCGCCAGCTATGCCTTTCTCAACCGCCGCGCTCTCGCCCGGCACCACGCGGCCAAGCGTCGCATCCAGTCGCAGGCCTACGACGTCAATCCGGACGTCTCGATCTGGCGCGACAGAGCGGCCAGCGCGATACCGGCCCTGAACGATTGGCTGGATCGACTCTCCCACACCGAGTGGTTACGGCAGGAGCTGCGCACCGCCGGCGTCGGCACTCGACCCGGTGAGATCATGTTGGGCGCGGCCGTTATGGGGCTGGCCGCTTACCTGCTCGGCCTCACCGCCGTCGGGAGTCGCCCGTTGGCGATGGTATTCGGGCTGCTGGCAGCTGCCGTACCCTACGTCTACATCCGGCAAAAGAAACGGGCACGCCTGCGCAAATCCGAGGAGCAGCTACCGGACGCCATGGACATGCTGGTGAACGCCATGCGAGCCGGCTACAGCTTTCAGGCCGCTATGGAGTTCGTGGGACGTGAGACGCCCGCTCCGCTGGGCGCCGAGTTCGCACGCTTCCACGAGGAGCACCGCCTCGGGGTGGATGTGCGGACCGCCCTGTTCAATCTCCTGGACCGCCTGCCGACCGTCGATCTCAAGATGTTCGCCACCGCCGTGCTCATCCAGCGGGAGACCGGCGGCAACCTCGGTGAGGTGCTGACGAACATCAGCTCAATGCTGAGAGAGCGCTTTCGCATCCAGGGCGAGTTGAGGACACTCACCGCGCATGTCCGTCTCTCGGCCAAGATCCTGGGCGTTCTGCCAATCGCTATCGGCGGGCTGACGCTGGCGGCGAACCCGGAGTTCGTGGCGCCACTCTATCTCGAGCCTCTGGGCCGCTCCATGCTCGCGATAGCCGTAGTGGCCCAGGTCATCGGCTTCGCCGTGATGCATCGCCTGGCTGATATCGAGTTCTGAGGAGGCGTCGTGCTTGACCTGGTGCTAATAGCCGTCTTCATAAGCGTGATGTTGCTCGTGCTGTCCGTGGGCCTGGCCGTCAACTCGCGCCGACAACAGGCCTTGCGGAGGGCGGTGCGCGCATCGCGAGAGCGCAATCCACAGGCCTTCCCGAGCTCCGGTGACAGGTTCACGCGGCTGGTCCGCGGTGTCTTCACGCAGTTCACTTTCCTATTCCCCGACAGCGCCGACCTGCGAATTAAGCTGATTCGCGCCGGTTACAGCCACCGCTCGGCACCGCTCACCTACAGTTCGGTTCGCGTGATGCTGCTCGTTGGGCTGCCGGTGCTGCTCTTCCTGGTCGGCGTGGCGGTGACCGGCTCGATCCATTCCGCATCCTCGTGGGGGGCGGCCGGCATTGTCCTGTCGATTGCCGGACCGCCGTACGTGCTGGCTCGCCGGGTGAGGCAACGGTCCCAGCGGATCCGTAAGCACCTGCCCGATGGACTCGATCTCATGGTCGTGTGCGTCGAAGCGGGCTTGGGACTGGACGCGGCAATCCTCAAGGTCTCGGAGGAACTGACGACTTCCCATCCCGATATCGCTCACGAGTTCCGTGTCGTGACTCAGCTGGTGAACGCTGGTGTTCCTCGCATCGAGGCTTTGCGAGAGATAGCCGAGCGTACAGGTGTGCAGGAAGTCAATTCCTTCGTCAGCACGCTGGTTCAATCCGAGCGTCTGGGAACGCCAATCGCACGCACTCTGCGCCTGCATGCCGAGCAGATGCGCACGAGGCGACGCCAGCGTGCCGAAGAAGCGGCCGCGAAGGCGCCGATCAAGATGCTCGTTCCCATGGTTCTGTTCATTCTCCCCGCCCTGTTCATAGTCGTGGTTGGCCCCGCCATCATCATCCTTACAAAGGTGTTCTCCGGGGTGGTCCAATGAAGATCTCATCACGTTCAGTCACCTTGCCGGTTTTCGTGATCCTCGCCTCTGGGCTGCTCGCCTGTTCTTCGATGCCGAAGCGCCGGTCGGCGCCTCCCGAGGAAGCGCGGCCAGCTGCGCGACTCGACATTCATCTGATCGACCGGCTCGGCACGAAGTGGTCGGTCGAGTATGTACAGGTCTATCTGGACGGCTGGCTAGTTTGGCAGGGGGCACCCGAACGGGGCGGTGGGTTCCTGGGCGGGCGCGAGCTACTCGGCTCCGGCAAACAGGAGCTCCACGTCCGAGTCGTGGCCTCGACGCACGAGGGTATGCACGGTGAGCTGGTCTCCCGAAGCAAGATGGTCACGATTCGCCCCGGATCTCAGCGCGTGCGGATCTACGTAAAGGGGCACCCACTAGAGCATAGGAGATTTCGTGTTTCACTGGACACAAGATGAGCGGGGAACTACAGCCGTTCTGGTAGCCTTCCTGATGGTAGGCCTGTTCAGTATGCTCGCCGTCGCTGTCGATGTGGCGCGGCTCATCGTATCTCGAAACCAGATGCAGCTCGCCGCAGACGCCGGGGCACTGGCTGCAGCGGTCAGCGTGTTGCAGGGAGACACGCTTGGCGCCCCCGACTCGGCGGTCGTCTATGCGCTGGCCAATTACGCGGACACCACAGCGATGCAGGACGACTCGGCGGTCGTGTTCGGTGTTTGGGATCCCGACTCTAGCTCGTTCGAAGCGCGCGCCGTTCCGTGGGACGCCAATGCCATCCGTGTACGCGCCGTCCAGACCTCGACCAATCTCGTCGCCTGGATCCTCGGCTCGGTGCTGTCAGGCGCCCGCGCATACGCCTACGCCGTGTTCGCGGCCGCCGTATCGGAAACGACCTGCGAGAAGCCCATTGCTGTAGCCCGCGAGTTGATCGACACGAACGCCGACGGTGTGATCACCAAGGAGGAGCGGACTCTGGCGCTGGGCAAGACGTTCGTGATCAAACCGGCCGAGAGCCCGAGCGACGCCCCGAGCTTCTATTACTCGGTCGTTTTGCCGCCGTTCTACGACTCATCGACCGGCAGTTATGCGGTTCTCGACGACTCGACCATAGGAGCCGGTGCATACCGCAACAACATCGCCACCTGCAACCCCGATTTGGTCGGCGTTGGCGATTCACTTCTAACGAAACCGGGGGCGAACTTCGGCCCCACATGGCAGGGGTTTGGGGAACTCTGCGGCGAGGTCGACGCTTTAGGCACCTGTAACCCCTCGGGTGCCGAGAGTCCGGACGGCCTTCCCGGTATCGCGGTGCTGGCTCCCCTATGGGACAGTCGGGTGAGCCCCATCGGTCGCTCGGCGGTCGAAGTCACCGACATCGCCGCCTTCCGCGTAACCTTCGTGTACGCCGTTGCGAGCAGGGTCGAGGTCCAGGGCCGTTTCATCCGTATGGTGGACGGCGGCACGGCGGCCCCGGGCGTGGGATTGGTGGAACGCCCTATACTTGTGAGGTGAGGCCCTATGGCATTGACGAGAAAGCTCCTCTGGGAGGCCAAGGCGGCGCCGCCGGCCACCCGCGAGGTGGTGCCGCTGCTGCAGTCGATCGATCGCCGACTCGGCTACCTGCTGGTAACGCTCTGGGTGTCGTTGGCGGCGGGCGCCGCGTTCTGGGTGATCCGCCAGGGCGTAGTGATCGCAGGATGGTGAGAGCGGCGTGCTACGATTAGTCAGCACGGCCTCCAATCGCCCCGCCTCTACTCCTGTCTTCCTATTCGCCCTGGGACTCGTAGCGACATCGATCTTCGTCCTGGGGCCACAAACAGTCGATCCTGATCTTTTCTGGCATCTGCGGGTCGCCGAGTTAGTCGAAGCCGGCGGGCCGCGGCCGCTTATCGATGTCTTCTCGTACAACGCGGTCCCCGAACCCTGGGTACCCTACTCGTGGCTCGCCGAGTTGGGGATGCGACTTGCCGTGGTGAGTCTCGGGGCCGCGGCGCTCTTCCTGTTGCCGCTCGTGTGCTACGTCGCCACCGTGCTCCTGATTGCGTTGGCGGTGGCCCATCGAGCCCGAGCTTCCCTCAAGAGCGCCGTGATCGTGATCGTCTTTGCGGCGGTCGTCCTCCCGTTCATCGGCCTCAGACCTGCAACCTTCGCATTCCCGCTCTGCGCGTTCGCGGTCTGGGCCGTCACGGGGATCGACAAGGGCGGGCGGCGCTGGCTGGCGCTGATGGTTCTGGTACCGATCACAGCCTTCTGCGCCAATATCCACCTGTATTTCCTGTTCATGCCCACGTTGCTGTTCGCCTGGGGCGTGGGAGGGTGGTCGATGAGATCGTCCGCCAGAGAACGTGAGGCGATCGTCTGCGCCGCGATCGCCGTGACCTCGGTGCTCGTGGCAGTCGCTATAAACCCGTTCGAGCTGAAGCTCCTCGAGGTGGCCGCCCACTACCTGACGGCCGACGTGATGGTGAAGAGCGGAGCGATAGTCGAGATGCGGCCTTTTTACCGATTGGGCCCGCTGGTACTCATAGGTTCGCTGCTGCTGGTGGCCTGGCCGGCGGCGGGTCTGCTCCGCCGCCGCAAAGTTCGCGACCGGCCCGAGCTCGCCCTTCTGATCCTCGCCATCGCTCTTCTTCTAGCGCTCGGCCGCTACGTGCCGCTGGCGGCGATGATTCTGGCGCCGCTGGCCGCCCGCTACGGCGCCTGGCCGCGACTCAAGCCGGTGGCCGCCCGTCGCGCACGCGCCGTGGCGGTGGGTCTGTTGCTGGGCCTGGCCGTGTACACCGGCCAGACCCTGGCCGGTCGCTCGTTCGGCGGAGAGCTGAGCCCGTACCTCGAGTCGGAGTCGGGCTACCCCGTGGCGGCAGCCCGCTTCGTTCGGGACTCCGTGCCGCGAATAAGCGGGCGCCTGGTGAACGAGATGGGGTGGGGGGGCTATCTGATCTTTGCGCTCTGGCCCGAGTATCAAGTGATGATGGACGGCCGCACCCAGGTCCATCCCGAGGCGTTCTGGCGCGCCGCCTACGTGAACGCCACCGAGGCCTCCCGACTGGAGCTGATACGGCAGGCCGAGGCCGATGTCGCCGTGTTGCCCCACGGCTCTGCCTGGGCCGACCTGCTGAACGGCGAGCCCGGATGGCAACAGGCGTACCGTGACAGCATCGCGACGGTCTGGATCAATCAGCCGGCGCCTCCTCCGGATATCTGATGCTCCGCCTCGGGCCCTCCGCCCAACCTCCGACGTGCCGGGAATACCAGGCGACGGCGACACCGGTCGCTTTCCAGATCAGCGCTACCGCGATGATGCTGGCGTAGCCGTCGACGGCGTAGTGCCAGCCCAGGTGAACGGAGCCGACGAGGACGATCGCCGCGTAGATCGTGAAGGCGATGCCGAGCCAGCGGTGGGTCCGCCAGCCGAGTAGAGCGAACAGGACGGGCGTCGCCACGTGAAGGCTCGGCATGGCAGAGATCCCCTCGACCGCCTGGGCCGTCGCCGACGCGTAACCACGCCATAGGAAACCCTGGACTTTGAGGGCGGTCAGAGGATGGGTTTCATCTACGCCGGAGAGGTACTCCATCAGCGGCGCGAACGGGTCGGGCGAGCCGACCACGCGACCGTAGTAGCACGGCCCTGCCGACGACAGCGCCGTCGCGGCCGCCGTGCCCAGGACGATCCACATCGCCGCGTAGCTCACGAAGAACTGCGTGCGCAGCGTCCGCTGCCGGCTCCACGCTTGCCAGACCAACGTCAACACGAGCACGGCGAACCACAGATAGTAGAGGGTATCGACCACTTTCGTCAGGGGGGCGTGGCCGAGAATCGGCTGCAGGAGCTCCCAGGGATGGTGGCCGAGGTGGAGTCGCCGGTCGAGCTCCATAAAGAGTCGGTCCCAACCAAAAGGCTGGATTTCCGGGATGGCCGCTTTGAACCCAGCGAACATGTCCATGAAGGGCATGATCGCGAACAACGCGACAAAGAGCCCGGCCACGCGCGAGAGTCTAAGGTCGATCTGCCAGTGAAGTGACCAGCTGCCAGCCGGCCCACGGGTCGGATCCGGCGTGCCCCGATTTCGAAGTGCGAGACCCTTTTGGACGGCAAAGACGATCAAGTAGGAGATCAGAACGATCGCGGTGATCAGGAGCGACAAGGCGGCTGCTTCAAGCAGCGAGGAAGCGGTCAGCTCCAGGCCCAGCATCCAGCCGGCAGCCACGTAGAGAATGACGAGGGCCACCAGCGGAGCCTCGTCGCAAGCCAGCCTCCTCGCCTCGGCTCCCAGGTCCCCGGGCCATCCGCTCCACCGCTGACTCATCGGCGGCCGTTCGCGGGCCCTTCTAACCCCCCTCGTAGCGCTTCCGCGCCGCTTTGCGAGCCTCTTCCAGCGTCTCGCCGAACTCCGGGTACTTGATCGACAGAATCCGCGCCGCCAGAAACGCCGCGTTCGTCGCACCGTCCACCGCCACCGTCGCCACGGGGACGCCGGGCGGCATCTGAACCGTCGACAGCAACGCGTCCATGCCACCCATCGAGCCCGATGCCAGCGGCACTCCGATAACCGGCCGCAGCGTGTGCGCCGCCACCGTTCCGGCCAAGTGGTTCGCCATGCCGGCGCAGGCGATGAAGACCTCGACGCCCGCCGCCTCCGCCCGCTTCACGTAATCCACCGTCATGTCGGGGGTACGGTGCGCCGAAAGGACCTTGACCTCGCAAGGAACGCCCAGTTCCTCCAGCGTCGCCTTCGCCTTCTCTATCGTCGGCAGATCGTTGGGGCTGCCCGTCAAGATGCCGACCAGCGGCTTGTCGCTCTTCTTCGCCATGGCGCCAAGATAACCCGGGCCCGCCGTTCAAACCAACCCGGCCCCCGCGGCATCCTAGGTACGCAGGACCTATATATAGGAGCTATGCAGAGCAGCAACGTACACGAATCCCGCGCGGATGGCTGACCTCGTCCTCCGCGCCAAAAGCGGCGACCGGGAGGCGTTCCAGCGCCTGTACCGGGAGCACGCCGGACGGGTCTATGCGCTCTGCCTGCGCCTGGCCGGCGACCCGGCGCGGGCCGAGGAGCTCACCCAGGACACCTTCGTGCTCGCCTGGCGGAAGCTGGGCTCGTTCCGCGGCGACGCGGCCTTCTCGTCCTGGCTGCACCGCATCGCGGTCAACGCGGTCTTCCAAGCGGGCCGATCGGAGAAGCGACGGCGGGCGCGTATCGTGGAGAGCGGGGCAGCGCTCGAAACGCCGGGTCGCGAAGTGCCACCGGGCCTGCGGATCGACCTGGAGCGGGCGATCGCCGGGCTGCCAGCGGGCGCCCGGTCGGTGTTCGTCCTCCACGACATCGAGGGATACAAGCACGTGGAGATCGCGGAGCTGACGGGTCTGGCGGTGGGCACGTTGAAGGCCCAGCTGCATCGGGCGCGCAGGCTGTTGAGAGAGGCGTTGGACAGATGAATCACGAACCGAAACACCCGGGGCTGGACGAATACATCGACGGTGCGCTGGCGCCCGACGAGGCGCTGGCGGTGGAGCGGCACCTGGCGGATTGCGAGGTCTGCCGGGAGGAGCTGGCGGCGCTGCGCGGGCTGCTCGCCGACGCCGCTTCGCTACCGGCCAGCATCGAGCCGGGGCGCGACTTGTGGCCTGAGATCGACGCGCGGCTGGACGCGGAGGGCGAGCCGGCGGGGGTGGGTGGGCGAACGCTCTGGTCGATGCGATACCAATTGGCGGCGGCGGCGGTACTGCTGGTGGTCGTGTCCTCGGCGGTGACATCGGTCTTGTCGAATCGAAACGGCCCGCGCTACGAGGCGCGGCCGCCGGGGCTGGCGGTCGAGTCTCGGCAGGGGATGGCGCTGGTGGCCGAGTGGCAGGCGGTCGAGGCGGACTACGTGCTGGCGGCGCGGGAGCTGGTCGAGGCGTTGGAGGCGGCGAAGCCGATGTTGTCGGAGGAGGCGGTTCAACTGATCGAGAGCAATTTGCGGATCATCGATGAAGCGATTCGGGAATCGCGGGCGGCGTTGGCGTTGGATCCGACTAACGGTGAGTTGATGGAGATGCTTTCGGCGACGTATCTGAAGAAGGTGGAGATGCTGCAGCATGTTAATCGGGTGGCGGCGGAGTTGTAGGCGATGGCGAGTTTTGGGGATTGGAGAGAGCGGTGTTGAGAAAGAGCGTGATAGTCATAGTGGGCCTGCTGCTGGTGGTCGGGTCGGCGGCGGCGCAGCAAGCGGTGGAGGAGCGGCGGCCGGCGACCGGGGACGGCACGGTGAAGATCACGGTCGCGGTGGGGGCGGTCAGGGTGATCGGGTGGGAGCGTGATACGGTGGCGATCACGGGGACGCTGGGCGCCGGAAGCGAGCGGCTCGAGTTCTCGACCGACGGCCGCGTCAAAGCCACGTGGCGGTGAGGACGGCGGCGGCCGATATCGAGATCAGCGGCGTGAACGGGGCGCTGGACCTCGAGTCGGTGAGCGGCGGCATCCGCGCCAGCGGCAACCCGCGGATGGTCTACGCCGAGTCGAGCGGCGGCGACGTGTTGGTCGATGTGGTGAGCAAGGTCATCCGCGCCAGGTCGGTGGGCGGCAGCGTAACGGTCCTCAGGGGGATCGGCTTTCTCGAAGTTTCCACGGTGAGTGGAAACGTCCACGTGGAGGGCCAGGGCTTCTGGGAAGGCGAGGTGACTTCGGTGGCCGGGGATATCCACTTCGAGGGCAGCTTCGAGCGCGAGGCCTCCAACTTCTACTTCGAGAGCCACAGCGGGAAGATCGAGCTGGTGTTGCCCG
>JBDHAL010000121.1:0-9714 GCA_039588075.1 Gemmatimonadota bacterium | reverse complement strand
GCAAACGCGCGAGCCCCTGCTCATCCCCAATTACAGCGAGTGGGCCGGCCAGTCCGAGCAGTACAAACAGGTCGAGTTCCATGCCGTGATGGTGGCGCCGCTTCTCTTCCGTGACCGCCTGGTCGGCTGCATCGCCGTCATGGACAAAAACCCGGCCCGCAAGTTCGGCGAGAACGACCTGCGGTTGCTCAACATGTTCGCCCCACAGGCGGGCATCGCGATCGAGAACGCGCGCCTCTTCACCGCGGCGCAGCACCAGAAGCAGTACTTCGAGGAGCTGGTCCGCAACAGCCCGGTGGCGGTCGTCACACTGGACGTCGACCACAACGCCGTCAGCTGCAACCCGTCATTCGAGAAACTCTACGGCTACACACAGGATGAGGTCGTCGGTCGTAACCTTGATGACCTGATCACGACCGAGTCGACGCGCGCCGAGGCCGTCGGCTATACGGAGCAGGCGCTCAAGGAGCGCCCCGTCCAGGTCATCAGCCAGCGGCAGCGCAAGGACGGCAGCATCGTGGACGTCGAGGTACTGGGCGTCCCGGTGATCGTGGACGGCCAGAGGGTCGGCTTGATGGCGCTCTACCATGACATCACCGAGCTGCTTGGCGCGCGCAAGGAAGCCGAAGCCGCCAACACCGCCAAGAGCCAGTTTCTCGCCAACATGTCCCACGAGTTGCGCACGCCGCTGAACGCGATCATCGGCTACAGCGAGATGCTGCAGGAAGAGATCGACGCGCTCGGCGAGGAGGAACTGTCCTCCGATCTGCAGAAGGTCTACTCGGCCGGCCGCCACCTGCTCGCACTCATCAACGACATCCTCGATCTCTCGAAGATCGAAGCCGGCAAGATGGAGTTGTACCCGGAGACCTTCGACGTCAAAGCGACGATCGACGAAGTCACCACCACGGTGCAGCCGCTGGTCGACAAGAACTCCAACCGGCTGGAGATCTCGGTCTCTGGCGACATCGGGTCGATGCACTCGGATCTGATCAAGGTGCGGCAGATGCTATTCAATCTGCTTTCCAACGCCTGCAAGTTCACGGAGAACGGTACCATCTCGCTGCAGGCGACTCGCAAGCTACGCGGCGACGACGACGGCGACCTGATGGTATTCAAGATATCCGACTCGGGCATCGGCATGACGCCCGAACAGATCAGGCAACTATTCGAGGCGTTCTCGCAGGCCGAGGCCTCGACGACGCGCCGCTACGGTGGAACCGGACTGGGATTGGCGATCACGAGAAGTTTCTGCCACCTCATGGGTGGCGACGTTCAGGTCGAAAGCAGACCGGGAGTCGGATCGACGTTCACCATTCAGCTCCCGGCCAGGTTGGAAGTCGATTCCGGGACCGAGGCGCCGTCGTCGCACGGCCCGCGACGGGAAACCGCGGGCGCACAGAACATCACAGCTGGAGAAGGCTGATGCCCAAGATCCTATTGGTTGAAGACAACGAGATGAACCGAGACATGCTTTCCCGACGCCTCAAGCGGAAAGGCTACGAGGTTGCCATTGCCATCGACGGTCTCCAGGGCGTCGAGATGGCGGAGGCGGGTGGCTACGACCTGATCCTCATGGACATGAGCCTGCCCGAGCTCGACGGCTGGGAGGCGACGCGCCGTCTGCGGTCCAACACGGGGACCGAGAGTGTCCCGATCATCGCCCTCACCGCCCACGCGATGGCGGGGGACCGCGAGAAGGCGCTGAATGCAGGTTGTGATGACTACGACACCAAGCCCATCGAGCTACAGCGTCTGCTGTCCAAGATAGAAGCGCTACTTCCCGGGGAGTCGTGAGAGCCGCCGCCGGAAGCGATACCGTGCTGAGCCCCGACGCGGTCGCCGAGCTGCGCCACGACATGCGCACGCCGGTGAACCACATCGTCGGCTACTGCGAGATGCTGCTCGAGGATGCCATCGAGGCCGAGCAGAACGACCGCCGCCAGGCGCTCGAGGAAACGCTCGCCGCGGCCCGCGACGTTCTGCGGCTGATCAGCACGAAACTGCCACCGTCAGACGACGATGTGCCGCAGAGCGACATCGCCGCCCTCAACGAGTCGCTCCGCGAACCGCAGCGACGCATCCTCGGCGCCATGACGACGACCCTCGAAGCGGACGGCGCCGCCTCGGACGCCGCCTTCGTCGATGACGTCCGCCGGATCATCGCCAGCGCCGAGAAGCTCGTCACGGAGCAGGCGGATTGCGTCACGGCAGCCGAGCCCGAAGAGCCGGCCGCGGCGGACGCCGCTTCCGAGCCGGTGGAAACGGAGGAAGAAGAGGCGGCAGCCCGCGTCCTGGTCGTCGACGACAACGAGGACAACCGCGCCATACTCGAACGACGCCTGCTGCGGCAGGGCTACGCGGTGGAGTGCGCCGAGGACGGGAACCGCGCTCTGCAGATGGTGGCCGAGAAACCGTTCGACCTCGTGCTGCTCGATGTCATGATGCCCGAGGTCGACGGCTACGAGGTGCTCGAGAAGATCAAGGACGACCCCGAGACGCGCGACATCGCGGTCATCATGATCTCGGCCCTCGATGAGATCAGCAGCATCGTGCGTTGCATCGAGCGCGGCGCCGAGGACTATCTGCCCAAACCGTTCGACCCTGTCCTATTGAAGGCGCGGATCAGTGCCTCTTTAGAAAAGAAACGGCTGCGCGACATGGAGGTCGAGTATCTCCGGCAGGTGAACCGCGTCATCGATGCGGCCTCCGCCGTCGAGGCCGGCGACTATGCAGCGGGCTCGCTGTCGGCGATCGCGGCGCGCGACGACCAACTGGGCCGCCTGGCCCGGGTGTTCGATACCATGGCCGGCGAGGTGAAGGCCCGCGAGGAGCGGTTGCGCCAGCAGGTCAGCGACCTGAGGTCGGCGATTGAAGAGACGACCCAGGCTCCCCGGGAAACCGAGATCGCGCGGGAGGCGGAGCTCGAAGTCGGCTCGGTCTTCGCCGATCGCTACGAGATCCTCCACGTCGTCGACAGCGGCGGCATGGGGATGGTCTACAAGGCCCGCGACCGCGAGCTGGGCGACGAGATCGCCATCAAGACGCTGCACTCCGAACTGCTCGACGACGACGATACGCTGATCGAGCGCTTCAAGACGGAGATCCGGCTCGCCCGCTTGATCTCGCATCCCAGCGTCGTCCGCACCCACGACTTCGGCCAGTCGGACGGCGTCTACTATCTGACCATGGAGTACGTCGAAGGCGTCACGGCCCGCGAACTCATCGACAAGCGCGGCCAGCTCGGCGTTCCCTCGACGCTCGCCATCGCCAACCAGGTCGCACGCTCGCTGGAAGTCGCCCATGAAAAAGGCGTCATCCACCGCGACATCAAGCCGCAGAACCTGCTACTCGACAAGGACGGCGTGCTCAAGGTGCTCGACTTCGGAGTCGCTGCCCTCACCGAGCGCACCAGCCACCTCACCGAGGCCGGCGCCATCGTCGGAACGCCCGCCTACATGGCGCCCGAGCAGCTGCTCGAGGAGACCTACGACGAACGCAGCGACCTCTATGCCGTCGGCGTCGTGCTCTACGAATGCCTCACCGGCCAGTTGCCGTTCGAGGCGGCCTCGTCCATCGCACTGATCGCTAAGCTGCTCCACGATGAGCCGCCTGCCCCGGATGCGATAAACCCGGAGATCCCCTCGGAGCTCTCCGGGCTCATCATGCGTCTGCTCAGCAAGGGGCCGAACGATCGACCGGCCTCCGCCACCGAGCTCGGCGAGCTGCTCGCGCAGGTCGGCTGAGCCGCTTTAGCGCGGATTCCTCCAGTCCGCCACGAACAGCGACGGATTCAAATGATCTCCGTCCAACGACACCTCGAAGTGTAGGTGCGGGCCGGTCGATTTCCCCGTCGACCCCTGGATCGCCAGCACGTCGCCTTTCGCCACGCTCTGCCCCTCCTCCACCTTGAGATCGCCGAGGTGCGCGTACAGCGTCTTCAGGCCATCCCCGTGATCGACGACCACGACGTTTCCGTAGCCCGCGCCGCCCTCATACTCGGTCGTCGCGACTGCCACGGTCCCGGCCGCCGGCGCTACGATCTCGGATCCGGCCGGCCCCTTCACGTCGATGCCGTTGTGGTGGGCTTCCTTCTCCGTGAACGGATTGATCATCATGCCGTAGCGCGCCGTGATCTCTCCACCGGGCAGAGGGTTGGCGAGAACCAGGGTTATCTGCCAGACGTCTCCATCCTGCCGCACTTCCGTCCACACGGCCGAGCTCGTGATGGTCCACTGGCGGAAGGCCGGCCACGCCGCCTCCTGCCATCCGGCCTCCTGCCATCCGGCCTGCTGCCAACCGGCGGACGCGCCTTCCTGTCCGCTGCCCGCCATCGGTAGCAGGAACAGGCCGAGCGCCAGCGCCGTGAGCAGCGGGTAGACGGTTCGCGTTCTATTCTTGGACGGTCTCTTATACATTATCGACTCCAATCGCTTCTTCAGTCTTTTCTTCGTGCTGCCCAGAGTCGGAGCGAGGCTCGGACCGCTCTCCAGCCCCATTCGCAGCACGCTAAGTATGCTCCTGCCATATGTCTTCGGAGACAGCCTGCCGCTCGACAGGACCAGTTCATCACACGCGCGCTCGCTCTCATCCCGCATCCGGTTCGCGCTGAACCACGCCACCGGATTGAAGAAGTAGAGTACGGAGATGAGAAGCTGGACCCTGAGAAGCAGATCGTCCCAGCGTTTGATGTGAGCCAGCTCGTGGGCAATCACCGATTCCATCACGTCGCGCTCGACGTGATGCAGAACCGCGGAAGGCACGAAGATCGTCGGCCGCAGGTTGCCCAACGTGAACGGTTCGCGTCGCTCGGGCGATGTCACCAGGCTGACCGGGCGCCGGATTCCCAGCTCATCCTTCCAACGCGCCAGGACCGAGAGCGCTCGCGCCTCGCGTACCGGCTTCGCGCGCTTCGCGATGTTTCGATAGCTCCGCCGTCGCAGCCACACCCTCGCGCCCAGCGCCAGAACACCCGCCAGCCATAGAGCCACAACTATCACCGCCCACGGCACGGGACCGGCGCGCCCTTCCACATCCGCGCTCACCGCTTCCGTAGCGGACGGCGCGCCCAGCTCCAACCCAACGGCGGTCGGCCACTCGACCAGTAGCGGCGTCTCCATCGCCGGCACCAGCGCTCCTCGCCCAACCAGACTGCCCAGGCTGAACGGCGACGCTAGATCCACCGGCAAAACCAGTCGCAACAACACCAGGCCCCACAACGCATGCCTGAGAATCGGCGAGCTCTTTCGCAGCATCAAGGCGAGCGCCAGCACGATCCCGAACAGCACGATGGAAAACAGCACTTCCCAGCCCGCAACGCGCACCAGCGTCGCAGCTACCCCGGAGGCGCCGCTCACGACTCGCCCTCCTCGAGGAGCCGCGATAGCTCTTCGACTTCCTCCGGGGTGAGCTTCCTCGCTTCCGCGAACAGCGACACCACCGGCGCGTAGTCCGTCTCCAGCACTCGCTCCGCCAGCTCCCGTACCACGCTCGCCAGACCCGCCGCCCGCGTGATCAACGCCTCGTACACGTACATCCCGTGCGAGTCCCGCTTCGACAGCAGTCCCTTGCTCGCCATGCGGTCCAGCGTCGTACGCGTCGTCGAGTAGGCCCAATCCGTCGCCTCCGCCAACCGCTCGTGCACCTCACGAGCGCTCAGCTCGCCGTCGGCCCAAAGCACCTTCAATACGGCCAACTCCGATCGGGTGAGTTCCGGCAGCTGTTTCCTGGCGCTGTTCACGATCCCTCCGTGGCCCTGCGGCACATAATAGCGTATACGCTACATTGTAGCGTACGCATTATAAACCCACGCGTTAGGCCTGTCAAGCCGGGCTCAGAGTCAGAATAGTTGACATGAGCAAGGAAAATAGTATACTGAGGCAAGTATATTGCGGCCCGCGGTTTGAGCCGAACAGCGAGGGACTATCATAATGGACACCGATATCAGTCAACGCGTTGAAGCGGTGCGGCGCTTCAATCGGTTCTACACCAAGCAAATCGGCGTTCTGCAAGAGGGTTTGCTCGAGAGCCCGTTCTCTCTGAGTGAGGCGCGGGTGATCTATGAGCTCGCCCACCATGAGCAGACGACGGCGACGGAACTGGGAGAGGACCTGGGGCTGGATGCCGGGTATCTGAGTCGGATGCTAAGCGACTTCCACAAGGACGGCTTGATCGAGAAGCAGCCCTCCGAAGCCGATGGCCGGCGAAACCTTCTCTCCATGACTGAGCATGGGGTAGAGGCCTTCAGGGTGCTCAACGCGGCCTCGCGAAGTGACGTCGGGACAATGCTGAGCGAGCTGTCGGAAGAAGAGCAGGCGCAGCTGGTCGAGGCGATGCACGCCATCGAGGGGTTGCTCGGCGCCCAGGCCGAGTGCGGAGTGCCCTACCTCCTCAGGCCGCATCAGCCTGGCGACATGGGCTGGGTCGTCCACCGCCACGGCGTACTGTATGCCCGGGAGTACGGTTGGGATGAGAGGTTCGAGGCCCTGGTGGCGGAGATCGTGGCGGGCTTCATCCAGAACTACGACCCGAAGCGTGAGCGTTGTTGGCTGGCGGAGAAGGACGGCGAGATCGTGGGGTCGGTGTTTTTGGTCAGCAAGTCGAAGACCGTCGCCAAGTTGCGCCTGCTACTGGTCGAGCCGAAGGCGCGCGGACTGGGAATCGGCAAGCGCCTGGTGGAAGAGTGCGTGCGCTTCGCCCGCCTTGTGGGCTACCGAAAGATCACCCTGTGGACGAACGACGTTCTAGATGCCGCCCGGCACATCTACGAAAAGACCGGCTTTTGCCTGGTCCACGAAGAGCCCCACCACAGCTTCGGTCACGATTTGGTCGGACAGACATGGGAGCTGAAGCTTTGAGCGGCTGCTTGCCAACTATGGCACCGATCAGTTTCACGGCATAACAAGAGCAGCGAACTTCTCCCGGACGATGAACGCAGATCGGTCGCTGTTCGAGAGCACCACGAGCGTGTAGTCGCTCCGCAGGTAGATGTCCAGGACCGCGCCGATGCCCTCGTGGCTGCCCCCATGCCCCACCCTGCGCTCCTGCCCGCGGTTACGGATCTCAAAGCCATACCCGGTTGGCGGTCCGCTGCCGACTGGCGCGGGCGCCGCGAGTGACTGCCACGTCGAGTCGCGAACCAGGGCACCGGTCCGCAGGGCCGTTACGAATCGCCACAGGTCCTCGGCGCTGGCGAATTGGCCACCAGCTGGGCTCGCAGCGGTGTTCGCCAACCGCCTCGTGTTGTCGCTCCAGGCTGTTCCGCTAGCCGAATAGTGGCTGACGTAGCCGGTCGCGAAGGCTGGGGCGGGAAGCGCCGCCCTGTCGCGGGGGGGGTTGCTCGATCCGACCATCCCGGCTGGCGCGAACACGTGTTCCTCTAAGTAGCCGGCGAAAGTCTGCCCGCTGACGCGCTCGACGATGGCACCCAAGAGAATGAAACCCGAGTTGCTGTACTGGAACCCGGTGCCAGGTTTGAACTGGGGCCGTTCCGCCCGGATGATCGGCTTGTAGTCATCGAGCGACCGCGGGGGAGCTGTGGCGTGGAGCATGGCCTCGCTCTCCAAAAAGTCGCCGAGCCCGGAGCGGTGCGTCAGCAGGTGCTCGATCCGGATCTCCGATGCGACATCGGGCGACACCCAGTCGGGGTCGAGGTAGCGATCGATGGCATCCCGGTAGGTCAGGAGACCCTGCTCCGCAAGCTGCGCAATGGCAACCGTCGTGAACAGTTTGCCGACCGAAGCGATGTTGAAGCGGGTATCGGGTCCGTTCGCCACATCGGGGTCCCTATGCGCCAGGCCGACCGCTCGGTGTAGCAGAATCGAGTCGCCTTTCCCAACGAGTACGGTGCCGGAGAAGACGTCGGCGGCGTCCAGCCGATCCAAGAATGAGTCAATGGCTGCCACGATTTCGCTCGCGGCAAGCTGCGGTGCACCTTCCGGCTCGCTATAGGGGTAGGCGGGACCCCGGTACCACCTGGTGATGCGGTACGGTCGCCGGCGTTCGGCTGAGACACCGAGTGCCTGGTTCATCTCTGCCAGCCGATTGTGGACCTCCGCAATGACCCTGTCACGCGAGGAGCTCAGGACTCGGACGACCGTGAGTTCCTGGCTCTGGGCGTGGATACGCATCAGGGCATCGACCCTAGCGTCCACCACCCCAGCAATAAACTCCTCGGAGAAATCGCTCTCGGCGTATGCCCGGATGGAGTCGTAGTTGCCCGAGTTGACGATCGTGATCAACTCCGCGAGTCGCCGGCCGGGCGGCGTATCGGGCAGGATCCCGGTCGTCTGACACCGCAAGGGCGTGGCATACACTACCACGATGGCGATGAACGGGAGGAGATTCGGTCGCAACACAGTGTCTCACTCTCCACGATGTCCGGTCTACACTACGCTGTACCCCCGGGCGGGGTTTCTGGCTGAGAGGACATCGGGAGCTGCCGAGACGGCAGCACTCGGACAGCTGTGGGAGCGGTGCCAAACCTCGTGCGCCGCGAGGCGCGGTGTGAGACTTCACCACCGACCTCACGCTTATCAGGCGTGTGCAGTCGCGAGGGAGCCGATCGCCTGTGGGCTCGCGAGCGGCTCGGTCATCCGTCCTCCCGCTGACGCTCGCGAAATCGTCTGGCCTTCGCGCGGTTGCCGCAGTCGGACATGTCGCACCAGCGCCGGCTGCGGTTCCGGCTCTCGTCCACGAATAGCCAGCCGCAGTCGTGGGCGTTGCACAGTTTCACCCGCTGCAGTTCGTTCCAGGTCAGAAGTTCGGCCGCCGAGCGAACAATCGACCAGAGAACTCGGTCCAGAGAGTGCTCCGGATCCTCCAGCCAGGCCCATTCGAAACCATCGCCGCTTCGCGCCACGCCGACTCGCCGGTTCGCGTCAGGCAGAAGTCCATTTAGTAGCTGGACGTCTGATTCGGCGGGTGCCAGGTCCTGGCCAACGGCGGAGAAGATTCGGTAGAGAAGCTCTCGCAGCGCCACCGCACTTCTGAGAACTCGCGCCGCTTCCCCCGGCCGGGCGGCCGCCGTTCGGCGAAGCCGCTCCCCTTCGGCCTGATCCACGACGCCCTTCCGTTCCGCCCAGCCGAGCAGCGCCTCGTATGACGTCAGCTCGTCGTCGGGCCGGTCGCGCTCCGCCCAACCGACGGTCTTGGTGAAATCCAGGCAGGTCCAGCGATCTCCGTCCATCTTCTCCGCTCCCAAGTGTCAGCCGGGCCGGCCCCGGCGGCTTACAATAACCAGTATAACACACTTGACAGGTTACGCCACCCCCGGTATATTAACCCTCGTAATAAGCTATGCTGGTTACTACAGGCAGGAGAATCACCATGATAGCGAGAACCTGGAGAGGCAGCGTCCGCGCCAGCGACGCCGAGAACTACGTCGATTACCTGAAGCGGACGGGATTAGCCGATTTCGGAAAGACGCCCGGGAACCTGGCCGGGTTGGCGCTCCGCCGGGTCTCGGGCGACCGGACGGAGTTCATGATAATCAGCCTCTGGGACTCCCGTGATGCCGTGCGACGCTTTTCCGGCGCGGACGGTGACGTGGCCGTCTTCTACCCCGAGGACGAGCGCTTCCTAGTCGAGCGGGACGAGCACGTGGACCACTTCGAAGTCGTGCACTTCAGCAGTCCGGATCGCAACGGCAACAGCGAGGGCGCGGGCGTCCTGAAGCGTCTGGGCGCGCTGGCCCGGTGGTGGCTGCTCGACGGC
>JBDHAL010000120.1:0-9715 GCA_039588075.1 Gemmatimonadota bacterium | reverse complement strand
GTGATCTTCACGGCCCACAGTCTTCCGGAGAAGATTCTCAAAGAGGACGACCCCTATCGCGAGCAGTTGCTGGAGACCAGCCGACTGGTTGCCGAGCGCTTCGACGGTCTCGAATGGAGTTTCGCGTTCACCAGTCAGGGTGAGACGAAGGACAAGTGGCTGGGTCCGACGCTGGCCGAGGCGATGGAAGAGGTGGCGGCGAAAGGTCAGAAGGCGGTGATGTGCTGCACCGTAGGATTTGTCTCGGAGCACCTGGAGACGCTGTACGACTTCGATGTCGAGGGCAAGCAGGGCGCCGAAAAGAGCGGGCTGGTATTCTATCGGGCCGCGGCGCTGGGAACGAGTGAGAAGTACATCACGGCTCTGGCGGAAGTCGTTCGCAAGGCCGAGGCGAACGAGCTGGCCGAGGTCACCCGGCTACCGGCCGATGATTTGCAGGCTCCCACCTACCCAACCTACTGAAGTGGGTCGGGGGAGCGGTGCCCATGCCTGAGGATCGCGCGCGCCGCGTCGCCATCGTCGGGGGCGGCATCGGTGGCCTGGCGGCCGCCTACGAGCTCACCCGATCGGCGCGGGACCAGGGCGTTTCCCTCACGCTAGATCTCTTCGAGTCGCGCGACCGCTTGGGTGGCGTGATCCTCACCGAGCGGGAAGGCGACTACATCCTCGACGCCGGGCCGGATGCGATCCTCACCCTGAAACCGGCGGCGCTGGAACTGTGTCGCGAGCTGGGCCTCGGGGACGAGATCATCCCGACGCGTGACGAGCATCGCGGCGTAGCTCTCTATTCTCGAGGCAAGCTGAGGTCGCTTCCATATGGGACCGGCAGCAGCTGGACGAGAAAGATCGCGGCGTACGCGAGCAGCGGCGTCGTCTCGTGGGGTGCCAAGCTGCGAATGGCGGGCGACCTGTTTCTGCCGCGCGGGCCGGTGGGCGAAGACGAGTCGATGGCCGAGTTCTTCGGCCGGCGCTTGGGTCGCGAGGCGGTGGAGCGGATCATCGATCCGCTGATCGCGGGTATCTACTCCGGTGACCCGGACAAGCTGAGCATCTACAGCACCTTCCCGCGCTTTCCGCAGATCGTGGCA
The DNA here is from genome assembly GCA_039588075.1 of Gemmatimonadota bacterium. Taxonomy (GTDB): domain Bacteria; phylum Gemmatimonadota; class Gemmatimonadetes; order Palauibacterales; family KS3-K002; genus JBDHAL01. Next base: position 8,627 of record JBDHAL010000120.1, on the reverse strand, counting down.
AAGAACCGCAGCCTGCTGCTCACCATGCTGAAGACGCCGCAGAGCGCCCGCTCCGGCGGCCGCACGCTTCCGGTTTTTTGTTCGCTTCGGGAGGGGTTGGGACAACTGGTCGATGCCCTGGCGGAGCGTCTCGACGGCGCGGAGGTTTTTCTCGATACTGAAGTCCGCTCCGTTCGAAGGACGGCGGACGGCTACGCGCTGGAAAGCCCGCAGGGCAGGCGCGACGGGTACAGCGATGTGATCCTCAGCGTGCCGGCGCGGATCGCGGCGCGGATGCTCGATGATGAGTTCGGCGCGTTGAAGAAAGAGATGGAGTCTATCCGCTACGTCAGTTCTGCAACGGTGTTCTTCGGTTACCGGCGCAGCGATGTGGGTGATGGGCTGCGCGGCTACGGCTTCCTGATCCCGAATTGCGAGGGCCGGCGAATCAACGGAGCCACCTGGATCAGTAACAAGTTCGAGCATCGCTCTCCCGAGGACGGATTCCTCGCGCGTTGCTTCGTCGGCGGCGACCGCACCGCCGAAGAGCTCGAGAAGAACGATGACGAACTGATCCGTATTTGCCGGGATGAACTGCGTGAGATCGCTGGGATCACGGCCGAGCCTGTCTTTTCGCGGGTTTATCGTTGGAAAGAGTCGAACCCGCAATACGATGTCGGGCACGCGCATCGGAGTCGCGGGATCGATGACCTGCTATCGGAACATCCCGGCCTGCATGTCTCGGGCAGCGGCTTCCGTGGCATCGGCTTGCCCGACTGCGTCCGCGACGGACGCGACACGGCGCGCCGCCTGCTGGGCGTGGCTGGCTAGCCGGGCCGGGCCCGTCTCGGATCCTCGCCTCCGGCCTCCAACTGGCGGTGGAAGCGCTCCGCTTCCACGAGCCTGGTAACCTGGGTTTCTATCTGGCTGAAGCCGTCCTCCAGCTTGGCGAGCCTTCGGTCTATGTCTTCCGGGAGGGCCCGCGGCTTGTTGGCCTGGATGGCGCCGACGATGTCGCGCACCAGCGGTCTGAGGACGAAGTGGGCGGCCAACGCGATGGAGGGTACGCCGAGCACGAAAGTGATGGCGGTTATTGGTATGAGTAGCGGATCTATCACTTTCTCTCTCCCATCTCGAGTCTGCGCCAACCGTCACAATGTGCGTCGGTCAAAGCTGCCACGCTACAGGGTCCGGCGCCAGACGCGGTGGTGGCCCGTCCCATGGTGGGGCTATCTTGAGGACAACCTGAACATAATCGGATTTCGAGAGGGACCCGCTTCATGAAGATTTCGTCATGCTCGTCGCTTCTGGTGTTGTTGCTCGTCGCCTTCACGGACCTCGCCGCGCAGGAGGCCCCGACGTTGCGGGATAGCCCGGGGCGAAGAAGGCCGGTTCTCTATTCGGGCCAACGTGTTCGCGTCAGCGCGCCCGATTTTTCCGCGGAGCCGATGATCGGCACGGTCGTATCTCTGGAAGCCGGCATCCTCACCATGCAACCGGATGGCTCCCCGTCGCCTCTGGTGATTCCCTCGGAGTCGATGACCAGCATCGAGGTTGCCCGCATGTCGAGCGGGGCCGTGGGCGGCATGCTGGGCGGCGTGGTGGGGTTGGCGGCGGGCGCGTTCCTGGCGGGATCGCTCGTCACGAATAGTGGCTCCGCCGTTGCGAACCTGGCCGTCGTGGCCGGCGCTGGTGTCGGAGCGGTCGCCGGCTACTACGGGGGCAAGTCGCTGGAGAAGGCGATAGTCGGTTGGAAGTGGGAGCCGATGCCGATCTCGCGCTTGCGCATGAGCCTGATACCCACGCCGAGGCACGGCCTGGTGTTCTCCATCGACTACAGTTTCTGAGGATTCCAGCCACACGCCTCGCAGCGAAAGGCGACGGTCTATCCATGCGTAGCTCACCCGGAGTCGTCTGTCTACTTCTGGCGTTCGCCACACCGGCCGGCGGACAGGACCTCACCATAGAGCGTTGGCTTCTCAACGGGCCGCTACCCGCGCCCTCCGACTCGGGTCGTGTGGTACGGGACTACTTGGGCGGCGAAACGTCGGCGATGCCGAGCGTCGGGGACGCGGGTTGGATCGAGGTCGAGGCCGAGTCGTCCGGCCGGCTTGATCTCAACGTCACGTTCGAAGGGCAGAGTACGGCGTGGAGCGCGGCCTACGCGCACACGTACGTGTTCGCGCCGGACGATCGCACGGTTCTGCTCGTTGCGGATAGCGACGACGATCTGGTCGCGCTGGTCAACGGCCAGCGCGTCTGGGTGCACGATGTAGCCCGGGGCCTGGGCCGCGGGCGGGACACGGTGACGGTGCGGCTCGGCGCCGGCTGGAACAGCCTGATGTTGAAACCACTGAACCGAGGTGGTGGCTTCGGCCTGCTGGGGCGCCTGGCAGCGGCGGAAGGCGCCGGCGTGGAAGGCCTTCTACTTTCGGTTGTGCGACCGCCGGGTCTCACCGCGTACGTGCACCCCAGTCCCACGGTGACGGTCGGACCGTTTCTACTCGGGTCGGCGTTGAGCTGGGAAGGCGGTGAGCTGGTCTCTGACGTGCGCTCTTCGCTGGCGGCCTGGGGCGCGAGCCCGTTCGCCGAAGTGACATTCGAGTTGGCACGGGGCGGAGAGATCCTGGCTCGCAGCGATCTCACCAGCCTGTCGCCGGGCGAGCCGGCCGGGGTGGAGATGCGCCTGCCTTTCGGCGACCTGCGCAGCGCGGCCGTCGGCGCCGAGCCGATCGCCGCAAGCGCCGCCTGGCGCGGTGGCTCGCGGCGCGCCGAAGCCTACGTCAACGCCGACCGTTTGTTACGGTTGGCCGACGGACGTGTCGCCATTGGCTCGCTGCAGGCCGACTCGGCGAACGGCGCGGTACAAAACCTTCACGCGGAACTGGCGGTCCCGACGGCGTTCGACGGAGCGACGGTCGATCTGTTGGCGCTCGGCCTTGGCCCGGCGGCCCGATATCGTGTTAATGGGCGCGAAGCCGAATGGCGAGAGGGCCTGGTCGAACTGTGCGCTCCGTGTCGCGACGGAGATTCGCTACGCATCGAGATCGCGCCCGAGCCGGGGAGGCCGCTCTGGATGACGCCGATGGTCAGGGTGAGCGAGATCGGTTACGCCGAGTTCGCCGATGGCTATGGCTATGCGGAGGCCCTTACGGGCTCGGCGCCACCGATCGGACGACCGGATCCCATCGAGTGGCTACGCGCGCTGGGTGATCCGAGCGTTTATCAGGCGCTGGTCCGGCGCTACGAAGAAGCATACGCGCCGCTGGCCGCCGAAATCCGGCGCGACACGCTTCATCTAATAGGAAACTCGCACATCGATGCGGCCTGGTTGTGGCCGTGGAGCGAGACGATCGACGTCATCCGCAACACGTGGCGCACGTCGCTCAAGCTCGCCCAAATCTTTCCCGGCTACATCTTCACCGGAAGCGCCGCGGCGTATTACGACGCCATGGACCTTCTGGAACCGGCGTTCGCCGATTCGCTCGTCGCGGCTGTGCAGAGCGGCGAATGGGTCCCGGTCGGCGGTTGGTGGGTGGAGTCGGATCTGAACGTACCGTCCGGCGAGTCGTTGGTTCGCCAGGGGTTGTACGGGCAGCGCTACTTCGAGCGACGGTTCGGTCGCCGCTCCAAGGTCGCCTGGACGCCCGACTGCTTCGGATACCCGTGGACCATCCCCCAGATCCTGCGCGGCTCGGGGCTCGAGTACTTCGTCACGCAGAAGATTCGTTGGAACGACTCGACGGAGTTCCCCCACAACGCGTTCTACTGGGAAGGCCTCGATGGGAGCCGGGTGCTCACGTACAACCCGTACGGCTACGGCCACAACCTCGATCCGGATCGACTGGTGGCCGAGCGGATCGAGGATCGCGAGCGAACGAGCTCGAACCACCAGATCGTCTTGTACGGAGTCGGTGACCACGGCGGCGGCCCCACGATCGAGATGCTGCAGCGCGCCGAAGACCTTCGCCGAGTCCCGACGTTCCCGGTCATGGTTTACGATGAGCCGCTGGCGGCGCTCGAGACCGTGCGCGGCCGGGAGACTCCCGCCGATCTCCCCGTCTGGCAGGACGAACTGTACCTGGAGTACCACCGGGGCACCTACACCACTCAGGCGTTGGCCAAGGCGCGGAACCGGCGCAGCGAAGCCATGTTGCAGACGGCAGAGGCCCTGGCGACAGTGGCGTCGACCCCGTACCCGGGCGAACGGCTCGAGGAAGCCTGGCAACTGGTTCTGTTCAACCAGTTCCACGATATCTTGCCCGGCTCCGGGATCCGTGAGATCTACGACGACGCCGAGGAGTTCTACGATCGGGCCTGGGGCATCCTCGATTCGTTGACGGAGGATGGGTTCGCCGACCTGCGCGCTCGGATGGATACGCGTGGACGCGGCGACGCGGTTGTCGTGTTCAATCCGCTCGGCTGGGAACGGGGCGGAACCGCGGTGGTGAACCTCCCGAGCGACGGCGGCAACTACCGTGTGACCGTCGAGGATGTGCCGGCGTTCGGCGCCACCGTGGTGCACTCGTCGGGTGACCTGATGTCCGGGGGAATGCGCCGGCTGTCAGAACCGAAGAACGGCCCGGACTGGATCGAGAACGCGTACCTGCGTGTGGAGATCGATACGCTGACCGGCGAGATCGTTCGGCTGTACGACAAGGAGAATCGGCGAGAGGCCCTGGCGCCCGGCGAGCGCGGAAACGTGTTGCAGGTCTTCGATGACCGGCCGGACCAGTGGGACGCTTGGAACATAGTGACCATAGGTGACATGTGGCCGGTTACCGACGTGGAGCGCGTGGAGAGCTCGCAGGGCCGATGGGAGGCGCAGCTGCGCGTCGATCGGCGTTGGGGTGAATCGACGTTCCGTCAGACGCTCGTCCTCGGTCGCGACTCGCGATACCTGGAGGTTCTCAACGAAGTCGATTGGCAAGAGCGTCGCAAAGCGCTGAAGGTGGCGTTCGCCCTGGGTGTGACCGCCGACTCGGCGACGTTCGAGATCCCTTACGGCACGATCGGGCGGACGGGCGTTCCTCGGACGCAGGCCGAGCGCGCTAAGTTCGAGGTGGCAGGTCATCGTTGGGCCGATGTCTCCCAGTACGACTATGGCGTCAGCATCCTCAACGACAGCAAGTACGGCTGGGACTACAAGGCCAACGTCCTGCGTCTCACCCTTCTGAAGTCCCCCATCTGGCCCGACTCGCTCGCCGATCGCGGTCGACACAGCTTCCGGTTTGCCGTCTATCCGCATGCCGGCGATTGGCGCGAGGCGCAGACGGTTCGTCGTGCCGCCGAGTACAACATGCCGTTACTCGCGGCGCCGGAGCCCGAGCATGACGGGCCGCTCGGTGATGAAGTCTCGTTCGCTTCGGCGAAACCGGAGAACGTAGAGATCAGCTGGCTGAAACGGGCCGAGGACTCCAACGCATGGGTGCTTCGATTGGTGGAGTGGCACGGGATGCAAACGGAGGTCGAGGCAAAAGTGGCCTGCCCAATCGAGAGAGCGCGCCGAGCCAACTTGCTGGAAGATCCCGGCGAGCTGATCGAAACGCGCGGTGATGAGTTCCGCGTGTCGGTCCGGCCGTACGAGATTGCCACCATTTTGGTGGAGTGCGAACGATGAGTACTCGGTCGTTGTGCCAAACGGCCGCCCTCGCGGTTTTCGCCTTCGCCGGAACCGCTCTTTCACTGCCGCAGGCGGCCCGGGCGCAGCCCCAGGAGAGTCTGCGGCTCTCGGTCATGAGCTTCAATCTCCGCTACGGCACGGCGAACGACGGCGCGAACAGCTGGAAGTACCGGCGCGGGCTGGTCTTCGACGTGATTCGTGAGGAGTCACCGGACGTCTTGGGTACCCAGGAGGCGTTGCGTTTCCAGCTCGACGAGCTGGGCGCCGCGTTTCCCGAATATACGGAGATCGGCGTAGGCCGCGATGACGGGAAGAGCAACGGCGAGTACTCGGCCATCCTGTATAGAGAGAGCCGCTTCGAGTTGGTCGAGCAGGGGACGTTTTGGTTCTCCGACACGCCGGGCGCAGCAGGCTCGATGGGCTGGGGCGCCAACCTTCCACGCATCTGCACGTGGGCGCGGTTGGTGGAGCGCGGGTCGCGGCGCGCCTTCTACGTGTACAACCTCCACTTCGACCACCAATCGCAGGAATCGCGCGAGCGGAGCGCCGAGCTGCTGGCGCAGCGGATCCTCGAGCGCGGCCATCCCGACCCCGTGATCGTCACGGGCGATTTCAATGCCGATGAAGACAACGCTGCGATTCGCTATCTGACAGGAGAAGTCGAACCTGCGCCGCGGCTCCGCGACAGCTTTCGTGTCCTCTATCCCGACGCCACCGATGTGGGGACCTTCAACGGGTTTGCGGGGACGTCGACCAGGGGAAAGATCGACCACGTCCTGGTCTCGGCGGCTTGGGAGGTGGAGTCGGCGGCGATCGTTCGCTTCGCTCGGGAGGGGCGCTACCCCTCCGATCATTTTCCCGTAACCGCAACTCTGCGTTTAGTAGCGCCGTGAGCAAAGCGGTTCTGTTCGACCTCGACGGCGTGCTCGTCGCCACTGAAGACCTTAAAGCCATCGCCCACTCTCAGACGGTCGCCCGATACGGCGGCCATCTCGTGCCCGCCTTCTACGGGCACGTGATGGGACAGTCGCACCCCGCCGCCAACAAGGCATTCACCGAAGCGTCCGGTGTCGACATCGATCCGCAAGACTACGAGCGGACGTTTCGGTCCATCTACGGCGAGTTGATCGGTGAGGGTGTATCCCAACTGCTGGGCGCATCGACTCTCCTTGAGGAGCTCGGCCAACAGGGCTATCAGCTGGCGGTCGTCAGCTCCAGCCTGCGCTGGATGATGGATGAGGTACTCGCCAGAGCGGGCCTGACCGGGTTCTTCCAGGTTTCGATCTCCGCCGACGACGTCCAAGAAGAGAAACCCTCACCCGAGCCTTATCTGTTGGCGCTGGCTGAGTTGTCGCTGGACCCGGGTGACGCGGTTGTAGTGGAGGACTCCGAGGCGGGTGTGGCGTCTGCCGTGAACGCGGGAATCGAGGTGGTCGCCCTGCGACACAAGTACAATGGCGAACACGATTTCTCGGGCGCGTATGTCGTGTTGGATGGAATCCATGATACGCGGCGGGTGATTGAAGTGCTGCGGTCGGCGGTGGGAAGAGACCCAACAGCCGACAGGGGACAGCCGACAGCCGACTCCTAACGAAAGACTCGACTATCAACGCCCGACCCCCGCCGCCCTACGTCGGGCGTAGAGCGTCGGGGGTCGTCCGTCCAACAATACTTAAGAGTGGGCTGTCGGTTGTCGGCTGTCGGCTGTCTACCTCCCAATTCTAAATCCAACTATTAACACGAAACGTCCTCAGAACCTCACAAAAACGCTCCATCTCCTCCGGCAACCCCAACGACAACCGATTATAATTCAACATTGGCGGAAACGGTCGCCCCACCTTGACATCGTTCTCGAGCATTCTCTCCCGGTAGGAATTCAGCTCCCCGTTGATCCGGTGCATCACAAAGTTGGTGGAGCTGTCCAGGTACTCGAGATCGAGCTCCTCCAGGCAGCCGTAGAGGATCTGCTGCGCTTTCGTGTTGGCTTCGAGGCTGCGCGAAACGAGATCTTCGTCGTTGAGGGCGGCGAGCGCGGCCACCAGGACCAGCTCGTTCGCGTTGGTCTTCGACATGAATTGGCGCAGTCGCGATGCGGTTTCCGCGTGAGCCACGCCATAGCCCAGGCGGATGCCGGCCATCCCATAAATCTTGGAGAAAGTCCGAGCGACGATGACGTTGGGCCGGCGCTCGATCCACCTGTCGCACGACCAGTAGTCGGCGGACTCGCAGTACTCGAAGTAGGCCTCGTCCACCAGGAAGAAGATGTTCCCGTCGGCCGAGTCGATCCAGGCATCGACATCGGCGCTCGACGTGATGGTGCCCGTCGGGTTGTTCGGGTTACAGACGTAGACGAGCGCCCCGTTTTCGGCCGACTCGGCGCTCTCGCGCATGCGCCCTATGTCGTGGGCGAAGTGCGCATCCAGCGGGATCTTCACCAGGTCGTAGTCGAAGGGCTCCGAGTAGAGCGGGACGTCCTCGAAGGTTGGATCGGCCTGCACCAGTCGCCTGCCCGGCGCGTATAGCGCCTGCACCGACATCTGCAGGATCTCAGTTGAGCCGCAGCCGAGGAAGATGTTCTCAGGCTCCACCTCGTGGCGCGCGGCCAGGGTCTCGACCATAGCGACGCGATTGTCTCTCGGATAGCGGTTCGCCTCGCCGAGGCCGTCGATGATGGCCTTCCGCGCCGCCGGCGACAGGCCCAGCGGGTTCTCGTTGGAATTGAGCCTGAGCGTGCCGTCGGAAACTGGTTCGTGCGCCAGCGCGAAGTCCGGAAGAAGGCCGACGCCGCCCCCGAGTCCCGCCGCTCCGAGCACCAAACCGCTTCGCAAGAAGGATCTGCGTTCCATGGGAGCCCCCGTTAGGTAGGTGGATTCGACTAAGGAATACAGAAATTCGGGTACCCGGGCAATGACGCGTGGGGGGCGGGGTGCGATAATAACTGCAAGTATGAAGTTGGTACCGCGAATAGGAGGGCACGGCGGGACCCCCTCCAGCTACCGAGGGGGAGGGCGCTCCAAATATCCGC
>JBDHAL010000119.1:0-10814 GCA_039588075.1 Gemmatimonadota bacterium | reverse complement strand
GGGAATCCCGGCCCGGGCGACCGCCGGCGATACGCTTCAGGTCCACTGGAAGGCGTGCCGCGAGATCACCGAGAGCCATAACCAGCTCGCCGATTCCGCCCGGACCCTGGCGGAGGAGGCCGGCCTGCTGCGCGAAACCCCCGGCCGGATCCCCGCCCCTGACAACGGAGACCCTCCCCCGTAAACCCCCCTCCCGGTCTCAGACTCCCCGCCTCGCTTCTCGTTTCTCGTTGTCGTTGTCGTTGTCGATGCCAACCACAAGCGTGACAACGACAACGACAACGACAACGAGAAGCGAGAGACGACTGGCCAAGGGAGCGAGATTGCCCAAGATTGGGGCTTGAGGAGCGCCCGCGGCGCATTCCACCCTCGACAACTAGCCCCTTTTGACCCACCGGCCCGGCATTCTACCGGGGGGAGCTGGAGCAGTGCCCTCAACTGGTTAGACCGTCGATGAGCAAGAAGCTCTGGGATATCATCATCGTAGGAGGCGGGCCCGCCGGAATCACTGCCGCCTTGAAGCTGGCCAGGACCGATCTCGACGTCCTGGTCGTGGAAGCTGCTGTTTACCCGGGGGCCGAGAATTGGTCGGGCGCGGTCTACTTCGCGGAGAAGCTGGCCGATCCCGCCGTTCTGGGCGCCGACGAGCTGGACCGGGCGCCCTACGAGCGGCGCGTGGTGAAACGCGGGTTCTTCTCGTGCAACGGGCTCACCATGGCGGGCGCCGAGTACGCCAACCCCGAAACCTTCCGTCACTGCTTCACGGTTTTGCGTCCCGTGTACGACCGCTACCTGGCGGAGCGGGCGCGCCAGCTCGGCGTCACCCTGCTCTGCGAGACAACGGTCGACGGACTCATCCGCCACGGCGAGCGGGTGATCGGCGTGCATACCGACAGGGGGCCGCTGTACGGCGAACTGGTCTTTCTGGCCGAAGGCGACGCCTCGCACCTCGTCAGCAAGGAAGGGTTCGAAGGCGATGCGGTTCGCTCCAAGGCGAGCGGCCAGCCGGCGTTCTTACAGGGCGTGAAAGAGGTGATCGAGGTCGATCCGCTGGTGATCGAGGATCGGTTCGGCGTCGGCCCCGGCGAAGCGGCCTGCTACGAGGTGATGTTGAGGAACGGCGCCGTGGACGGGAAACCCGTCCGGCTCAACATGGCGGGGCTCATCTACACCAACATGTCGAGCATCTCCATCGGGCTGGTGCTGCCGCTCGAGAATCTCGGCACGTTCGGCGGCGACTACAACACTCTGATGGAGTGGTTCAAGGGGCTGCCGCCCATCGCGCGCCTGATCGCCGGCGGCGAGTCCACATCCTTTGGCGCCAAGATCATTCGCAGCGGTGGGCTGTCGGAGCTTCCGAGGCTCGTCGATGACGGGGTCGTCATCGGCGGCGCCGCCACAGGCATCGGGATCGATTTCCCCTATCCCAACTTCACCGGCCCGGCCTGCGCCATGGGAAGCATATTCGCCGACGCGGCCCTCGCTCTCCTCAAAGAAGGCGAGCGACCGACCCGCGAGCGCCTCGAGCAGCTGTACGTGAAGCCCTTGAAGGCGACCAACTACTATAAGGACGTCGAGTACCTCAGCGACTGGCCCGCCTTCATCGAGCACAGCGAGGCGCTGTTCGGCCGCCAGATCGATTTGCTGAACGGCTCGCTCTACGCCATGACGCGCCCGCGGCTCGGCTTCGCCAGCAAGTGGTGGGAGACCGTGCGCCTGGTGAGCGAAACGCTCAAGGGCCGGTGGTTCAGGACGATGTTCGATCTGAGGCGCGGATCGCGGGCGCTCCACGCCGGCCGCTGCATGGCGAAACACGCGCTGCCGGCCCTGGCGCTCTCGATCCCCAACACGCTGATCGCGCTGCTGCCGTTCGCCTGGGGTCGGAAGAAAGGCGAGCTCAAGTTCAGCTTCTGGGTCGACAACGAAGTGACGGGCAAGCTGCCCTGGTACACGCGCTGGGCCGCCGCGCGCTACATGCCGGCACTCACCAGAGCGGCGGACGTGCTCTACGCCAACGACGGCGTACCGATAAAGAACAAGCTCGACCGCTGCGTGGGCCTGCTGATGCGCAGGATATCGCTTTGGGAAATGCTCGGTTCGATCATCGGCTTCAGCGGCTTCCTCATCACGCGGGGCATCCAGCGGGCGAGCGATGCCGTTCGCTACTCGCGTCGCAAACCCACGCTCGAAGAGCTGAAGGACACTTTCTACGGTCGCTGGCTAACCGGCTGGGGCGCGCTGACCGACCTGTCGGCAGGCAAGGTAGCGACCGCGGTGACACACGACGCCAAGCTGAGCGAGATCAGTTATGCCGGCGAAGCGGGTTCACACATCAAGGTCTTCTTTCCGCCGGAGAAATCGGGGAAGCTCGAAGACCCCAGCGCATCGGCGCTCTGGAGCGTCTGCCCGGCGGCGGTCTACCAACTCAACCTGGATAGGACGCTGCACGCTTCGGTCACGGCGAACTTCGAGAACTGCGTGAAGTGCGAGACGTGCTGGCGGCTCGAGCCGCAGCACGTCGACTGGTCGCGCTTCGGCAAGCACCGGCTGGTCTACGAAGTTTACACGGAAGCGGACGGCGAGCTGCGTCGGATCATCTCCGAGCGCGAGCTGAAGGCGGCGCCCGAGATCGAGCCGAGCTTCTGGCGTGCGACGCTCGCCGACGATTGGTCCGGTGAGGTCGCCCTCGACACGCCGTCGCGGCTGGCGGCGGCGCTCAGGGCGACGCACAGGGCCATCGATCGTGCCGCGGCGAACTCCGTGGAGATCCATCACAACGTCTGGCACGGTCCCCGTGTCCTCGAGTCCGGCCAGGTCGCCTGGTACCGGTCCGCGTTCGAGTACTTCGCCGTGCTCGCCGAGGAGGCCGCCGACCGCGCGCTGGCCGACCCGATCGAGGGCTGGCTGGCGCGCCGCGAGCTGAACCAGGCGCACGTCACGCTGCTGCAGCTGAAGCGTGATCTGGAGTCGGTGACATCGCAGATACGCGAGCACGCGGGCGCGCGACGATTCTTCGCCGCCGAGGCCGACGCGCGACAGATCCGCGACCATCATCTCGAAGGGCTACGTGCCGCCATCGACCGGGTGGCCGAGGGCGGCATGATCGAACCCGAGCATTCCGATCCGGTGGCGGAACTGCGGGCAATTGAAGTCGAATCGCCGCAGCGGTTACAGGCGCGGGAGTCGTTGCGCGAATTCTTGGCGGGCGTCTTCGACCGGCTGGCGATCCGCCGCCTCGAGCAGGGCGGCGCGCTGGAGGGCGATGAAGTCGAGATCATGCGCGCGGCGGCCCGTGCCGCCCTGGGCGCGGCCGAGCCCGGCGGCGGCTTCAACGCCTGGCGGCACCTGCGCCGGAACGACATCCTGGCCGAGCTGTCGCGGGTCGACCCGTCGTTGGGGGCGATAGCGGCATCACACCTGGGGGCCGTGAACGCGCTCGAGCGGGCCGGAGCGCCGCCGTCCATTCTCGACGCATGCATGAAGGCCGATCGCTTCGTCGCCCTGGCGATGGAGACCGAAGCCGAGCCGGACGACGGGCGTTGGACGGCGACCCTCCCGTTCGCCTTCACCGCGATGGCGGAAGGCTTCGTCGTGCGGGGCGGCGGAAGCGTGGCTCTGTTGAAGAAGAAGACGAAAGGCCTGGAGATCGAGGGCACTCCGGCCATCGGTCTAACCGGCGCCGCGGTCGCCGAGCTCACGCTCGATCGCGCCAAACCGGAATGGGAGGGCGTCTGGGAGGCGACCGACGATTCCGCTCTCTTCGGCATCCGGGCGCGAGACGTGGCCGCCATAGCGCTGGGCTCCGCCACGATACTGGCCGAGCGATCGGTAGATCACGCCCGCACGCGCATCCAGTTCCCCGACATGTTCCAGGACATGGACGGCCGTGACGGGGTGGGCAAGTTCGGCGCCGTGCGCGCGCACCTCGGCCACATCGAAGCGAGCCGGCTGGCGGTGGAGACGCTGCTGCAGGACGCGTCGTGGGGCAACGCGATCGAAGTGGCCGCCGCCAAGGTCGCGGTCACGGACCTGTTCGGGCCCGACATGCCCAGCATCACCTACCGGGCGGGCCAGGTAATCGGCGGAGCGGCATTCTCGGAAGAGGACATCTTCTCGAAGATGTACCGCGACAGCTCTGCCTTCCCCCACTACATCAGGGAAAACGCGGAACTCAACATCGAGATCGGCCGCCAGCTGCCGGCCGGGGACCTGCTGGCCGCGATCTCGTCCGAAATCGACCGGGCGCTGGAGGCGATGGCCCGGCGGCCCATCTTCGATTTCGAGGTCAGGCGCGTTCGCACCGCCGAGCAGATACTGCAGTCGGCGATGCGCCGGGCGCTGGAGAGGGCGGAAGGCGCCACCGCCGATGAAGTGGTCTACGACATCGCCGGCGAGTTGGCGACTCGGCTCTACGCTTGGGCGCGACTGCTGATCAGGGCGCACCGACGCATGGAAGCCGCGTTGCCCGCCCAGCCCTACGTGGAGGCGGCACAGCTCTGGGCCGACATCGTAGAGGAACGCCTGGTCGACGTGGACCGCGAAATGGAGAACGCCGCCCAACGCGTCGAGTTGGGGCGCCTCGCCCTCGAGCTGGAGGGCTACCCCGATACGCCCATCGCCAGCGGCGGCTTCGACTACGATTACGAACGGGAGATCATCGACGCGGGCCGCAATCACAGGTCGGGGGCGTTCCTGCTCCAACCGTTCGAGATCGATGGGTCGCGCTACGTTCCCGAGACGGTCTGGATCGATGACGTCACCCGCTCGCACTACGAAGAGTACCTCAGGGTCTTTCGCGAGCGATTCGGCGAACGCGAGTTCGAGCCGAACTACGAGCGCTACATCGAGAGGCTCCACTACATCCCCCGCGACGACATCGACTGGCTGCTCGACCAGGGTTTCTTCCGCATCGTGATCCCGCAGCACTACGGCGGCCAGGGCCGCTCCAAGGCGGACTACTACAACCTCTGCCAGATCTCCAGGCGCCTGGCCGATGTGAGCCACACGCTCACGATCCAGGCCAACACCAGCATCGGAACGACCCCGATGCTACTCGGTCTCGACGAAGTGATCGCCGCCGAGCGCGACCTGCAGGGCGCCGTCGACAAAGCCGACGACGTGCAGGCCATCACGGCGGGCATCGGCGAAATCATCGCCGCGATGGAGACGCCCGACATCGAGGCGTTGAAGACCGCGTACATCGCGCTCGACAAGGAGATACGCCCGAAGATCGGCAAGAGCCGCATCCTCAAGAAGGTAGTCTTCGGCAAGTTTCTGTCGGCCTGGCAAAAGGGCGGCGCCGCCGGCCTGAAAGAGGACCTGGGTGGTTTCCGGTCCGGCCTCGAGAAAGCGATCGCCGCGCTCGACGGCTGGCAGGAGCGGGCCTCGGCCGAACTGGCAGAGATGCCGCGGCGTCGCTTGGCGCACGAGTTCTACCTGCGGCTCATCTCGGCCCGGGCGATCTCCGCTTTCGCGCTCACCGAGCCCAGCGCCGGGTCCGACACGGCCCGGGTCCGCACCGAGGCGCGGCTCGACTCGCGCCGGGTGCATATCGACGCCGACGGCGTGAGATACTTCTTCCTGGACGAGGAGGCGCAGACCGGCCGCCGAAACATAGGCGACATGCGTCGCTTCGAGTTCGACGGCCGCAAGATCTTCTACCGCTACAGCGATGACGCCGAACCGGCGGAGGTCTTCTCTCAAGAGTACACCTACGAGAAGGACGAGGAGAAGTACCGCTACTTCATGATCGGCGACCGGCGCATCGACATTCACGACATGGCGCTGATCCGCGAGCAGGACGGCGCGGAGCACTATGACTTCTTCGTCCTCAACGGCGCGAAGATGTGGATCACCAATGGCCACATCGCCGGGGTCGAGGCGATCTACGCCCGCACTCCGATGGGCCTCACCGGCTTCATGGCCGACGCCCTCACCGAGGGCTTCCTGGTCGGAAAGGACGAAGAGAAGACCGGGCAGCGCGGCTCGCCGACCAACGAGATCACGCTGACCAACTGCCGCATCCCGCGCGAGTGCATGATCGGGATCGAGGGACGCGGGCAGGAGAACGCGCTCGAGACGCTCAACGTGGGGCGCACCGGCCTCTGCGTTTCATCTACGGCGGGCATGCAGCACAGCATCGGCGATGCCGGCGACTACCTGAACCGCATCCCGCGCGGCTCGACCGGTTGGGCTCGCTATCGCCTCGGCCTGGCGATGGAGGAGATGTTCGCCGTGGAGGCGATCGCTTACAACCTGATCGGGATCTACGACGACAAGACCAGCGACATGCCGCGGGTCGAGTCTTCGATCGCGAAGCTCTTCGGCACCGACGGCCTGCACCGAATGGCGCACTACCTGGAGCCCGTCTACAGCATCGACGGCCAGACACAGCGCCACCGGATCGAGAAGGACCGGCGCGACGCGCGGGTCATGACGATCTACGAAGGGACCAACGAGATCCAGCAGTTCCTGCTCCTGAAGGATCTCATCGACATGGTGGGCCCGCAGCTGGAGAAGCAAGAGAGCTTCGAGATCGATGCCGGCGACTCGCCCTACGCGGAACAGGCCGGCATCCTGGGAGAGCTGCACGCGGAATTGCGGAAGCGGGTGAAGCGGACACGCGCAACCTACAAGAGCGCGGCGTGGCAACGCGCACTTCTGCAGCCGATCTTCTTCCGCCTATCGCGCATGACGGCCCTGGTAAAGGCGGTGGATAGCGTGGTGCACCGCGCCCACTGGATCGCCGTGAACCTTGACGCCGAAGGCGACGCACCGAGGCGCAGGTGGGCCGACCGGGCGGCGCGTGGTTTTGTCGCCCGTGCGCAGCGCGAGTTCTCGCGCCTCCGCTCGAGCTTCGATCGCGACTTCGAGACGCTGCAGTCGGGCGGCCGGTCGGCCGAGCTCAAGTTGGCCGAGACGGTGCTGGATGAATACGATGCGGCTCATGGCCTGCATGCGGTCGAGGATGTCGGTCGCGTCGAGCGCGCACCGATCGACCGCGATCTCGAGATCGTCGTCGCGATGGAGTGGACGCCGAGGCTGGCGCCCCGGCCCCGCGTCGAAGACGGCAGCCTGGCGGAGAATCTGTTCGGTTTCAGCGCCGGCGACCGACGCGCGCTGCGCCGGGCGCTCGCCATGAAGAACGCGGCCCGCGATCGCGTCAGCCTGACCGTCGTCAGCGCCGCGCCGCTCTCGGCCGAGGACGGACTGCGCTCCGCACTCGCCGCCGGCGCTGATCGAGCGATCCTGCTCGACACGCAAGGCGCCTCGTACGAGGAGTACGCCGTGGCCGACGCCATCGCCGCGGCGCTTCGCGAACGCGGCATTGACTTCCAGTTGTTACTGGCCGGCGCCTCGGACGACAGCCCGAGCGGCGGTCGCTTGGGCCTGCGGCTGGCCGGCGCGTTCGGCGCCGATTGGGTGCCCGGAATGACCGATGTGTGGGTCGATGGGGACGAGGCGATCAGCAGCAGCCGGCGCTTTCCCGACACATTCATCCGCACGCCGCTGCCCAGCGTCGGCGGCGTGGCCGCGGCGGAAGGCGAGCCGGAATGGGACTTCACGACGGCGGCTTTCATCCTGGCTCTGAGGGCGCCGCTGGAAGTCGTACCGTTCCCGGCCGGCGCTCGACGGTCCGAGGAAGAACTCTCGACGGCGGCGGTGGCCGCGACGCCGGACGAAGATGAGGATACGGGCCGCGTCGATCCGCAGCGGGCCGCAGAAGTGTTGATGGAGGTGGGCGATCTCGGGAACGGCGCCGGCGCGCCCACGGGGGCGCCGTTCGAAGGCAAGTTGCGGAAAGCCGAACCCCGATCTATCGACTGGAAGGGCGTCGTCTTCGTGGCGGAATTGGAGGACGACGATCTGGCGCGAAACGCGCGGGCGCCACTGGCGGCGGCGCACGGCATCGCGGGCCGAAGCTCTTACCCGCTCCTGGGCCTCGCCCTGACCGGGAAGCTCGACGACAAGCGGCGACGCGCAATCGCCGGCAGGCTCCTCGCGCACGCCCCGTTCCACCGCATCGTCTTCGCCGAGCACAAGGCGCTCGCCGCTGGCGCGTTCCGCGCCCACGCAGAGGCGCTCGAGAAACTCGTCGGCCCCGAGGCGCCCTCGCGCCCGAGCTACTTGCTCAGCTCGCCGTGGCTCGCCGAAGTTCTGCCGGGCCTGGCCGAAGCGCTGCGCGATGCCGACCTGCCGGCGGAGGAACTGGCCGGCATCAGCCGGGTCGAGTTCCGCGACGGCGACGGCGTCGCCTTCGTCCATCCCGCCTACGAGCGCAAGCTACGGGCGCGCCGCCACCTGCCCATGGCGAGCGACGGCACGCGCATCATGTGGTGCGAGTCGGAAGTCTCCGCTGAAGCGGGCGAGCCGGCGGCCGGCGCGGCCGAAGTCGTCCGCATCGACCTCGATCTCGAGTACGATCCGCAGAGTGACGCCCTGGCCGAGGCGATCGCCGAAGCCCGGCAGGCGCTGGGCGTCGTCACGCTCGAGAACGCCGAGTTCGTCATCGACGTCGGCGCCGGCCTCGGGTCCGTCGACAACCTCGAGACCATCGTCGAGCCGCTTCGCCAGGCGCTCCTCGACCTGGGCGCCCCAAGCGTCGAGATCGGCGCCACCCGCAAGGTCACCATGGACATGAGCTGGCTGCCCGACGAGCGCCAGATCGGCCAGACCGGCGCCAGGGTCAACCCGCGGGTGATGATCGCACTCGGCGTCTCCGGCGCCCCGCAGCACATCGATTACGTGGCCGACCGTGCCGTCATCTTCGCCTTCAACATGGACGCCCAGGCGCCGCTGATGACGCTGAATCAACGCCGCGAAAGACCGCGTGTGTTTGCGGTGGTCGGAGACTTGCGGAAGACGGTGCCTTTGTTCATCGCCGCGCTGCGGGGAAGAAGGTAACCGGTAATCGGTAACCGGTGACCGGTAACTTCAACGGCCAGGCGGCGCGAGCCAACCTGGCCGTCGTTTTCACTTCTACTTCGAACTTACCGGTTACCGGTCACCGATTACCGGTTACCTACTGCGGGTCCACAATAACGCCCATAAACAGCACCGCACCCGAGAACCTCTCTCGTATAGCGAAGAGAAAAGGCCTATCGACCTGGACGAAGGGAGGCGCACTGGTGATGCCGACCTCGACGGACGTGGCGGCGGCGGCCTCCGTGCCTTCTTCGTTGACCTCGACGAAGGTCTTGTGCTTGACACGGCTGATGTAGATACGCTCGGGGCCGGGGTAGATCTTGGTGAAGTCGGCGGCCAACTGGTCGAAGGCGATCTCCATGCCCAGCGCCTTCAGGACGTCGCTCAAGTCGACCTCGTACTCGAGCGTGAACTTGGGCATCGAGACGATGGCCTCGGCGAGGCCTAAGCCGTCGATCCAGGTCTGCCAGTCGCCGGCATCGAGCGAGGCGATCAGCGACGCGATGTCCGTGCCCTGGGCCGGCATCACGATCGTCATGCTGTAGGCCTTGCCGCCGTACGCCAGGTCGAGCACCGAGACCTCGCTGTCCATGAAGTACTTCACCGTGTCCGCGTCGGCGTAGTACATCGTCTCGACCTGCTTCTGGCTGCCGTCCGCCAGGAAGAACGGGGCCGGGCCCGTGCGATCCTTGTCGAACTGCGTCGTCCAGTTGCCCTTGAAGTAGATCGCGTTGATCAGGAACATGACGAGGTCCGGATCGATCGGTGAGTCCACGATCTCGTCTATCTTGCCGTTGGTCTTCTCATCGACCCAGGCATTGATGGTGGGCGCGGCGTCCGGGCTGGCGAAGTCGAGGCTCGCGACCTCCGCATCGAAGTACTCGACGTTCACGTCCAGGAAGTCCTGCTCCACCGGGAAGCCTTCACGGTACCAGATCGAGTTGGCGATCTGGAATTCGACCGCCGGGTCGAGTCCTCCGAGCAGTTCGATCAGGCTCTTATAGGACTCGTTCACGTCCGGCAGCGTCATCCCCTGCAACTCCAGCGTCTGCTGCATCGCCTGCTGCGTCGTGCCGTCGGCGCCGTTGTAGGCCATGCCCAGCGCCATCGCGACGCTGAGCGGAGAGATGAACAGGTTCTTCCCGCTACCCTCATGGTCGTGGACCTCGCGAAAGTTGTCGGACTGGATGAGCTCTTGTTCCGAGCCGCTCAGATCGCGCGGCAGCTGGGTGATCTCCCCCGGACCGCCGGGATCATTGGCGCAACGAACGACCGTCGCGGCCAACACCATCAGGACAGCTGAACCGATAACCCTTCTCATGATCGCCTCCGGCCGCCAGGCCCGCTTTCGCCCCCGCTCCCTATACACCGTACCTGTAAGATGCTTCAGCAGCGGCCTTCGTTAAAGAGCTTCAGGAACCGGAAGGCCGCGCCGGCGGTTTTGGGTGACGAGGAGGGCAGGATGAGATTGAGACTAACGCTGCTGCTACCGGCAGTTCTTGCTTTAGGGACGGCCTGCGCCCGAGAGGACGCGAGTCGGGCCGAGGCCCCACATTTCGAGAGCTTCGCGCTGGAGACCTTCGAAGGCGACAGCGTCTCGCTCGCCGATCTCGAGGGCAAAGTCTCGCTGGTCGTCTTCTGGGCCAGCTGGTGCCCCGCCTGCCGGGCGGAGCTGCCGATGCTCGACAGCCTGAACGCCGCCGTCAACCACCCCGACTTCGCCATCGTCGCCATCAACGAAGAGTGGAACGAGGGAGCCGCCCGGGGCTACGCCGCCGCCAAGGGCTACACGATGCCGATGGCGCTGGGCCGCGGCCGGATGCACAAGCAGTACAACTACTGGGGGCTGCCGTACATGGTGCTGCTGGACCGTCAGGGCCGGGTGCTGG
>JBDHAL010000118.1:0-11859 GCA_039588075.1 Gemmatimonadota bacterium | reverse complement strand
AGCCGCCCTTCACGGTGATCTCGTCGTAGTGGACGCGTTCGGTGTCGAGTCCAATCGTCGATCCCTTCTCGCAGCCTCCGAACAACAAGACCGCGCCGCCCTTGCACGCCAGATCGACCGCCTGCTCCCAGGCCTCGGGGCGACCGACGCACTCGATCACGGCATCGGCGCCCAGACCATCGGTCAAGTCGAGCACGGCCTCACGGGGATCGGCACTCCGGGCGTCGATGACATGGTCGACCCCAACCGCCCGCGCCGCTTCCAGCCGACGCGGCTGACGACCGACCAGAACGATCCGACCGGCCCCTCGCAGCCGTGCGACCTGAAGGAACAGCAGCGCGATGGGCCCGTCGCCAAGGAAGACGAGTGTGCGATCGCCCGAGATGTCTACCAGGTCGGCGCCGTGAACGGTACAGGCCAGCGGCTCGAGAAACGCGGCGTGCCGATCGGAAACCGAGTCGGGTATCCGGAAAGCGTTTCGATTGACGATGTGCCGCGGCACCAGCACGAACTCGCCGTAGGCGCCCAGCGCCATGTGCTCCAGCAAGTGTAGGCAGAGGTTCTCCGCCCCACGCAAGCAGTACGCGCAATCGCCGCAGGGCGCCGTTGGTGTCGCTACGATCCGATCGCCGGGCCGGAAGCCCTGAACCCCATCGCCGACCGATTCCACGCTGCCCGCCCACTCGTGCCCGATGAGGCCGGTCTCGAGGCGCGCGTGGCCGCGCTGGAAGTTCTTGAGATCGGTGCCGCAGGTGAGCGCTACCGCGACACGCGCGACGATCTCGCCGGCTGCCGGCTGCGGCACGGCGGAAGTCTCCAGGCGAAGTTCGCCGGGACGCACGAGGTGATAGACCTGCATGGAGGGCGCGCGCTTACTCATTACCGGCGGAACCTAAGCCGGGCCGCAGCCGGTCGAAAGGCAGCGGTCTTGCGCGGTAGCCCGGTAAGCCCAAGACTCGGTTCTCTGTATGGCTCATATACCCGACGGCTTCCTCTCGGCGCCCGTCTCGGCCACGACGATAGTGGCGGCGGGCGCGCTATCCGCCTACTCGGCGCGCCGGGCGCGGCAGGATCTGGACGATCGAGCCGCGCCGCTGCTGGGGCTGGCCACGGCCGCCGTCTTCGCCGCCCAGATGGTGAATTTCCCCGTGGCGGCCGGGACCAGCGGCCACTTGCTGGGCGGTGTATTGGTGGCCGTGCTTTTCGGCCCCTGGTCGGGCTTCCTGGTGATGACGGCGGTGGTCATCGCCCAGGCGCTGATCTTTGCCGACGGCGGCCTCACCGCGCTGGGCGCCAACGCCATCAACATCGGCGGCTCGGGAGCGCTGGTCGGATACGTCATCTACCGGGCGCTGATCGGACTGGCCGGCGCGGGCGCCCTGAGGCACAGCCTGGCGGCGGCGGTGGCGGCTTACGTGGCCACGGTTCTGACGGGCCTGACCGCCGGTATCGAGCTGGGGCTGAGCGGAGTCGCCCCGACGCGCCTGGCGGTCACAGCGATGGCCGGCGTGCACCTGGTCATCGGACTCGCCGAAGCGGCGATCACGGGAACAGCGGTTTGGGCCCTGGCCCGCAAACGACCCGACCTGCTCTACCACGATGGCGGCGGCCAAGCCCGGAGCCCGGCGCGGCCCATCCTGCTGGCGGCGCTCGGCGGCATGGCCGTCATGGCGGGCGTTCTTTCGGTGATCGCCTCGGCCGCACCGGACAGCCTGGAGCGATTGGCCATCGAACTCGGTATCGCGGAGGCGGCGTCCGCCTGGGGCGGCGCTCCGTTTCCCGACTACCGCGCCTGGCTGCCCGGCGTCGCTGGGAACGTCGTGGCGGCGGTGCTCGGGATCGCCCTCCTGTTCGCCGGCGCGGCCGCGGTGGTCCGAGCGACGGCACTGGCGCGTAACGGGCGGAGCGGCTGATGGGATTCGCACACCTGGACCAGTTCGCCGAACGCCACTCCTGGCTCTCCCACCGTACGACGCCGGAGCAACGCCTCTGGATCGCGATCGCCGCTGCCTTCGCCGCCGGGTTGATGCCGCCGGGGGCGTTGGCACTGCCGCTGACCGTTCCCGGTCCGAGAATCGAGCTGGGACCGCTGGCGCTCAGCCAGCCGGGGCTGGTTCGCGCCGCCGAGATCGTGTTGCGCGCCACCCTCGCTGTTTCGGCCGTTACCGTCGTCATCTCCATCACTCGTGCCGCCGACCTGCTCAGCGCGCTCGACGGATTGCCGCTCCCGCGACTCGTCAAAAGCTCGCTGGCCTTGGGTTACCGCTATGTGTACGTGCTGACCGACGAGCTCGAACGAACATCGAGAGCGATACGAAGTCGAATGGGTCACGCGTCTCGCTTCCGTGCCTGGCGCGCCCGCTCCGCCAGCCTCGCTCATCTCTTCGTTCGCTCCTACGACCGCGGCGCGCGCATCCACGCCGCCATGTTGAGTCGCGGATACACCGGCAAATTCCCGACGCTCCGCGCAGAGACCGCCGTCAGCTCTACATGGACCGCACTCATCGTCTTGATGTTCGCGGCGATCTGGCTCGGCGGCATGTTGGAGGTGATGGGATGAGCGGGCAAAATCACTCCGGCGCCTGGGGCGTCGAGATCGCCGGGCTGACTTACAGCTACCCCGGCTCCCACGAACCAGCTCTCTCCGATATCTCGTTCCGCCTCGAGCCCGGCGAACACGTCGCCATCGTCGGGCCCAACGGCGCCGGCAAGAGCACCCTGCTGCTCCATTTGAACGGCATACTCGAACCGTCCGCCGGCTCGCTGAAGATCGGCGGCCTTCCCGTCGAGCCGCCCAACCTGCCCGAGATACGTAGCCGCGTCGGTCTCGTCTTCCAAGATCCCGACGACCAGCTGTTCATGCCGTCGCTGCTCGAAGACGTCGCCTTCGGACCCCTCTGCCAGGGCCTCGCGCCAGGCGAAGCTCGTGCGCGCGCCCGGATGGCGTTGGAGAGCGTCGGGCTCGCTGACGTCGATGCCCACCGCGCCGCTCACCACCTGAGCGGCGGCGAAAAACGGCGCGCCGCTCTCGCCACCGTCCTCGCCATGGAGCCCGGCATCCTCGCCCTCGATGAGCCCAGCGCGGCTCTCGACGGGCGTGGACGCCGCACCATAGCCGAGATCCTGCGCAACAGAACTCAGACTCTTCTCGTCGTATCCCACGATGTACGGTTCAGTGCCGCCGTCTGCTCCCGAGTCGTGCTCGTCGACGGCGGTCGCGTGGTCGCCGATAGGCCGGCGAACGATATGCTGCAAGACATCGACCTGCTGACGGAGCACGGCCTGGAAACGTCCATATGAACGAACACCGCCAACATCCGGCCCGGCGTCTTTCCGGTTGCGCCACATGACGTTACCCGACTTATCCCCCGTTTCGGCTACGAAATGTAGTATTTCAAACTTGTCACCTGAAACGTTTCTTGTAGCTTTCATATGCCCGCTATCATCGCGACCCGTCACCGGTGAGCACCTCGAGTGCCCGCCGGTGTTTTTGCAGCCAGCCCGTCTTGCTGGAGAGAAACGGAAACGGGAAAGGTGTGTCCGAATGTCTGCGAGTCCGACCAGAACGCGCAGGCGCCCCCGCCACGCCTGGATCTTTCTACTGCTGGCCCTTTCGTCGCTAACCGGCTGCGCCGGCGGCGACGTCCAGGGTCCTGACGCGAGCTCATTTCAAGACGCGCTCTTCCAATCGCCACCCGGGTCGGAAGCGAACTGGGCCGTCCAGTTTGACGGACGGGACGACCGCATCGATCTGGACCCGGCGAGCGTCGGCACGCCGGCCAGCCTCACGGTCGAGCTGTGGTTGAGGATCGACCAGTCGAACAAGATCCACATGGTAGTCAGTAACACCGGCAACGACTTCAATGACGGCTTCACTGTTCTCGTGAACCAAACGAACCAGGTGCAATTCAGCGTAGTGCGCTCCAACCGCGCCAGCGGAACGGCGGTCAGCGTTACCGCGCTCGATGTCGGTACGTGGTATCACGTAGCCGGCACTTACGACGCGCAGGGCGGCACGGTGAAAGTCTACGTCAACGGAGTCGAGCAAGCCTCGGCCGACTACTCGAGCGGGATCACCTACGCCAACAATCGCGACCTGCGGTTCGGCACGCAGATCAAGTCGTACAAGCGGAACGAGCGCTTTCTCAAGGGAGCGATCGATGAGGTTCGAATCTGGGAACGCGCCAGGAGCGCCGAAGAAATCGGCGCCACAATGGACCGCGAGATCAGCGGCGGTGAGAACGGCCTCGTTGGGTACTGGCGCTTGAACGAAGGAGAGGGCAACACGACCGCCGACCTGAGCAACGGCGCTACGGTCTCCAGCGTGCGCAACGGCGAGCTCGGCGTGCTTCAGGGCGGTCCGATATGGATACCGGCTGCCGACTGGCGAGTCGAATCGCTTCTCCAGCTGACGATCGTCGTCAAGCCCGGTGAAGATGACGGCCAGGTCAAACAGATCGTCATCAATCCGGGCAAGCTACCCGTGGCTATCCTATCGACTGCCGATTTCTCGGCGCCCGAGCAGGTCGATGCGAACTCCCTGACTTTCGGCCACAGCGGCGACGAGGCTTCGCTTCACTACCGCGGCAACGGTCTGCCAAACTGCGGGCCGGAAGACGTGAACGGGGACGAGTTGCCCGATCTGGCCTGCAGGTTCATCACGGAATTGACCGGCCTCCGTGGGGGCGATACCGAGGCTTTCCTCAAGGGCGTAACAACGGACGGCGTGGCCCTGTCGGGGAGTGACGAGGTGTCGGTGAGGGAAAAGACGGGACGGTAATCGAACCAATTCAGGCGAGCCAAAGAAAGAGGCGCGGCAAAAGCCGCGCCTCTTTTCTTATTGGTCAGTCGTCGGCGCCGCTACTACAGCCCGATGATCAGACCGACCGAAGCGATGAGGTCAGTCTGGAACTGGGAACCAGTGGGGAGCCCGTGATCGGCGGAGTAGAAATAGCCGTCAAGGTCGCCACGAATCGCGAAGATCCCAGGCAGCTTGATACGCACACCCGCGCCGGCGGCTCCACCGATAGTGGTCTTTCCTTCTGTGACGTCGCTATACGCATCACCGGTCTTTCCGACCAGCGCCACGCCGCCGGTCAGATGCAACCCGATCGGGCCCGGAAGCAGTTTCCAGATCAGGCGCGCGTCGGCTATCCACACACCCGCACTCTCGCTCGTACCCCCAGCACTTTCCTCCACATCGCTCAGGGCATACACGAAGTTACCCTCTGCGCCGATTGGCCCGGCCAGCCAGAACGTGACGCGGCCACCCACGGCGAACCCGGTCTTCTGACTGCCTGTGGAACCGGGAACAAGGTCGCCCAAGTCCTGCGTCGGGATGTACGCGCCGACGTACGGCTCGACCTCGATGCCGGGCAGCTGGGCGAATGCGGGGGTCGCCCCGAACACCGCCAGCACCACCACCAAAGCTGACAACTTTCTCAACATCTTCTGCACCTCCACGTTGAATGTAGCATGGGACACAAAACGCCTACCAAGTAGGTGTCGGGAGAACGCACAAACCGTGCAGGGGAGGGATTCTAAGAGACGCGCCTGAATTGCGCGTTTGCCAAATATAGCGAATCTAACGATTTACGCCAGCAGCGGGCCATCCGGCCCCTGTTGCGGCCGTGGCCCTAAACAAGCGTTTGCCATCGGCCGATGCGACCGGCCGTCGAATCCGCTTTGCCACAGACGCGTTGCACCCAACTGTTTTGGGCCCTACCCTGTGTCTCGGCCCCTCGAACAAACCCTGGCATTCCTAAAGGGAGGCGTCTCCGTGATACGAATCCGCGGTCCCATCCATCGAGCACCTGTCCTGCTTCTGGCACTCATGTTCGCTGCCGCGGCCAGCGGCCGCGCCCAGGAGAAGCGCCCGCTTACCTTCGTCGATCTAATGCAGTTCCGGCAAATCGAGAACACGGTCCTGTCGCGGGACGGCGACTGGGTCGCCTTCACGGCCAGCCCGGACCGCGGCGATACGGAAGTGATCGTTCGCTCGGCGGACGGGGACACGCGTTATGTACTGCCGTTGGGCAGCCGTCCGCGGATCTCGGCCGACGGCCGCTGGGTGGCGGCGCGGCGGAACCCCAGCTTCGAGGAGACCGCGAAGGGCATCGATGTTCCCAAGACCGGACTACTGCTCCTCGACACGTCGACCGGCTCGATCGTGGAGCTCGATCGGGTGCGTGCTTTCGCGTTCTCGGAAGATGGGGCCTGGCTCGCTATCCATCACTTCGAGCAGGAGGATACAGCGGAAGCCGAAGACTGGTGGGAGGGGAACGAAGATGAGGGGAACGCGGTGACCAAGCTGGTCCTGCGCCGGCTCGACGGCGATGCCGAGATCGAGCTGGACGCGGTGAGCAGTTTCGCCTTCGATTCCACGGGCCGTTACATCGCCTACGCGGTAGCCGACACGGCGAGCGACGGTGATCAGCTTTACGTGCGTGATCTGAGGACCGGGAATTTCAGCGATACCGTTCTTGAACAACAACCGGGTCACTTCGCGAACTTCGCCTGGAGCTCGAGCGGTTCGCTCGCGTACACTGCGGCAGTCGAGGACGACGAGGAGGAGGAGCCGGGTGCAGCGGCGCTCAAGATTTGGGACGGCGATCGTGCCTGGCCGGCGGTGGACTCCATGGAGACTCCGGAGGGCTGGTACATCCCGAGCGAGAACCGGCTGTCGTGGTCGGATGACGGCGAGCGGTTGTTCTTTGGCGTTCGGCCGGAGGACGATGGGGATGGGGAGGGGGAGGGTGAGGAAGAAGAGGAGGAGGAGTTTGATCCTTATGATACGGAGGAGATACTGGAGGGGCGGGAGGTTGATGTTTGGCATTGGAACGATCCGCTGATCAATCCGAACCAGAAAGAGAATTGGGAAGAACAGCAGGAGCGGACTTATCTGGCGGTCTATCACGTAGATGACCGCCGTGCCGTGCGGCTCGCCAGCCAGGCACTCTGGATAAACAACGTGCCGGAGAACCCGAGGGTGGCGCTGGCGACGGATCCGACGCCGTACATGAAGGAGAGAACCTGGGCGGGCGTCTTCGTCGATGCCTATGTGGTGGATCTCGAGGATGGCACACCGCATCTCGTGGGAGAGCGGATGCAGCCGGGTGGGAGCTCCACGGTACGCGGCTGGACGGGCCGCCGGGAGATCCAGCAGAGCCTGTCACCGGAGGCCCGCTACCTCATCTACTACAGCGAAGGCAACTACCATCTCTACGAGACACAGAGCGGCGAAACTCGAAACCTGACGCACGACGTTCCGGTCTCGTTCGCCGACGTGGATCACGACTACCCCAGCGCGAGACCCGGCTATGGAGTGGGCGGCTGGGTGGACGGCGAGCGGGCGGTACTGATCCACGACAAGTACGACGTGTGGCAGTTTCCGACCAACGGCGGCGAGCCGGTCAACCTGACGCGCGGCGAGGGTCGCGCGGCCCGCAAGATCTACCGCGTGCTGCGCGTCGACCGCGACCAGGAGAGTTTCCCGCGTAACTCGACCGTCTACCTGACTTCCTTCGACGAGGCGCGAAAGAACTTCGGCTTCTACAGCACGCGCGCCGATCGCGGGGGGCTCGAACTGCTGCTGGAAGACGACAAGAAGTTCGAGTTCCTGGCCAGGGCCGAAGACGCCGATGTCTACCTGTTCACTCGCGAGGACTACGACGAGTTCCCCGACCTCTGGGTCAGCCGCGCCGGCTTCGATCGGCCCAGCAAGATCACCGACGTGAATCCGCAAATCGAAGAGTTCGCCTGGGGCCACTCGATGCTCATCGAGTACGAGAGTCTCGACGGGATCACGCTGCACGGCGCGGTCATCCTGCCGGGCGACTACGAGGAGGGGGTGACCTACCCGGTCCTGACGTACTTCTACCGATTCTTCTCGCAGCGGCTGCATGAGTTCAACGAGCCGGTGATCAATCACCGGCCCAGCTTCCCCGTGTACGCCTCCAACGGCTACATCGTCTTCTTGCCCGATGTTCG
This sequence comes from Gemmatimonadota bacterium, assembly GCA_039588075.1. Classification (GTDB taxonomy): domain Bacteria; phylum Gemmatimonadota; class Gemmatimonadetes; order Palauibacterales; family KS3-K002; genus JBDHAL01. The sequence continues at coordinate 3,870 of JBDHAL010000118.1, read as the reverse complement.
CTTCGAGGTGGGCCGGCCCGGCCAGTCCGCCCTCAAGAGCGTCGTCCCCGGCGTGAGGAAGCTGGTCGAGCTGGGACTGGCGGACCCCGACCGGCTGGGTCTGCACGGTCACTCGTGGAGCGGCTACACGACGGCGTTCATCGTCACCCAAACCGACATCTTCGCCGCGGCCGTGGCCGGCGCGCCGGTCTCCAACATGACCAGCGCCTACGGCGGCATCCGCTGGGGCAGCGGGCTGGCCCGGCAGTTCCAGTACGAGATGGGTCAGAGCCGGCTGTCGGGAAGCCTCTGGGAAGCGCGACAAGACTATATAGAGAACTCGCCGCTGTTTTACGCCGACAGGATGAACACGCCGCTGCTGATCATGCACGGCGACGAGGATGAGGCGGTGCCGTGGTACCAGAGTATCGAGTATTACCTGGCGCTGCGGCGGAACGGGAAGAATGCGATCTTTTTGCAGTATCGAGGTGAGCCGCATCATCCGAGGGAGTATGCGAACAAGTTGGATTACTCGATCAGGATGAGGCAGTTTTTTGATCATTACTTGAAAGGCTCGCCGGCGCCGGGGTGGATGACGGAGGGCGTGCCCTATAATGGGAATGATTAAGGGTCGATTGTCGACTTCGGGGTTTTTTCGACAGCCGACAGCCGACAATCGACAGCCGACTTCTAAGTTTTGTTGGATGTCCCATGTTCGGCGTCCGAGTTTCGACGTTCGGGTGAGGGGGGGCTGGCTCTTAGGACTTTAGTTTGTCGTTGCGCTTGGCGGTTCTGATGCTTGCGAACACTATTGCGATGGTTCGGTCGGTTTGCTTGATCGAGTCATCGATCGCGTCTGTATCGCCTATCTGAAGGCGCTGGAGGCAGAGTAGCCAGCTCATCGTCTCTCTGAGTTCTTTCAGGCAGAGGCCGAGCTTGTGGTTGAAGTCCTTTCTCGACTCGGCGGCGCTGGCCTCTGCATGGAGTGGGGCCGGCGCGGTGCAGCAGCGGATCAGTTGCCCCGCCACGTGTTTTCCCAGCCGCGTCGACGGCAAGTCGTCGCACACTCTACACACCCGCACCGCAAGATCGATGAGCCGATCCTGCAAATCGTATTCTCTGCCCTGATTCTCAGAAGATGCCACCATTTCCGCCCTCAGCGCTGAACGTGGAACATCGGACGTCGAACATCGGACATCCAACAAAACTTAGAAGTCGGCTGTCGGCTGTCGGCTGTCGGCTGTCCAAGAGAACTCCGAAGTCGACACCCGGCCGTCGAACATTCCGCATGATAGGCGCGCCCCATCATCAATCTCTCAACATCGCTTCGCCGCTCGACAACGCCGCTCCTGCGCCTAAATTGCCCTGTCGCGCGTAGGCATCCAGACTGAGGATCGATGAGCGAAACGATAATCCAATCGCTGCCGTGGAGGTTCCGGCTCGACATCCTGTCCGAGGCGGAACTGGAGGAGATTCACGCTCGGACGACCGAGATCCTGCACCAGATAGGAATCGAGGTGGGATCGCGGACGGTGCTCGAGCGGCTGGCCGAAGCCGGCGCCGAGGTCGACCTGGAGGAGCGACGGGCGCGGTTCGCCCCGGAGATGGTGGAGGCCGCCGTCGCCCGGGCCCCGCGCCAGATCACGTTCGCCGCTCGGGCGCCAGGCTGCGACCTGGAGCTGGACGGCGAGCGCGGCTTCCTGGGGATTGACGGGTGTGCCGCCGAGATCATCGACATTCAATCGGGCGCCCGCCGGCCCTCCACCAAGGCCGACGTTGCCACCATCACGCGGGTGGCGGACGCGCTGCCCGAGATCGCCTTCGTCTGGCAGCCGGTGGCCGCCCGGGATGTCGATCCGGCGGTGCAGTCGCTGCACGAGCTGCATGCCCAGCTGGCGAACACCGGCAAGCACATCCAGATGATGACCGCGGCCTCGGCGAACGCCGCACGCGGCGTGGTGGAGATCGCCCAACTGGCGGCGGGCGGCGCGTCGGCGCTGCGCGAGCGGCCGATCGTCTCGAATTTTCAGTGCAGCACCAGCCCGCTGGTCTACAAGGGCGGCGCCGTCGATGCCGCCCTCATCTTCGCCGAGGCGGGCGTGCCGTGCGGCTTCTTCGTGATGCCGATCGCGTGCGCCACGGGCCCGGCCACCTGGAGCGGCAACCTGGTACAGTCCAACGCGGAGGTACTGGCGGGAATCGTCATCCTCGAGACCCTGGTTCCCGGCGCCCCCACCTTTTACGGATCCTGCGCCACCGTGATGGACCTGCGCTCCGGGGCGGCGGCGTGCGGCGGACCGGAGGACCTGCTGGTGCAGATGGCCTCGGCGCAGCTGGCGCGCCACTACGACGTCCCCTCGAGCGTCGGCACCTTCGCCACCGGAGCGAAGTCGCCCGACTGGCAGGCGGGGCTGGAAAACGGACTGTCCGGCCTGGCCAGCGCGCTGGCCGGCGCCGACCTGCTGAGCGGGGCCGGCCTGCTGTACGGCGCGCGCGTCTATTCGGCGGAGCAGCTGATCCTCGACGCGGAGATCTTCTCCTTGCTGCGCCACATGATGGGCGTGCCCACCGACGCCGGCCCGGGACTGCTGGAGTTGCTCGACGCGGTGGGACCCGGCGGCGAGTATCTGAGCCAGCGGCACACGCTCGAAACGATGCGTCGGCTGTGGCAGCCCCGGCTGTTCGACCGCAGCGAGTGGACCGAATGGGAGGCCGCCGGCGGCCCCGGCCCGCGGGAGGCGGCGCGTGAACGGCTGCGCGAGATCCTCGACGGGCACCGACCGGCCGGACTGGACCCGGGATTGGACGAGGAGATCTGTAGCATCCTCGTTTGCTACGAAGAGGAGGGGGGTGACGTCGATGGATGAGGTGCTGGCGTCGCTGCGGCAGGCGATCCTGACGCAAGACGAAGAAGGGGCACTGAAGGCGACGCGGAGTCTGCTGGAGTCGGGCGATGATCCGCGCGCCATCCTGGAGTCGGGTCTCGCCGCGGCGATGCTCGAGCTGGGGCGGAGGTGGAAATGCGGTGAGGCGTTCCTGCCGGAAGTCGTGGTCGCCGCGGAGATCTTCGCGCGCTGCAACGAGCTGGTCGAGCCGGTCTTGCTGGAGAGCCGGAAGGAGGGGCCGCCCATTCAGCGTCTCGTCCTCGCCACGGTGCAGGGCGATCTTCACGACCTGGGCAAGAACATCGTCGGCGCGATGGCCAAGACGGTGGGCTTCGAAGTGGTGGACCTGGGTAAGAACGTGCCGGCCGATCAGATCGTAGCGGCGGCACGCGAGGCGAGCCCCTGCATCGTCGGCCTGAGCGCGCTGCTGACGACGACGATGCCCCAGCAGAAGGTCGCCGTCGAAGCCATCAAAGCGGCGGGCCTGGGGCCCGCCGTGCGGGTGATCGTCGGCGGCGCGCCCGTCACCCAGGAGTGGGCGGACGAGATCGGCGCGGACGGCTACGCGCCCGACGCGGCGAGCGCCACCGAGCTCGCCATGTCGCTAACGGACTGACGCGGGAGCCTGGCGTGGAGACGATCCTGCGATCCGGATCGAATTCGGTGACGATCGGGCCCGACGGGCCGTTCGTGATCATCGGGGAACGAATCAACCCTACCGGCCGGGAGAAACTGGCCGAGGAGTTACAGCGGGGCGAGCTAGCCACGGTCCGCGCCGATGCGATGGCGCAGGTGGCGGCCGGTGCCCAGGTGCTCGATCTCAACGTCGGAGCGGCCGGCGTAGACGAAGTCCGCGTGCTGCCCGAGGTCGTCGCCGCCGTCCAGGAGGCCGTCGATGCGCCACTGTGCATCGACTCCGCGATGCCGGCCGCATTGGAAGCGGCCCTGAAAGCGTGCGACGGGAAGCCGCTGGTCAATTCGGTGACGGCGGAAGCTGGAAGCCTCG
>JBDHAL010000117.1:0-19865 GCA_039588075.1 Gemmatimonadota bacterium | reverse complement strand
ATCGCTTCCGACAGCTCGACCTCGGGCAACTCGTCAACCGCCACGACCTCCACGCCCATCAACAGCGGAAGCGTGTGCGCGGTCACGTCGTACGGCGCCCGCAGCGGGCCGCCGGGATACTCTTCCACTTCGGGGTAGTGCTGCACCTCGAGCATCGTCTTCGCAAAACTCGAGTACGGCTGGTTCATCGGCACGACGTACGTGCCCGCCGGATACTGGCGGCCGTCCATCACGAACCCGCTCCGCGCTTGCTGTACCTCCACGTCGCCCATGACCAGGATACGCAACATGTCGGCGAGCCCATCCGCGTTCTGACCGTCGGGCGAAACCAAGAACGCCTGCGGCCAGCCCTCCCGACCGCCGATCCCGTGCAACCCGATCTGGTAGAAGTTCTTGAGCCAGCGCTCGCGGTACAGCGCCGACTGCATGAGGAGCGCAGTGGCGCCCGACTCCATGTAGTCCACGATATCCGACAGGTGCCACGCACCGCCGGGCCACGGGTCGGGAAAGCGCCACGACGACTCCCGCACGTTGACGCCACGGCGGCCGCCCAAGGAATCGAACGGCATGAATATCGGCGTCGCGAGCCGCGCGCTCGCCGTTTCCGTCAGGATCCGGACGCCGCCGTGATAGTGCTGATAGGCACGCGCCGGCGTCCACGCGTCGAAGATCGCGTTGACCACGATCCCCTTCTTGCCCTGGCCGTACAGCTCCCACGCCATCGCCGTGCCCAGGGCGTTGATCCCCGCCACCAGCAACGGATCCACGTTCGGCTCGACCGGATCCGTCCATGGCGGGATGAAGAACCGCGGCCCGCTCGAGCCCATCTGGTGGATGTCGTGCACGATCTGCGGATGCCACACGTTGTGCAGCTTCGCCACAACCAGCTGTGTCTCTTTCTGCGTGAACGCGTACCAATCGCGATTGTTGTCATGACCCACGTAGTGGTGGTAGAGGAACGGCGGGCCCGCGCCCTCCCACGGCTGATCCAGCGTGCTCTTGTACCAATCCACCACCATCTGGCTGCCGTCCGGATTCAACGACGGCACCAAAAGCAGGATCACTTCGTCGAGGATCTTCCGCGTCGCCTCGTCATCACGCGAGGCAAGGTGATAGACCAGCCGCATCGGCATCTGGTAGCCACCGACCTCCGTCGAATGGATACCACCCGTGATCAGCACGATCGTGCGGCCCTCGCGGATCAGATCCGCCGCCGCCAACTCCGACTCCACGCGCCGCGGGTCCGCCAACTTCCGCTGGATCTCCAGGTAGTGATCCAGCCGCGCCATGTTCTCAGAGCTCGATATCGTCAGCGCCACGAACGGCCGCCCCAGCGTCGTTTCGCCAAGCGTGTCCAGCTTCACCCGATCGCTCGCCATCGCCAGCTGGCTCAGATACCCCGTGATCTCGGTCCAATCGGCCAGTTGCCGATCGGCTCCCACCTCGAAGCCCAGTACCGACTCGGGCGACGGCAACTCCGCCGGCGTCCACGACTGCGCCCCCAGCTGCCCCGGCAGAAGACCCAGCACCGCGACCGCGCCGAACACGTTTCTCATCTTCATGACCGACCTGCCTCTGACTGAAGAAGGACCGATGGATGTGGCTTTAACGGGAGACTCTACCCGCAGGCGCGGGCTGCCGCAAGGTATTCGAATTGCCAGAGCGGAATCCAGGATCTTCTTGGGAATTCTCGAATGTTGACTACTTGATTACGGAATTGGGGAGTTTGGAAATTCGATTTTTAGCAGCCCTGTAGTCCAGGCCACATGACCGGGCGGGCGCCAACATGACCGGCTGCATGATCGTCACATGATCGGGGGTCCTCACATTGTGATTAGCTCGGGAGCTATTTCTAACCGAAAGACGTTTTAGGGGTATGACACGCCAGACTGGGAGGGCGATCAACATGAAGGCCCCGGAGCGAGTAGAAGTCATGGAGATCTACCAGACGGATCTGGAGCGGCACTTGTTCGCGCCGCCGCCGCGGCCGAACCGTCGCAGGGCTCGCCGGCAGGCGCAGTGGGCCGACCGCCTGCGCGACTGGTTCATGTCGAGTTGGACGCGCTGGAAGGAGCTGGCTGAGGCCGCGTACATGTAGTCTGGTTTTGCTATATAGAGAGCCGGGAAGAGGGTCGTGGTTCCCCCGCCACCCTGTCCCGGCTTTGGTCATCCGGCCCGGGAATCCAAGCGCGATCACCCCACCAATAAAGTCTTCTCGTTTCTCGCTGTCGTTGTCGTTATCGTTGTCGTTATCGAAACAGTCCTCATCCTCTACCGCTTGCGCTCCTACGGCCTGAGCAGCACCTTCCCTTTGCAGGTTTTCTACCCCCTTTGAAAGCGCGCCAGCGTCATTCATGATCAGTCGCCCAGCTGTATCGGCTCCCCTTAGTTTCCGGTCGCAGGACCACTCAACAGCGGACGTGCGATGACCGGCGACACGATGTTCGGCAAGCTCCGGGCTCGCCGCATCTTCCAGGTCGGGCTGGTCTACCTGGGACTCGCGTGGCTGGCGATGCAGGTGGGGGATATCCTCGTCGATCGCGAGATCGTGCCGGGCTCGTACTTCCCGCCGCTGCTGTACCTGTTGGTCGTTGGCTTCCCGATCGTGCTGACGCTCGCCTGGGCTCACGAGCGGCGGCCGGCGAAGCCGGTCTCCGACGAAGTCGGATGGCGAGCTTGGGCGCACAGCCTGCGCCCCGGCTACGTACTGGCCACCCTCCTCGTCATGGTGGCGCTGCTGCTGCCCGCCTATCTGATGCTCGAGCGCGGGCCGGGGCGCAGCGATCCGGACATCGAGGCCGCGGCCACGCTACCCTCCACGAGCATCGCCGTGCTCTACTTCGACGACCACAGCGAGGGCGGCCAACTCGATTACCTGGCCAAGAGCCTGACCGAGCACCTGATCCACGAACTGGCACAGGTGAAGTCGCTCGACGTCAAATCGCGTAACGCCGTCAAGCCGTACAGAGAGGGCGGCGTACCCGACGACAGCATCGCGCGGAAGCTCGGGGTCGGCACGCTGGTCGAGGGGAGCGTGACAGGCTCTCGTGAGCGCGTCCGCGTCAGCGTGCAGTTGATCGACGCCAATACCCAGTCTCACCTGGACAGCGAAGTCATTCCGGGAACGCTCGACGACCCCTTCGAACTCATCGACAACGTCACCGACCAAATTTCGCGCTCCTTGCGCCGGCGTTTGGGAATCGAAGTTCGCCTTCAGCAACTGCGTGCCGGCGCCAGCAACGAAGAAGCCTGGGACCTGGTGCAGCAGGCCTTCTCACTAACCGACGACGTCGAAGCGCTGGTGACGGCGGGAGACACGGCCGGCGCCGCCAGGACCTTCGACCGCGCCGACGAACTCTTGCGGCGCGCCGAGTCCGCCGACCCCGATTGGATCGAACCGATCCTGGCGCGGGCCAGGGTCGCCTCGGACAGGGCCTTCCACGAGGCCCCCGACGATCTAAGCTACGAACCAAGCTGGGCGCGGGTGGGGCTGGAACACGTCGAGCGCGCCCTGGCCATCGCGCCTGACGATCCCTCCGCGCTCGAGCGACGCGGGATCCTCCTCTATTACCTGACCACGACGAGCGACGACCAGAACACGGTCGACAGCCTGCGAAACGAATCGGAGCGAGATCTGAAGAGCGCCGTTTCGCTCGAACCTTCTCGCGCCCTCGCCTGGAACTGGCTCAGCCGCGTCTTGCAGGCGCGGGGCCAGTTTCTGGAGGCCAAGCTAGCCGCCGGTCGCGCCTACGAGGCTGACGCCTTCCTGGATGACGCCAGGATCATCCTGTTCAGGCTCTGCCACAACTCGCTCGAGCTCCGCGACTGGGTCGAAGTCACACGCTGGTGTGGAGAAGGCAGGCGGCGCTACCCCGACCGGCCGAGCTTTGTCGCGGTCGAGCTGACCGCGCTCGCCGGACCGGAAGGCCCGGCGCCCGACGTGGAGAAAGCCTGGGAGTTGGAGAGGACGCTTCTGGAGCTGAGCGCGCCGCAGAGGCGCGTCGACCGCGAGCCTCGCGGGCTCATGCAGGTAGCCGCCGTACTCGTCCGCGCCGAGCTGAGCGATAGCGCCCGGGCCATCATCGAGTTGGCCCGGGCGGCGATGAGTGGATCGGACCCGGAAGTGGATTACTACGAGGCGAACGCCAGGCTGCGCCTCGGCGAAACGGAGGAAGCGCTGCGCCTGCTCGGCGACTTCCTCGATGCGCTGCCCGGCGAAAAGCCGTACATCGCCGAGGACTGGTGGTGGGAGAGCCTGCACGACGACCCGCGCTTCAAAGCGCTGGTCGCCGCCGACGACCCGACCTAGCTAGCGCCCGCCTTCTTCGACGATCACCCGCGGATCCATCCGTTGCGTCGCGCCTCCTGACGTCACGATGATCACGTACTTGTAATTCCCGGCCGGAGCATCGGCCCTGATGACGGTCGTCGCCGTACCACCGGGGCCGGCGAACACCAGGCTGTCCGTCGTCGGAACGATGCCCGTCGGATCAGTCGTCAGATCGATTGTCAGCGAGTCGGCGGTCGGGTGAATCCAACTCAGCGTGTCACCCTGCCGCGTTATCACCGGGTCCGGGATGACGGTGAACGGCGTCGTGTCGCCGGTGATGCCGACGACGACCGTTCGCACGGTCGTCACCTGTGCCGTCGGCTGCACGGGTGGCTGCCGCGAACTCGTCCACCTTCCGACCACGGCCCCAATCGCCAGGAGAACCAGGATGAACAGAAGCCACATGAAGACCTTCATGACGCCTCCCCGTGAGAGTACTGCGTTGGGTAGGGTATGAGATGTGAGTTACTCGTTGTCGCCAGATCCCTGCTGCGGCCACGCCTGCTGCACCAGGGCGCGGGCCACCTCGTCCAGGAGATCGAAAAGACCTTCTCGTGGGCCGCGCACGTCGGCACGGGCCAGCACCGCGCCGGACCGCGCTCCCACCAACTCGGCCACGATCCGCACCTGGTCTCCGCTGGCGTGCAGGTCGCCCAGCACCAGCGACGTGGCGCCCAGCTCCCCGGCGATCCCGCCCAGCGAGGCCGGATCGTTCAGCATCTCCCGGTCCGGATTCGTCGTCTCCCAATACTGCAGCACGCGCCGGTGGGTCACCGCCTGGAACGAGCCTCGTCCGTCCAGGTTGAGCGCCAGTAGCTGCGCCACGCCTTCCGGCAGCCCATCGTCGGATCCGAAACCGTGAAGTTGGAAGGGCAAGACCGCCACCCGCGTCGCCTCCGCCGTCACGTCTTCTCCGGCGGCGACAAGCGGCTCCCGGGCACCGCCACCCGGCCAGAACGCCACCGCCAGTATGACGGCCGCCGCGACCGCCCCCAGCGCCACGAGCCACCGGCGCCGCGCCGGCTTCGCCGCCTGGCCGCCCTCCGTCGAGGCGACCCCCGCCTTCGGCTCGGCCACCACCGGCCCAGGGCCGGGCGCCGCGGTCGCGGTTCCCGGATCGGGTCTCGTCTCCGCGCCCGCTTCTCCCGCCACCGGCTCCGCACGAATCCGCGCCACCAGCTCCCGCGTGTGCTCCAGCGGCTCCACCTCCAGCTCCTGCGTCAGAAGCTCCCGGTAGACATCGTACTGGCGCAGCGCCGCCACCCGGTCGCCCCGCAGGTACAGGCAATCGATCAGCAGGTGCTGGGGCTCGTCGTCCAGCGGGTCCGCCTCCAGCAGCTGCCGGCAATACGCGATCGCCTCGTCCAGTTCGTGATTCGCCCGCGCCTCCGTCGCCAGCTCCAGCGCCGCCTTGCGGAACTTCCGCCGCAGACCCTCCCGCTGCCGGTCGGCCCAGTGGTCGAATTCCGGCTCGCCAAAGCCCAGATCCACCAGGAACGGACCCTTGTACAGCTCGACCGCGCCCCGCAGGTCACCGGCCTCCAGCCTGCGCTCGAACTCGTCCACATCCAGCCAGAACTCGCGGCCGAAGTCCAGAGCATCCTCGACGCTCTCTAGGTCCAGCTGCGGGCTCACCTTGCGAAGCGTGTACACCAGCTGGTTCAGCGCCCGCCGCGCCCGCTTCTCGTCACGGTCCGGCCACAACACACCCAGGATTCCCTCGCGTCGGTCCGGCCCGGGCTCCCGCGCCATGTACACCAATAGCGCCAGCGATTTCGGCCACGCCGCCTCGCCCGTCAGATGCTCTCCATCGACGGTCACGACCGTCCGACCCAGCGTCTGGATCTCTATCATATCTAGATTGGTTTTCGGCTGACCCACTACGGGGGATGCGCCGATCTCCTTCTCCCGTGCTGACCCACGTCAAAGTTGCCGACCGCGACCCGTTCCGACAAGACGCCCGCCACAACTCCTCGTAATCCCTTTCTGCCACACGCTTTTCCCACCGCCCACCCACTCTACCTTCAACAGCTCTCTACCTGACCCTCAAATGACGGCTCACCCCCCTCACATGACACCCGCATGATATCCACATGACTCCACCCTCCTATCATTGCCCCGTGAGTCGCAACTGTAGTGGGACAGCCGAAAACGGAGGTGACCTATAGATCGGACTCGCAGCATCGATTACTTCTTGGGAGGCTCGTCCGGGAGCGCTTACTCCCAGTTGTCCGGTTAGACCAGGACACTACCTCCTCAGCCCATCTGCACCCGGGAGGGAGTCCAACGCGCTTCCAAGACGGGTCTCCCCGTCTTCCCGAGTCGCCGCCTGAAATCAGCCTCCTCTTTATGCGGGGGAAGATGACGGGCGGCGCCTTCCTTCATAAGAGCGACAGCCGACAGCCGACAGCCGATTCTCAGCTGTCCGCTATCGTTTCCCCCGCGCCACAAACCCCGCATAAACATATGTTCCTCGCCGCGGCCACCCTCCACTTGCCGTCTGAACCCGCCAAAGGCTAGGTTAACAGGCGTATCAATGGGCAGAAGGGTTGAGGAGGGGGCTCCTGGGCACCGAGGAGCACCTTATGTGGGGTTGCCTACCCCAAAGTATCGTAGCTGCAGTATCGACACCCGGCTCCAGGCTTCGCCCCAGAGCCGCCGGGCCTTTCTATAAGTACGTCCCGACGGCCAACAAAACAGCAAGGGTACACCCGAAATGACTGAGCTCAGCGTTCAGCCGCGAGAGCATCTCGATCTTCTATTCCAGGCGAGTCAGGAGTTCAATTCGACGCTGGACTTCGATGAATTGCTGCCGCGGGTGTTCGACCGGACGATCGACATACTGGACGCGGAGGCCGGCTCGATCTGGCTGCGCGAGGGTGATCACCTGGTGTGCCGGATCGCCCGTGGACCGGTGAAGGAGCAGATCGAGGGGCTGGAGCTGCCGATGGGCGCGGGGATAGTGGGCCACATCGCGCGAACCGGGGATCCGGAGCTGGTGTCCGATGCGAAGGATGACCCGCGTTTCGTGCACCAGGTGGACGAGGCGACGGGATTTGCGACGCACTCGATGCTGGCGGCGCCGCTCAAGGCCAAGGACGAGGTGTTGGGCGTCATCCAGGTGCTCAACAAGCGGTCGAACACGGGGCAGTTCGACGAGGGCGACCTGGCCCTGGTGAGCGGTCTCGCGAGCACCGCCGGCCTCTCGCTACGCAACGCGCAGCTACACGATGCGGAGAAGCGGGCCCGCGACCTGAAGGCGCTGCTGGGAATCAGTCGCGAGGTCACGTCGACCCTCGACGTGGACCGGCTGGCGCTCTCCGTGGTCAACCTGGCGGGCCAGGCTCTCGCCTACGACCACGCGGCCATCGCCCTGGACGATGGAGGCCGCACCGTCCTCAAGGCGGTCTCCGGGCAGGAGACGCTGGACCGATCGGACGAGACGCAGGAGCTGGAGCGCCTCATCGCCTGGCTGACCGAGCGGGACGAGACGCTCTACGTGCCCGACCTCTCCGCCGATGGGGAAGCGGCGGACGCCGTCCGGCACGCGTTCCCGGGTTACCTGGAGCGCACGGGCACCCGGTCGCTGGCCCTGATCCCGCTCAAAGACGAGGAAGGACGCCTGGGAGCGTTCTATATGGAATCGGCGACGCCCGGTTTCCTTGGCGAAGCCGGCCGGGAGGCGGCCGAATTGTTGGCCAACCAGATCTCGGTCTCGATCCGCAACGCCGACCTCTACGGGCAGGTCCCCTTCATCGGCATGTTCGAGGGGCTCGCCGCACTGCGTCGCCGCGTCGCCACCATGCCCCGCAGCAAGATGGCGACCCGCATCGGCATCCCGGCTGCACTCATCACCCTCTTCGTCCTCTTCCCGTGGGCCGAGCGAATCTCCACCCGCCAGTCGGAGATCCTACCGGGCAGCCGCATGCCGATCCGCGCTACCGTGGGCGGTCTGCTGGCCGAGATCCGCGTGGGCGAAGGCGAGTCGGTGGCCCAGGGCGACGTGCTCGCCGTGCTCCGGGATGACGAGATTCGCATGAACATCCAGGAGGCGAATGGGGAGCTGGCGGTGGCGGAGCGCGCCGCGGCGGCCGCCCAGGCGCGAGGCGATGAATCGGCGGCACGCATCGCCCAGATCGACGTCCGCCGGCTCTCGGAACGCCTCGACCTACTCAACGACCAGCTGGCGCGTACGCGGCTTCGGGCGGAGGTCGCGGGCGTCGTCTTGACGCCCCGGCTCGAGGAGCGGCTCGGCGAGTGGATGAGCGCCGGCGAGACGTTCACGCTGCTCGGCCGCACGGACCGCCTCGAGGTCGAGGCCCACGTATCGCAGGCGCACATAGAGCGCGTCGAGGAAGGGCAACGCGTGCGTCTCAAGGTGCCGGCGCTGCCCAACTACACCTTCGTCGGAACGGTGACCGAGATCGCGGTCTACGCCGACAATACTTCCACCGGCGATCCGACCTTCGTCGTACGGGCGGGCCTCGATAACGAGCGCGGCCTGTTGCGGCCCGGGATGGACGCGCGGGCCAAGATCGTCGGCGCGCGACGTCCGCTCGGCTACCTGATTGCCCGTCCGTTCGTTCGGTGGAGTCAAATGCGTTTCTGGCGGTGACACATGGAGACACACGTGCGAATCTCAAAACTGATTGTGATCTTCGCGGCGACCGCGTTGGTCGGCTGCACGGAAGAGATCGAATCGGATCCGGAGATGACTCTGGCCCGTGGCGATTTGATTAGCCTCGCGTCGGCGGCTACGACCGGAGAAACCGCGATGCTCTTCAACACCTACCTCTACTCGGAGCGCGACATCGACATCTTCAGTCGCCTCGGTAGCGGTGAGTTCTTCGAGCAGGGCGTCATCGTCAGCATCGTTCACGTCGAAGTCGGGGATCGGGTCACCGCCGGCCAGTTGCTCGCCACCATGGAGGACGACGAAGCCGCCATCGAGCTGGAGGCCGCGCAGGCCGCCGCCGACGAAGCGATCGCCAATTTCGGACGCGTCGAGGAGCTGCGTGAGCGCGAGGTCGTCGCTCCATCCGAGTACGACGAGGCCCTCTACAACAAGCGCTTCACCGAGGCCGAGCTGAAGCGCGCCAAGCTCAACCTCTCCAGAACCCGCGTCCGCGCCCCGTTCACCGGCGTCGTCTCACGCCGCTACATCCGCCAGGGCGAGCTGATCGAAACCACCTCGCCCTTGTTCCGGATTACCGCCATGAACCCGCTGCGTGCGCGCCTCTTGGTGGCGGAGAGCCGCTCGGCGGCCTTCCGCACCGGCGCATCGGTGACCGTGACCGGCGTCGACGGCAGCAGCGCCACGGCGCGAGTGCTGGTCGTCGGGCCGACCGTCGATCCGGGCAGCGGAACTCGAGAGGTCATCATCGAGCTGATCGAGCCCGACGGGTTCCGACCCGGCGCCTCGGTCATCGTGTCGCCGATTCCCACGGCGGAGGTCGAGACCCGGTGAGCTCTGCGCTCGATGCACGCCCGAAGCTGAAGGACGACGTCACGATCGTCCGGCGCGAGCATCGCGGGCAGGTCCACTACGTCGTCAACGGGCGCCGCACGCCGGCAGAGATCGCGGAGATCGCTGCGGGGGAGATTGGCGTGCGGCCCCCGTCCGGCCAGGTCGCCGACTTCGCGCACAAGCTCAAGCGAATGGGAATCGTCGAGCGCACGCCCGCCGAGCAGCAGCTTATGGCGATCGAGCACCTGCGCTCGCAACGCAAGGTCAGGGCGCGTCGCCGGACCCGTGGCTCGTTGCTGCGCCTGCGGTTCTCCATCGGGGATCCCGACGACCTGTTCACCTGGATCGTCGACCGCACCCGCTGGGCCTGGACCTCGCCGTTCGTCCTCGCCTCCATCGCCCTGTTCGCCGTCTACACCGTCATCCTGATCGCCAACTGGGGAGCGTTCTGGAGCGGCACCGTCGGCCTGTACCTGTTGTCGGGCTTCGGTCTCTGGGACTGGGTGCTGTTTTACTTTCTCTATTTTTTCATCGGGGCCATCCACGAGTTCGGTCACGGGCTGACGACCAAGGCGTTCGGCGGCAACGTCCACGAGATCGGCGGGATGCTTCTCTACTTCTCTCCGGCGCTCTACTGCAATACGAACGACGCCTGGACTTTCGAGAAGCGATCTGATCGTCTTTGGGTCACGTTCGCCGGGCCGTGGATCGAGATGATCATCGCCGCGATCGCGGCGATCGCATGGGTCACCACCGAGCCCGGCACGTTCGCGAACAAACTCGCTTTCCTCACCGTGCTCTCCGCCGGGATCCTGGTCGTGCTGACCAACTTGAACCCGCTGCTCCCGCTGGATGGCTACTACGCGCTGTCCGACTGGCTCGAGATCCCGAACCTGAGGCGTCGTGCTTTCGAGTACACGGGCTGGCTCGGCAAGCGGTACGTGCTCGGCATGGACGCCGCTCCGCCGCCCGCCACGCCACGGGAGAGCAGAACCTTCATCATCTACGGAATATCGGCGCTCGTCTACAGCGTCCTGATCGCGGCGGTCTCGCTCGTCTGGCTCATCGCGGTCATCGGCCGCTTCATCGGGCCCTGGGTGTGGCTGCTCGTCTTCCTCATCCTCGCCCGCGGTAGCGGCCGCCTGGTCGGCCGCAGCAGGGCGCTGGCAACCGCCGCCACGACGACCTGGCGCGCCGGGTTCCTAGCCAGCCGGCGGACCGCGGCTCTGCTGGCTGGCCTCGCCCTGCTCATCATCCTACCGTTCTTCCTGCCTTGGACTTTCCGGGCGAGCGGCGACCTGGTGATCGAGTCGCTTCCTCGGGCGCAGGTTCGCGCCCAGGTCGATGGCGTGCTCGATCGCTGGTGGGTGCAGGAGGGCGACACGGTGGTCGAGGGCAACCCGATCGCGGTTCTCTGGAACCCGGAGCTGGAGTCGGCGGTACTCGAGCTCCGTGCCCGGGCGGAGCGCCTGCAGCTCATCCGGGCACAGGCTGAACTGGAGGGCGATCGCAGCGCCGCGGCGTCGGCCGCCTCGCTCCTGGAGGATGTCGAGCGGGAGTTCGCCGTCCTCGATTCGCGGCGCCAGCGCTTGGTCGTCCGCTCGCCCATCGCCGGCGTCGTGCTGACTCACAGGCCGCAGGAACGGCTGGGGCAGGCGTTGGAGGAAGGGACCCTGCTGGTCGAGGTCGCTTCGCTCGACGGTCGTCGCGCCCGCGTCCGGGTCAGGCCCAAGCAGGCGGGCGAAGTGGCAGCGGGCCAGCGCGCCAGTTTGAAGCTCTACTCTCGACCCGACGTCAAGTTCGTCTCTACGGTGTCCGTCGTCGCGCCGGCCGCCGAAGACGGATGGCTCGAAGCTGAAGTCGCAGTCCCCAACGGAAGCTGGCAACCGGCGCCCGGGATGACCGGGATCGCTAAGATAGAGACCCGGCGCGGCACGGTCGCCCAGGCGATCGGGCGCGCTGTAAGACAGACCATTCGAATCGATCTCTGGCTATGAACAAATCTGCGGCTACGAGCAACAAGAAGTCCCTGACCGAAGACCTGCGCGCCGCTACCAAGGGTGTCCATTTCCTCAAGGGCGCAGGCGACGAGGCGATTGAGGAACTCGCCACCATCGCCCGCTGTCACGATTATCCCAAGAACAACATCCTCTTCTATCAAGGCGATCCCTCTGGCTCCGCCTACATGGTCGTCAACGGCCGCGTCAAGATCTCCCTGATGAACGAAGAGGGCAAAGAGGTGGTCCTCACCACGGTTCGGGCGGGCGGCATGTTCGGGCTGATCTCCGCTCTCGACGGAGACCCGCAGCCCGCCAACGCGATCGCCGTCGTGCCCTCACGCATCGCCAAGTTCAGCGTCGAGAACTTCGTTCCCTGGCTCGAGCGCCACAAGGCGCTGCGCGATGTGCTCCTCCAGGAGCTCAGCCACCGCGTCCGCGAGGCCTACCAGAAGATCGGCGAACATGCCCTGATGGGCGTCAAGGAGCGCCTGCTCTACGCCCTGATCGACATCGCCGAGCGCGAGGGTGAGCCGGACCCCGGCGGTGAGACCGTCTTCTTCACCCGCCCGACGCACCAGGAGCTGGCAAATCGTATCGGCTCGAGCCGCGAGGTCGTGTCCCGGCTGCTCAAGGAGCTGCTCGACAGCGACATGCTCCACGCCGAGGGCAAGGTGATCCGGGTCTCCGAGTCGGCCCTGATCCTGCGCGATGAATAAGGCCTTTGGGCCCAGATGTGACTAAAGTCACACCAAATCGTGAACCCAGGTCCCCGCCCCAGCTCACACCGAGGTTACCGGTCCCCCGGCCCCTCTATCACGCCGGCGGCCCGTCTCACATTACATCCGGCGAGTGATATCCGTCCTCGCCAGATCGAGGCTTACTGGCCATCTTTGCATCGTCCGTTTAAGGAGCCCTCCACGAGAGGGAAGCAAGGAACGCCCAGTCAAGGAGATTTGTCATGGAGAAGAAACAGCCGGTTCGTATCGAGCTTACGGAAGAGCAGAAGAAGCAGATCCTCGAGGCCACTGGTAAAGACGCCTCGGCGGTCGAGCTCACCGTTGAGGAGCTCGAAGAGCGTGTGTCCCCGCGGGCCAGGAAGTAACGACGGCTTCAGGAGACTTTCCGTTCTGATTCGCGGGGTGGTCGCTGTAGGTGGCCGCCCCGCGTTCTTTTATCCACACAGGAGTTAGAAGGTGACGCACAGAGCCCCGCTCCGTCTGTGCTCGGCCTGCGGCGAAGAGGCACCACGAAGGGCCCAGTACTGCCTCGCCTGCGGCGCCCCCCTCGATACGGGGGTCGGCGTCCCTTGCCCCGCCTGCCAGACGAACAACCCGGATCGTGCCCGGTTCTGCCTGGGCTGCGGCGCCCGTCTCTCCTCGGTTGCCGAGGCCGACCGCCGTGTCGTGAGCATCTTATTCGCCGACCTCTCGGGGTTCACCCAGCTGACCGAGCAGCTGGATCCGGAGGAGGTGCGCGAACTGGTCGTCAGCTGCCTCAACCTGCTGTCGGACTGCATCATCCGCTGGGGCGGCTACGTCGACAAGTTCATCGGCGACTGCGTGATGGGGCTGTTCGGCGCGCCCGTCGCCTACGAGAACGAAGAAGAGCGAGCCATCCACGCGGCCCTCGACATGCAGGACGCCATCGCGGAGTGGGCCGTCGGTCGCGATCTCGGAGCCCGACTGGCCAAGGACTACAGGCCGACGCTGCGGGTCGGGATCAACTCGGGGCCCGTGGTCGCCGGCCTGTTCGCCGCCGGCGGCGCCCGTGACTACACGGTCATCGGCGACACGGTCAACGTCGCCTCACGCTTGCAGGGCCTGTGCGACACCGGACGGGTCCTGGTCGGCCCCACCACCTTCGAGCAGACCAGCCACCTGTTCGAGTTCGACGAGGAGCAGATCCTCCCGATTCGCGGTCGCCAGGAACCGGTCGCCGCGCGCCACGTCGTCGGCGTGCGGGCCGAGCGCGGAAAGATCCGCGGCTTTGGTGACCGGCGCGTAGCGATGGTCGGCCGGGAGGGCGAGCTCGCCACCGTCCGCGACCTCTGGCGTCGCGCCTCGGACGGCGAGTTCCGCGTCTGCCTCGTCACCGGCCCCGCCGGAATCGGCAAGACGCGCCTGGCCGAGGAACTGGTCGAGGCGGAAGCGATCGCTCCGGACGACGTCGCCGGTGGCCGGAGCTATCCCTACTCCAGCAGCGCGCCCTGGGAGCCCGTGGCCGAGCTGATCCGCGACCTCCACCACCTGCCCGGCGACCTTCACCCGGCGGAAGCCGCGTCGCGTATTACTACGGCTTCGCCCGACATCTGGCCCCAGGAACAAGTGGCCGCCCTCAAGGTCTTGCTCGGGAGCTCCATCGCCGAGGCCGTCGAGCTCCAGCCCTACAGCATGACGGAGCGCCGCGATCGCATCGCCGCCGCCGTCGCTCATTGCGTGCGCATTGCCTCCGCCGAGCCGCGACTGCTCATACTCGAAGACTTGCACTGGGCCGACAGCACGACGCTCGAGTTCCTCGCCTCGCTGCCCGAGCTCGGCCTGCCGGGCCCGATCATGGTCCTCCTTCTGTCCCGGCCGCCGCTTCCCGGTGAGCCGCTCGTCGCAAAGCTCTTCGACTCGATTCGCGACCGCATCGACCTCGAGGCCCTAGAGACCGATGACGCCCGCTCGTTCGTCGATTCGCTGCTCGAGCACCACGAGTTGCCCGGTGAGTTCCTCACGGGTATCGCTCGCCGCGCCGAAGGCAACCCGCTCTTCATCGAGGAGACGCTCAAGTCGCTGGTCGAGAGTGACGCCCTCGAGCTAGAAGATGACGTTTGGCGCGCCAAGGGCGACATCGCCGACATCCAGATGCCCGATACCATCGAGAGCGTGCTCACGACCCGCATCGACGGCCTCGACAGCTCCACTCGAGAAGTCCTCCAATTCGCCGCCATCGTCGGTCGCCGCTTCTGGTCCGGCGTCATCGCCGAAGCGCTCGCCAAGCGCTCCGTCGACAGCGAACTCGATGCCCTGCAGAAAAGCGCCTTCGTCCGCTCACTCCCCTTCTCCACCGTCAGCGGCAACCGCGAGTTCATGTTCGAGCACCTTCTCCTCCAGGAGGTCGCCTACGAAGGCATGCTCCGCGGCATGCGGACCGAGCTGCACGCCGCCGTCGCCCGCTGGCTCGAAGAGCAGCCCGCTGCCCTGCGAGGCGATTACGATGACCTGATCGCCTTCCACCGCGAGCGATCCGACGAACCCGAATCGGCCGTCCCATTCCTCGAGCGCGCGGCGCTCTCCGCCAGGGGAGGCGGCGCGCTTCTCGACGCCCGCGCCCTCCTCGATCGCGCGCTCCAGCTCGCCACGCGCGTCGAGGACAGGGTGCTGCTTCTCGTCCTCTCCGAGGACGTCGCCGCCGAGGCGGGAGACATCGAACAGCGCACGGGCGCCATCGAGGAGCTCGAGGCGCTGGCCGAAGAGCACCGCCAGGACCGGGTCGGCGCCGAGGCCGCCTACCGCCGCGCCCGCCTCCTCCTCGATTCGGGGGATCTGCCGGCCGCACAATCGAAGGCCGAGCTCGCCCTCGAGCTCTACGAGAGGCTCCAGGACATCTCCTATCAGGGCGATGCCCTCAGGCTGCTCGGCCGCATCGCTCATCTATGGGGCGATTTCCCCCGAGCGCTCCGATACTACCGTTCGTCCCTGCCGCTCGAGCGCCAGGCCGGCGACCAGCAGGGCCAGGCCGAGATCTTCGACCTCCTCGGCATGGCCCAGGTCGATCTCGGCGACTACACCACCGGCCTCGACTACTTCGAGGCCGCGCGAGATCTCTGCTCGGAGCTCAACAACCGACCCTTGGAGGCTCGCGTCTCCGCTCACCAGGCCATCGCGCTCTGCTCTCTCGGCCGCTTCGAAGAGGCTTTGACGTTCGCCGAGAAGGCCGTCGAGATCGCCCGCCTCTGCGGCTCGCAACAGGCTCAGGCCGAGACCGAGTTCGCCCGCGCCGGCGCCCTCGCCTGCGGCGGCGAGCGGGAAGAGGCCGTGTCCGTCGCCCAAAACACCTACGAGCTCGCTGGTGCGTTGCAGCAACCCCGGCTCCAGGCTCGCGCCTTGCTCCTACTCGCCCAAAACCAGGCCGGCGAAGCCTCCAGGGAGAACGCGCGGCGCGCCCGTGACCTGGCCCGGGAGAACGGGCTCGCCCACGTCGAGATCCTCGCCCTGACTCACGAGGCCAACCTCGACCTCGAAGCCGGAAACATCGACGCCGCCGAGATCGCCTCCGCGCAGGCCACCGAGACCATGGATCTGCACGGCAGTATCGAGGGACCGGAGGAGGCCGTGCTCTACTCCCGCGCCCGAGTGCTCGACGCCCTCGGCAAAAGGGATGAGTCCACGGAGGCACTCCACCGGGCCCGCACCATCATCCGCAATAGAGCTGACCGCATCGAGGACCCGGACCTGCGACGCCATTACCTGGAGCAGATCCCGCTTCATCGCGAGATCCTCGCCTGGGAGTCCATCTCGTGAAGGGGGCCACATGACCGCACAGACCGTCTGGCTGCTCGCCGGGCTCCTCCTCGCTCACTCACTCGGCGACTTCTCCCCGCTCGCCACTCCTCGTATGCTCGAGGCCAAGGCCAACGGCGGACCCCTCGGCTTCATCGCTCTTCACGCCGCCGTCCACACTCTCCTCATCACCCTCGTCATCATCCTCGTGGCCTCCCCCGCCTCGTCCCTCATCCTCATCGCCGCCGCCATCGAGTTCTCCACTCATTTCGCTCTCGACGCCGTCCGCGCTCTCCTCGCCACACGATTCCCCGCTCTCAACGAACCCGCCGATAACCGCTTTTGGTACGCACTTGGCATCGATCAACTATTTCACGGGCTGGTGCTGGTGGGGTTGGCAGGGCTGGTTCTTTAGGGGGAGCGACAGCCGACAGGGAACAGCCGACAGCCGACCCTTAAGTATTGTTGGACTTTCGACGCCCGACTCACGACCCACGACGCCCTGCTTAGCGCCGCGGCTCGCTGTGTCGAACGTTGGAATTCGGACGTCGCGCGTGGGACCTCCAACAATACTTAGACGTCGGCTGTCGGCTGTCGGCTGTCGGCTGTCGCTCTCCCCTCCCTCCCAAGTCTGTGCTGCATCTTACAACGTCAGCCCACATGATAGCTGCCTGATAGCTAAATGTTCCACCTGATAGCCACCTGACCACCACCTGATAGGGCCGGACTACTTTCGGAACAACTTGACCCTGGAATGAGTCCTTGGTCTGCTCAGTCAGACAGAGGACTCGAAACTACCGGAGGCTCAATTCAGAAGATTCTCGCTTCCCAATTAGTCTTTTCTTAAGAGACTACCTCAGCTGTCCCACCTGCCCGCTGTGGAAGCGAAGAGATTCTGAAGCGAGCCTCCGATCCTCATACGCCGTCGGGGGTGGCACTGCGAAAGCACCCGCCCCTGGCGGCGCTCTTCTTTGTCATCGTCCGGACAGCCGCCCATACCACTGCAATGTCGAACACCGCATAGCGAACACCGCCTGTCGAAGGTGGCACTGCAAGGTTCAATCACTGAGCCCGAAGACCAAATCTCCATCGGTCTTAAGGATTGGCGATTTCTTCAATTGTGATTAGGGATTGCCGTGCGCCCTTCGAAAGGCGGTGTTCGGTGTGCGGTGTTCGACATTGCCGTACTACAAAAAGGGCCCGGTCTCTATAGTCAGGAAGCGGAGCGGCCGATGGGCGCTCCGATCAGCTCGTCAGGGATGGCGAAGGCGTCGACGAGAGGAATCGCCTGTTGGCGCACCTCAGCGCAGAGGCTGTTGACCATCCTGCGGATGGCTCGGGCCTTGCTACGCTCGATGTAGCCGCTCTCCAGAAACCAGCCCTGGTCGGCTTCGATACGTGAGAGAGCGAAGAGGTCGCACAGTGTCTCGAGCATGGTGCCGACGTCGGGTTCCGGGCAATCGTCGATGGTCTCGATGAACTGCTCCAGGATCACGCGCTCGACGTAGGCGTTGGCGAGGCTCATCATGTGATCCTGGACCTGGTTGAAAGCGGTGAACGAGTCGATGCCAAGATCGATCCGCTTCTTGAGGCGGCGCGCCAGGCTGATGAGATGTTGCTCCTCGCGATAGCGGAACGCGCCGAGCTGGAACTCAGAGTCCCGGAGGTGTGACTCGTCGGCGATGCGTGTGACGATGGGGTTGAGCTCGGTGATGGCGCGGGTCGCCCGGTTGGTGATACTCTTCAGAGCCCCGAGTAGTTGAGCGCCGTCGAGTTGACGCCTGTACTCCGTGAGCCGCTCCTTGGCGACGAGTTGCATCAGCATCGTGTTATCGCCGTCGATGGTGGTGAGGACGTCGGCGTCGGCGCGTAGCGCGGCGAAGCGGTTCACCGCCAGGTAGCCCACGCCCCCGCAGGCTTCGCGGCAGGTCTGCAGAGTTTCGACGGCGAACCAGGTCGAATACGTTTTGATGCCGGCGGCCAACACGTCGACTTCCCGATTCATCTCTCCGCGGTGAGCCAGGTAGGTGCGCACGAGGTGCTTCACCGCGAAGTCCAGAGCGTAAGCCGTCGCCAGAGGCGGCATCAGCCGGCGCTGGTGGGTCCTGTAGTCCAGTATCAAGACCTCGGGCTCGCCGGGTGGCCTGAACTGGCGCCGGCGCGAACCATAGCGCGTCGCGATGGTGAGGCCCGATTTCACCGCGCTGACGGATACCGCCGCCACGCCGACCCGGCCACCCATCAGCGTGCTCAGCATGTTGAAGTATCCCAGCTCTGCGGTGGGGTGCGAAGCGGTGTACGTTCCGTCTTCGCCGACATCGGCGTAGCGGTTCAGCAGGTTCCCTCTCGGGATCTTCACGTGGTCGAAACTGATGATTCCGTTGTCCACGCCGTTGAGCCCGAGCTTTTCGCCCACGTCTTCGATGCTGACGCCGCGCACCAACTTCTCATCGATGTCGCGCAGCGGGACGAGGAACGCGTGGATTCCATGGTCCTCATCGCCGATCTGCAACCGGGCGAAGACGGTGGCGATGCGGGCGTAGCGAGCGGCGTTGCCGACAAACACCTTGCACGCGCTGTCGGACGGCGTGTGGATCACGAACTCGCGCGTCGACGCATCGTAGCGCGCGGTCGTCTCAATGTCGCGGACGTTCGAGCCGTGGCCGACTTCGGTCATCGCGTAGCTGCCGGGGAGCGCCAGGGTCCCGACATCGCGCAGGTACTTCTCGCGATGGCGCTCCGTGCCCAGCTGGTTGATGCTTCCCCCGAACAGACCGAACTGGACCCCGAACTTGATGGCGAGGCTGAGGTCGTGGTAGCCGAGCGCCTCGAAGATGGCGAAGAACCGGCCTATGTCACCCTTGCCGCCATACTGCGGCGGATAACCCAGCGACCCGAATCCATGCCGAGCGATGTCCTTGAGCCAACCGTGGACCCGTGCCTCGTAGGTCGCGCGGTCGAGACCGTACTTGTAGCGGAACTTGGAATCGCGGAGTATGTCGGTGACGGCCTTGCGTGTCTCGCGGTAGTGTCCGCCGAGCAACCGCGACAGGACTTCTACGTCGAATGCCGCGCCCGGCTCCAGCAGTTCGCGGAACGCGCTCGTGTCCAAACCGAGCGCGTTCTCTATGTCCGTCAGCGCTCCGCGGATCTCCGGCGCATTCCAGTAATCTTCGTCACCGCCTCCGCCCACCCGCGCCATCTCCGCACCGAGGTCCGCCAGCGATTCACGCGTCGACTCCGGCAGCCCTTCACCCAGTTGCCGGATGACGTTCAACAGGTTGCGAAGCTCACCCGGCGCCGGCGGCGCGTCCGGGTTCACCCAGCGATCGAGCAGGCTCAGTTTCGACGCGTCGAGCCATTCGAGCTTTTCGACCCGCTCGGCGATTAGTCGCCACTCGTCCAGCGTGAGATCGCCGTCCGACCACGCCACGTAGATCACCGGCAACAGCGCCAGCAACCGTGGATCGTCGGTCGGCCACCCCGACTCCTGCAGCCTGCTCTCGGTGTCGTCTCCCCGCATCATTTCCGCTCGGATACTATCTGATCGTCGGTCCGAATAGTATCCCGTTCAGGAACAG
>JBDHAL010000116.1:0-10100 GCA_039588075.1 Gemmatimonadota bacterium | reverse complement strand
GTTGCATGATTTCTGAATCGCCAGGCCGCTGCCGAAGCGCGAGTCGAAATGAGGTGAGGGCCTCGTGGTACTTTTCCTGATTGGCGAGCTTCATCCCTTCCCGGTAGTAGTCGGGGGGCTCGCCCAGCGGTTGCTCACGTCGCGAGAAAGGCCACCATCCCATGCCGCACCCGTTTGTGAAAAGAAGGTCGGCCGGCGCGTCTAGCCCGCGCTCCCCTTGCCGGCCATGCCGTTGTAAACGGTGGCGACCAGCCAGCCAGTCACGAATCCGTAGATGACGCCCCAAACCAGGCCGATGAAAGCACCGAGAATGCTCCAGCTGTACCCGAAATACGCCGCAGCCAGCACCGTGATGGTCTGGCCGGCGCCAAACCACAGCGAGAACAGGGTGGCGACAAAACTCACCAGGCCCAACACAACTCCAACCGCAAGGCCGAATGCGTTGGCATTCAGTTTCATGAGACCCTCCTTTAGAGGCGATAGCAATCGCAGATCATGGTAGCCCCGGCGTGCGAGAGGCGCAATCTGCTGAGCTTTCGGCGTCCCAGAGACGCCACTGCCAATTATGACGCGGCCGGGTCCCGGGTCAGGGGCGCGCCGGCTTTTCTCTCGGCGACCGCCGTCCCGGCCTCGGCGGCAACGATCATCAGGCCGCCCCGCTCCGCTTCCTCTAAGTCGCCGGCGGCGGCATCGAAGAGCAGCAAGCGGCCGCCGGGCGCCACGCGCCGAGCAGCCGCGGCGACGCGGGCCGGATCGCCGCCGGGCGCGATGGCCACGCAACGGAACTGGTATTCGCCGAACGGGAATTCGACATCGACAAGGACCGGGCTGATCCCGCGGATGCCGGCGCAACTCTCCGAGGCGGACATCAGGACGATGACCTCGAGTTCCGGGGCGATACCGAGCACGGCCGGTGCGGAGTGGGCGAGCCGCTCGCCGAGCAGCAGGTAGCCCGGCTCTCCGGCCAACCCGGACAGCGCTACGATCTTCATCGCCAGCTCATCATCGGCGACGGCCGGAGGCCGGTCGACAGCAGCGTCAGGTTCGGTTCGCAGGTCGGCCACGCCGTCGATGACCCGGTAGTCGTTGCGGCACTTCGGGCAACCGAGCCAGCCACGCCGCACGCGACGATCGTCCACCTCCTGCACCAACAGCACGAGTCCCTGGGCGGGGCCGCAGCGCGGGCAGGTGAGCAGATCGGTCAACTCAAAGAACACTATCCAGCGTGTCCTGCGCCCAGCGGCACAGAAGGTCGCCGGCCAACTTGATATCGTCGCGGCGCGATTCCTCGTCCGGGCGATGGCTGATCCCTTTGAGGCTCGGAATGAAGAAAAGGCCGGCCGGTGCGACCCGGGCCACGTTCATGGCATCGTGAGCGGCCATCGATGGCATCCGCATGTATTCAACGTTGTCCTTCTTGCAGATCTCCTCGAATCGCGCCGAGACGGCTTCCGACATCGGGGCCGGGCGAACCGCGGAGAGCGGGATCATCTCGAGACCCACGCCCGGCGCTCGCGGGCCCGTCGTCGCCACCAACTCCTTCAACCGGCGCGCGATCTCGTCCTGGTGTCTCTCGGTTGGCGCGCGGTGCTCGACGACAGCCCAGGCCTTGTCCGGAATGACGTTGGCCACTCCCGGCCCCACGCCCATGGCGCCGCACGTGATGACGCCGTCCTCCACGCCTCTAACCAGCTGTGGTAACCGGCCGATCATACCGGCGATCGGAACCAACGCGTCGCGACGTTCGCGCATCGGCGTCGTACCCGCATGGTTCGTCTCACCCATGCTCTCCAGCCGCCAGCGCCTGACACCGGCTACGTGGGTCACGATCCCGATCCGCTTGTCGGCGTCGAGCAGGCGCCGGCCCTGCTCGATGTGCGCCTCCATATACGCTGCCATCTCGAGCGGCGGCTTGTAATCGAACTTCACGATCAGCTCACCGGTCTCCCGGCTCCGCCTCGGCTTCTTCTGATAACCGCGCTCGGCCAGAAGGTCGGCCAGCGAGACACCGTCCCGGTCATGCAGCGACAGGAGTTCCTCTTCCTTCACCATACCGGCAAACGCCCGTGAGCCCCACAGCCCGTTGCCGAATCGTATGCCTTCCTCGTCCGCCCAGATCGCCACGGCCACCGGCGCGCTCCTGCTCTTCTGCAACAGCTTCTGCATCGCCGCCAGCGCGCCCGCTACCCCCAGCGCGCCGTCCAGATAGCCGCCGTTCGGAACGCTGTCGAGGTGCGAGCCCATCACGACGTACGGGCCCTTCCCCTCCCCGTTCACGATGAACGTGTTGCCGGCTTTGTCCCGCACGGCCCTGACTCTGCGGCTCCGCCCGAAGACGGATGCGGCGGCAGCGTGGGCCTTGTCTTCCAAATCCGTTAGCCCAAGACGCGTCACGCTTTCTTTCGTTTCGCTTATCTTCGCGAACTTCTTGAGGAGCTGAAGGATCATTGTGTATTTCCCTATCCCAAGTTGCCCGGGCCTCCCGCACGTTGTCGCACCGGATCCCCAGCGAGTTTCATTCCCGGTTCGCCACCGGGTTCGACCTGATAACGATCTTCTCGACCGAGACGGCCCGCGGCTGAACGATCGCAAAAAAGACCGCATCAGCTATCGCCTCCGGCCGCAGCATCTCCGACCGCGCCGGAAGATCCGGCCTGCGGTCGGTATCGTAGCTATCCCATAGTGGCGTATCGATGGCCGACGGCTCGATCCAGGTCACCTTCACGCCCGTCCCGCGCAGCTCTTCGACCAGTACCTCGTGCAGCCCACGCAATCCGTACTTCGAGGCCGAGTACCGCGCGCTAGCTCGAACGGGGCACGCAGGTTAACGGCGTACAGCCTATCCGCGACCTCACCGTCCGTCACGTCGCCGACCACCGCCTCGTGAGAGCCGCTCCGCCAGGGCACGGCCCACGCCCCCGGTGGCTCCCGTCAGCACGATTCTGTGTCCGGACAGCTCGCCTCGTGTCTTCGTCACGCCAGGTGGGTTTGAGACGCCACCAACCGCAGGAATTCCTCCCGCGTTCGCTGGTCGCTACGAAACACGCCACGCACGGCGCTCGTGATCGTCTTCGAATGCTGTTTCTCCACTCCGCGCATCATCATGCACAGATGTGCGGCCTCGATGACCACGCCCACGCCTTTCGGCCTCAGGACATCCTGTATCGCGGAAGCGATCTGATCGGTCAGTCGCTCCTGCACCTGCAAGCGCCTCGCATAAACCTCCACGATCCGCGGCAGTTTGCTGAACCCGACGATCCGGCCGGCCGGAATATACGCGATGTGCGCCTTCCCAAAGAACGGCAACAGGTGATGCTCGCACATCGAGAACAGCTCGATATCCTTCACTATCACCATCTCGTCGTGCTCCGCCTCGAACACACCGTCACCCACCACTTCCTCCACGCGCATCTCGTACCCACGCGTTAGCCAGCGAATCGACTCCGCCGCTCGCTGCGGCGTCCTGATAAGGCCCTCGCGGTCGGGATCCTCTCCCAGCGCTCGTAGCTGCTCCCTTATCAGATCCGCTATGCTCGGGCGCTCGTCCGACGCCTCTGTCATAGACTCGCCCCTTTTGACTCCAGGCTTCTACTCGCCACAGTACTCCGCCAGGCTGCGCTCCGACTCGTTCAGCTTCACCCGTTCCAGCGAACCCGCCGGCAATACCTCCTCCAGACGCCGCCAGATCCTCACCGCTATGTTCTCCGTCGTCGGGATTACTCCCGCCAGCCACGGCACATCCACGTTCAGGTTCGCGTGGTCCACATCCGACAGCACGCTCTCCTCTACTACCTGCTTCAAACGCTTCAGGTCGAATACATAGCCCGTTTTCGGGTCCACCTCCCCCTTCAGCGTCACTTCCAGATCGTAGTTGTGTCCATGTCCGCTCGGGTTGTTGCACAACCCGTACAACTCACGGTTCTCGTCCTCCGACAGCTTCGGATTGTGCAGACGGTGACCGGCACTGAAGTGGAGCCGTCGGGTGACCCGAACGATGGGCATCGGTGCTCTATCTCTCAGAAAGATGTGGCATGCCGCCCCAAGGACCCCCACAAGTGCGGATTCAAGCGCAGAAAATCGACGTAACTTAGGGCATCCTGGGAGCTAATGCCAGTTTGCGGTCCGAAGGGAGCGCCTGGCGGCAAAAAAGAGCCGGCCCCCGAAAGGAAATCAGAGGCCGACGAGCGAAGAATCTGACCACAGGGCATTCTATGAAGCCCCTCTGCAACCGATCGAACCCTCGCCCCAGCTTTCCGCCTTCCCGAACCGGGCGTGACGTCAACCGAAGAAGTCGGGTCCGCACATTCTCGTGTTGGCTCAAGAATGGGTCGCTGCGGCCATCAAATTCGCTTGAATTCATAGTAATGTGGCGGAAAGGGAGCGTCAATTGAACAAAGCCCGAAGAGTAGATCAGTGAACGGCTAACTTGATACCTACCATGATGATCGCGCCGAGGATGAACATGAAGGTGTTGGCGGGCCGCCCCCGCGCCTGGCCTTCTGGGAGGAGGTCGGCGGCGCCGACGTAGAGGAAGGACCCGGCGGCCAGCGCGAGCAGAATCCCGAGCACATCACTCGAGACATCTCTGAAGGTGAAGTAACTGACCATCACGGCGACGGGAGTGACGCCGGCGAGGGCGGTAGTCACGAGAGCGGCGCGCTTACCGGGGAGTCCGGAGTGATAGAGAGCGGACATGGCGGCGATACCGACGGGCATCTTGTGAACGACGACGAGGAGAGCAGCGACGGAGCCGAGTAGAGCGCCGGCGGAGAGGCCGGCGCCGACGGAGATGCCGTCGACGACGGAGTGGATGCCCAACCCGAGCACGGCGACGGAGCCGACGTCGTGCGAATCGTGGTCGTGATCGTGATGGTCCTCGATGGGCGACTCGCCGCGGGCGTGCACGTGTGGAATGAAGTGAGCCTCGACGAGGTAGAAGACGATGAAAGCGACGAGGGTCCAGGCGAGGCTGCGTTCGCCGCCGAGCGCCTCGACGGAA
This sequence comes from Gemmatimonadota bacterium, assembly GCA_039588075.1. Classification (GTDB taxonomy): domain Bacteria; phylum Gemmatimonadota; class Gemmatimonadetes; order Palauibacterales; family KS3-K002; genus JBDHAL01. The sequence goes on along the minus strand of JBDHAL010000116.1, from coordinate 5,101 downwards.
CGAGGGATGAGGTGAATCAGGGCGCCGGAGACCAGGAGTCCGGCGGCGAAGACGATGAGCTCCGCGGTGTGCCTGACGGCCCACGGCTCGAAGCGGCGGACGGTCCAGACTCCGGCCATCATACCGAGGCCGGTGAAAGCGGCAAAGAATAAGGCGGTGGCAGGCGTGGCCGGGGCGGCGGACGCTTGCGCCACTACGTTGATCAAGTGTGTTGCTGGGAGCGGCATTGCACTCGCTCGGGTGCAGGATGATGACGGCGAGCGTCGGGGCTCGGTTTGCCCGCGCAAAGATATGAGGGCGGGGCCACAGGCGCCAACAGCTTTGCTTGACACCGGAAGCCACTACGGCGAGCTTTTGACCCCATGCAGAAACGCGCATTCTTGAGATCTACCCTAGCCCTTCAGTTGCTTATCGTCGTTCCGGCGATGGCCGGGGCGCGGCTAGCCCTCGACATCCGCTGGACTCCGGAATCCGGCGGCCACGTCGAAGCCGAGCATTGCACTCAATGGGCCCACGATCATGCGCTCTGCACGTTGCTCAGCCGGACGCCGGCGTCTCCCGCGCCCGCCGCGCGCGTCACGCTGCCGGTCCCGACTGCCGCGAACGAGCCCTGGCTGACCGGCGATACCCACGGCCACTCCAGCCCGCGCCCCCCCATAGCCCGCGGCCCTCCCACGCTCTGCTGAGATCACCGGGCACGTCGCCCCCGAGGACCCCAAGCATCAATGCCACTGCGCGCACCGTGCTCACGGGGCGATCGTGTGGCACTCTTCACCCAGCAGGCGTGGAAAAGCATGAAAGCGAGATTCTCCGCAGTCTACATAGCTCTGGCTCTGGCGTTCATCGCCGTGGCCGCGGCCCCGCTATCGGCTCAGGAGGCAAAGCCAGACACGGTCCAAGACGCGAGGTCCGACAGCCTCAAGGTGCTGGAGGCGAGGATCAAGAAGCTCGAGGCGCGACTGGACAGCCTGCTGGCGGCGCTGGCCCGCGGCGAGGGCGCGGACAGTGCGGCCAGAGGAGCCGCTTCGGAGCTGGAGGCGCTGAGGGCGGCCGCGCAAGCCGCGGCCGGGGAAGCGGACCAGGACACCACGGCTTCCAAGGGCAGCCGAACCCGCGACCTCAGCGTCCTGAACCCGGAGATCAGCGTCACCGGTGACATCCTGGGCCTCTACGTCGCACCGGCCGGCGAGGACAATTACTTCACGGCGGTGCCGCGAGAATTCGAGTTCTCGTTCCAGGCCCCGGTCGACCCCTACACTCTCACGAAGATCTTCGTCTCGTACGAGGAAGAATTCCCCATCGCCGGATTCCCCGAAGAGGAAGGCGCGGAGGAAGCGCACGGCGGTTTCGAGATCGAAGAAGGCTATATCTACTGGGTCAGGCTGCCGGTGAGCATCAAAGCCGGCAAGTTCCGCCAGCAGATCGGACTTTATAACCGCTGGCACACACACGCCCTACTGGAAGTGGATCGCCCGCTCGCCAGCGTAGCCTTGCTAGGCGATGACGGCCTGATCGAGACCGGAGCCTCCTTCGGCCTGCCCGTGCTGAGCCTGGGCCCGAGCACGAACATGGCGACGCTGGAACTCACACGGGGAAGCAACGAAGCGTTGTTCGATGGCAGCAAGCAGCTGAGCTTCCTCGGCACGATCCAGAGTTTCTGGGACCTGAGCGCCAGCAGCTACATCCAGTTCAGCGCCTCGGGTGTGTATGGTGAGAACGATGAGGAATCACTGAACACGGGGCTGCTGGAATTCGACGTGTCGTACCGCTGGCGGCCGCCGGGGCGAGGCCTCTACAGGGACCTGCGGCTTGCCGCCGAGTGGTATTTCGCCAGGAAAGACTTCGGCGACCCTGACCTCACAGGTAACGGTGGCTTCCTGCAGGCGAACTACCGCATCGACCGGCGCCTGCTCGCGGGAGTCAGGGGCGACTACCTGAACCCCTACGGCGATGGGCCCGACTTCTACCAGATCGTGCCAACGCTGACCTGGTGGCAGAGCGAGTGGGTATATCTCAGGCTGCAATACAACTACCTGAAGCCCGAAGGCGGCTCGGACAACCACACCGTCATCCTGCAAGTCGTATGGGCGATCGGGCCGCACAGGCACGAAACGTATTGAGCGCGACGTCGGTCGCGTTCTCGGCCGAACACACGAGGCCGATAAGGAGAGTAGAGGAAATGAACGAAGAGCGAACGAGACGCCGGAGGATAGAGCCGGGAGGGCCGCCGACGGTGGTGGCGCTGGCCGCGCTCCTGCTCTTGGCTCTCCAACCCGCAGCCGCGCGGGGCCAGGTTCGGGTCGTGGCGACCCTGCCGACCTACGCCGCGATCGCCCGCGAGGTGACCGGCGACCTGGCCCAGGTCGAGGCCATAGCGAGAGGCGACGAAGATCCACATTTCGTCAACCCGAGGCCCAGTTTCGCCGCGATGGTCGGGGACGCCGACGTCTTCGTCGTCACCGGCCTAGACCTGGAGCTCTGGGTCCCGTCGATTTTGGATCGAGCCCGGAACCCGGACGTCGTAGAGGGAGGGCCCGGCAACGTGGTCGCCTATTCCGGCGTGAAACTCCTCGAAGTACCCGAAGATGTTTCCCGCGCCGGCGGTGACGTCCACGTGTTCGGCAGCCCCCACATCCATGCGGACCCCGTCAACGGAATCATCATCGCGCGGAACATCCTGGCGACGCTGAAGCAGGTCGATCGTTCCAACGCCGCGGCGTACGAGTCGAACTACGCCGATTTCGAGGATCGCGTGATGCGCCGGCTGTTCGGGGATCAGCTCATCGACATGCTCGGATCGGAGACTCTCTTCCGGATGGCCCGGAGCTACGAGTTCTGGGACTTCGCTCGAGCCCAGACCTTTCAGGACAAGCCGCTGGTCGACTACCTGGGCGGCTGGCTGGCGGAGGCGGCGCCGTTCCGCGACGAGCGCATGGCCTGCTTTCACAAGAACTGGGCGTACTTCAGCGCTCGGTTCCAGGTCGCCTGCGCCATCTACATCGAGCCCCGACCGGGGATCCCAGCCACGCCGGGACACCTGGCCGACGTCGTAAGCTTCATGCAAGACGAGAACGTCGGCGTCCTCTTCGCGGCCAACTACTTCAGCCACAGCCAGGTGGAACGAGTGGCCGAACGGACCAACGCCAAGGCGGTGATCGTACCCGAGCACGTGGACGGCGCCGCAGGCGTGGACACCTACTTCGATCTCATCGACCTGTGGGTGGAACAACTTTCCGAGGCTTTTCTTTCGCTCGATCGCAGACCCGGACACCGGTAGTTCGGTATTGTAGTGACCATCGAACATTGGACATCGGCCATTGACCATCGATAGGAGCGGCGCTTCGCGCCGCCGACACTTGACGTCAAACATCGAGATAACAGAACACCCAACGTTTGGGGAAATGCAGTCCCGATGTACGATGTTCATGTTACGATGTCAGATGTTCGGCGTCGCGGTGTGAGCTCGACGTTCGATGATGGATGGCCGATGTTCGATGTTCATCTAACAAGAGAAGCGCAATGTTGACCCTAATGCTCCCGGCCCTGGTGGTGTCGCTCGTGCTCGTCAGCATCCACGCGTATTTGGGCATTCACATCATCGCCCGCGGTGTGATCTTCGTCGACCTGGCGTTGGCGCAGGTGGCGGCTCTGGGGTGGGCGGCGGCCGGACTGGGCCTTTCTGCGGCGCTGCACGGCTGGCTTGGCATCCCGCCTTCCGTGGGTGGCTACGCGATCGGGCTGGTCGCCACCCTCATAGCCGCCGCCTTGTTCAGCGTGAGTCGAATGGAGCACGCCTACGTGCCTCAAGAGGCGATCATCGGGATCGTGTACGTGGTGGCCGGGGCGGCGACGATCATCCTGGCGGCCCAGGCGCCGCGGGGATCCGAGCACGTGGAAGAACTGCTGTCCGGCAGCCTTCTGTGGGTTACGTGGTCGCAGATCTGGAAGACGGCAGCCGTGTACGCGGTGATCGGCGCCATCCACTGGTTCCTGCGGGACCGGTTCTTGACGATCTCGATCAAGCCGGCGGAAGCGCGAAGCCGGGGCTGGTCGGTGGCGCGCTGGGACTTCCTGTTCTACGCGCTGTTCGGGATAGTCGTGACCGCGTCGGTGGCAATCGCCGGCGTGCTGGTGGTATTCAGCTTCCTGGTGATACCCGCGGTCATCGCCTTTCTGTTCACGACCGAGCCGGCGCGATTGCTCGGGATAGCCTGGACCTCGGCCACACTGGCGACGCTACTCGGCCTGTACGTTTCTTATACCTCCGACCTACCGACGGGGCCCACGGTGGTGTGCGCGTTCGCGCTGGTGCTCGCAGCGGCTTTCATTCTGCGACGGCTGGTTCGAGACCGGCCCCCGGCTCCGGAGGCCGGATGACCTGATCAGACTTTCGTGCTCGACGCGCCGGCCTTGCGAGCCGGCCGGCTCACCCAGGCGCTTCTGCTATCGTAGAAGCGCCATTGCTTTTCGGCGCCCCGGCTGATTCCGATACGGCTTGTGACCACCAGAGCGGACGCAGGAAGCCTCTTCCCATCAGCGATAAAGAGAGGCGGACCGGACAGAGGGTGACGCTGAAGCTCGGGACCGACGCCCAGCGCGCGGGTCAACCGCGCAGGCCCGCACGTGAGCTCACGATCGCTGCGCCCGTCCCTGCGCCGGCGCATGATCTCCAAACCCTCGATCGGCTCCACGGCGCGTAGCAACACCGCAGCAGGGTAGTTCCGCGGGCCCACCACGGCGTTCAGACACCAGTGGATACCGAAGTTGAGATGGATGTAAGCCGTGCCCGGCGGCCCGAACATGGGATCGTTGCGGGCGGTTCGCCCTATAGATGAGGCGGCGTGGGATGCAGGGTCGTGTGGTCCTGGATACGCTTCTGTCTCGACGATCCGGCCCACACAGCGCTCACCGCCGCTGTCCGAGACCAGAAGAGCGCCCAACAGATCGCGAGCTACGGTCTCCGCTTCGCGGTCAAAGAACCCGGAAGGGAGAGGACGGTCGACGCTAGAACTCTTACTCAACACACAATCCGAGCTTCGACCTGCCGACGGTCAGCGGCCGCTCGTTCGATGGACGTCGTTAGCCGACAGTTGGGCGTTGA
>JBDHAL010000115.1:0-10115 GCA_039588075.1 Gemmatimonadota bacterium | reverse complement strand
CGAGCACGGCGATCAGATCGGATGCCGACTGCTTCACCTCGCCCTTGGCCAGGAACTCATCGATACCGGCCCGATCGGTCAGCGTGGTGAACTTGACTAGCTTGAGCACGCGGGCAACCGCGGCCTTCAGCAGCTTGGCTGCGAGAACAGCACCGCCCGCCTCTTGCCCTTCCAATCGTAGAAGTTGATCTGCCCGTCGGTGGTCTCCGCGGAGAAGGTGGGGGCGTCATCACCCAGACGAATGGAGATGATTTCCTCTCAGGCTTGAATCACTGAGGTGAAGGCCAGGCTACGTGCCGTCCGGCAACTCCGCCAGGTCCTCAACAGCCACGCAAGTTCCCCCGGCCAGCCAGATCCCTCCGATGTCCCCAAGCCGGTGGCTGTGTGCTGCGCGCGAGCAGACTGTTGCGATTCCGCCACACTGGCGCCAAAAGAGGTGTGGCGTGGATCGCGGGAGCGGCGCGTCCGTAGCGGATTCGGCTGCTGAGCCGGTGTCTTTGCGGGTCCCGTTATTGCGCAGTTTACTACCCACCGCCGGTGTCAAAGCGGAGGAAAGATAGGCCGGAGAAGCGAATGGCAAGACGGAACATCGTGGCCAATCTCGACGCGCTGGACGCGGCGGAGCCGTATGATGTCTGCGTGATCGGCTCTGGTCCGGCGGGCACCGTCCTGGCGACGACCCTCGTTGAGCATGGCGTCCGTACCGTCGTCCTCGAGTCGGGCAACAGCCTCGTCGACTGGCTGCTCGACAAGCGGCTGAGGGGTTTGGCCGAATACGAGTTGAGCGGTGACAATAATTACCCGCTGACACGAACGACGTCGCGGCTGGTCGGAGGCAACTCGAACTTCTGGACCGGCCGCAGCGAGCGCTTCCATCCATCCGACTTCGAGACGAATCCGTATACGCCGAAGGAGAACCCCTGGCCCGTCGGTTTCCAGGAGATGGAGCCGTACTACTATCGCGCCGAGGAGATCCTGAGGGTTCGCGGCGGTGTGCTCTCCGAGTACGCGCCGCCGCGCCGGCAGGATCTTCCGCTTCCGGCCAGTTCCGACATCGCCCCTCTCAAGCGGCACATGGCCCGGGCGGGACTGACGCTGGACGACTCGCCGACCGCGACGCCGGCGCGAGCGATCCGATTCTTCCGCACTCAAAAGGAGATCCTTCCGCGCTTCCTGTCGTCGCCGCATGGGACGCTCGTCTCGGGCGTCACTGTGACCCGGCTGGCTCACGATGACGAGGGCAACATCGTCGGCGCCGAAGCGAAGACTCTGGATGGGGTTGCCCGGGTCGTCCGGGCGCGACTGTACGTGGTGTGCTGCGGCGGAATGCAGACGCCCAGGTTGCTGCTGCTCTCGCGGTCCGAGCGCTTCCCTAACGGGATCGGCAACGGCAACGATCGCGTCGGCCGTGGGTTCAACGAGCATCCGTCGCTCAACTTCTACGGCAAGATTCGTCATAACCGGCACACGCTTTCACTCAGGCACAGCATCGGGCGCACGCATCAGTTCTACGAGACGTGCCGCGCGGAAGGGCTGGGAGCGATCCACGCCGTGGTCATCCAGTCGTGGGTGTTCCCGAATCACCTGCTGCGCTATCGACTGGTCGACATCCCGAAGCACGCGTTGAAGCTCATCTCGAGGCTGGCCCGCGCCACGCTGTACATGAGCCCGACGCTGGAGATGCGGCCCATCGACGATAATCGGGTCGTCCTGTCGAAGAAGAAGGTAGACGTGCTGGGCGATCCTATCGCCCACCTGATCCTGAATCTCTCGGACGACGACCGCCGCCTGATCGAGCGCGCCCGGCTGCTCGTGACGGATACCTTGAGGAAAGCCGGAGCCACAGACGTGGAGGAGATCGAGCTCACCTGGTCGCGCCACCACATCGGCACGTGCAGGATGGGCGCGAGCCCGGCGACCAGCGTGGTCGACGGCGACTTGCGTGTCCACGAATGCCGCAACCTTTACCTGTGCGGGTCGGAGGTGTTCGTGACCGGCGCGGCGATCCAGCCGGTGCTGACGATCGGGGCGTTCGCCCTGCGCCTGGCGGATCATCTCCCTGGGGTTTTGAGAGGCAGTGCTTCCGTGCAGGAGCTCGCACCCGCATGACCGAGACGACCGGGCGCAAGCGCGCGTTCTTCGCTGCCAAGCTGGCGATCACCGTCGCTCTATGCGCGTGGATAGTCGCGTACGTCGACTGGACCCAGTTCTGGAGTACGCTGCGCGATGCGAAGCTCTGGATCATCGGCGTAGTCCTGGTGATGCGCTTCGGCGGCTTCGCTATCAGCTCGTTCAAGTGGCAGCAGCTGCTCGAGGTGCACGGTCTGCGCTACGGTTTCGACCGGCTGATGCGCTGGTACTTCATCGCCACCTTCTTCAATCAGTTTCTACCGACCAGCATTGGCGGCGACGGCTACCGCGTCTACAAGACCTTCGACAATCCGCGCGGCGCGGCGCGTGCCGTCTCGGCGGTGTTCGTCGAGCGATTGACGGGGTTCGCCGCGCTGGTGATGCTCGGATACGTCGGGGCGATTCTGACGTATCGTCGTACGGCCGACCCGCTGGCGGGCGCCGTCGCGTTGATCGTCAGCGTCGGCCTGGCAGTCGGCATAGTCGGCGCCTGGGTGATTCACCGGTTTTCGCTCCTACAGAAGATCGCCGCCAGCCGCTTCTGGCCGAAGCCGCTACGATCGCTGCCGGAGCTGGCCGGCGACTATCGCAGCCACCCCGGCCGGACGATGCTCGTCGGCTCGATCTCGTTCGTCTTCCACATCAACAAGCTCTGCGTTGTCTGGCTGCTGCTCTACTCGCTGGGCGCGACGGTGAACGCCCTGGAGCTGGCCGTGGTCGTGGTAACCGTCGAGGTGATTGCGCTGCTCCCCGTCACGCTCGGCGGGCTGGGGCTCATGGAGGGCTCGTTCATCTATGCCATGTCCCACTACGGCGTGGGCAACGAGACGGCGCTCGCCGCGGCTCTGCTGATGCGCGTGCTGCTCGTCCCCTTCAGCCTGCTGGGCGCGTTCTTCTACTTCGTCGGCGACCGGGCCGGCGAGCCGGTGTCCGCGGTCGGCGAACGGCTGGCGGCGAGCCGGCCGATACAAAGTGAATCGAATTCGTTTCCGGTTTCATGAAAGGTGCTGATTGATGCGCATACTCGGGATCAGTGATCACTTCACCAGCGGTGCGGCGGTCATAGAGGACGGGCGGATCCTCGCGGCGGTGGCCGAAGAGCGGCTCGCCCGTAAGAAGATGGTGATGGGGTTCCCGCGTAAGTCGATCGCCGCCGTGCTCGAGCTCGCCGGCGTCAGACCGGACGAGCTCGACTGCGTCGCCATCGCCTCGCAGTGGGGCCATTTCCTGAACGAGTATGTGCCGTTCGATGACGGGGTCTTCGGCGTGGACGAAGGGCTGATCAGGAACCTCTTCTTCTCCATGGGGTCGCGGCTCAGCTGGCTTCGCAGCAAGGCCCCCGTACTCGAGAAGCTGTACTACGATCTGCGCAAGCCGGCGTTCGCGCGGCGCCGAACGCTCATTCGGGAGACACTGCGCGACGAGTTCGATATCACCTGTCCGGTGGAGTTCATCTCGCACCATCTGTCGCATGCGGTGGAGGCGTATTTCGGCAGCGGCTTTGATGACGCGCTGGTCGTCACGTTGGACGGTGCAGGCGACGGGCACTCATCCCACGTGTACGAGTTCGACGCCGGCCGCTGGCGCCACCTGCACTCAGTGCCGTCGTTCGACTCGCTGGGCGACTACTACGCCTACGTCACTCACATCTGCGGCTTCAAGGCGGGCAAGCACGAGGGCAAGATCACCGGCCTGGCGGCCTACGGCGAGCCGCGGTACCGGGACGTCTTCGATCGCTTCATACGGTACAGCGATGGAACGATGGTGAATGCCGGGAACACTTTCCGGCACGCCGCGATTCGCAAGCTCAGCGCCGCCCTGCCATCCGACTGGGACCGGGAGGACCTGGCGGCGACGGTCCAGGATGTCGCGGAGGACATCACGACCCGCTACGTCTCCTACTGGAAGGAGAAGACCGGCAAACGCAACGTCGCGCTGGCCGGGGGCGTGTTCGCCAACGTGAAGATCAACCAGCGAGTGCACGAGATACCCGGCGTGGACAACGTCTTCGTATATCCAGCTATGTCCGACGAGGGGATCGCAGCGGGCGCCGCCCTGACGCTGTGGGCCCGCACCACTCCCGAGCCGGCGACCGGCGAGCGGTGCTTCGATCACGTCTACCTGGGCCACGACTTCTCGGAGGAGCAGGTCGTGGAGGCGCTGGGCGATGCCGGCTTCGAGTACACCCGGCCGGACGACCTGGAAGGCGAGATCGCGCGATTGGTCAGCGAGAGCTGGGTCGTGGCCCGCGTGTCGGGACGGATGGAATACGGGCCCCGTGCCTTGGGGAACCGCTCTATTCTGTATCGGCCCGACGAGCCGGACGTGAACGATTGGCTGAACAAGCGCCTGGGGCGCAGCGAGTTCATGCCGTTCGCTCCGACGGCGCTCGCCGAGGACGCCGACGAGTACTTCATCGGACTCGACGGGGCGCGTGACACCGCCCGCTTCATGGCCATCACGTTCGATTGCACGGACTTGATGAAGAGGAGCTGTCCCGGTGTCGTTCACGTCGATGGGACGGCGCGCCCGCAACTGGTCAGCGAGTCCGATAATCCGGGCTACTACCGCATCGTGAAGGAGTTCAAGCGGCTGACCGGCCTCTCATGTCTGGTCAACACCAGCTTTAACATCCATGAGGAGCCGATAGTCTGCACGCCGCACGATGCGGTGAGGGCGTTCAAGATTGGGCACTTGGACGCTCTAGCGATCGGTCCGTTCCTGGCCAAGAATCCGGTACCCGATCGGGAGTCGAGGCTAGCCCAGTCGAGTGATGCGCGGGCGGTGACAAGCTAGGGCATCGCAACTTCGGGCGATGACGCGGGCGATGGTGTTTTAGGATGACCAGGGTACTCATAACCGGTGGAACGGGCTTCATCGGCTCAAGGCTCGCCTTGCGTTGTCTCGACGAAGGTGAGGATGTGCGGGTCCTGGCGCGGAAGAACACCGCGGCCGAGAAGCAGAACGCTGCCGAGCTGGAGGCCCGAGGCATTGAGGTTGCGGATGGGTCGATAACCGATGGCGCAGCGGTACGACGCGCCAGTGATGGTATCGATGTCGTCTACCACCTCGCCGCCGCACAGCACGAGGCCAACGTTCCCGACAGCTACTACTACGATGTCAACGTAGAAGGGACGAGGAACATGTTGGAGGCGGCCATAGAGGCTGGGGTCGGCCGCTTCGTGCATGGCAGTACGATCGGTGTGTACGGCATCAGCCGCGACGGGCCAGTGACCGATGGCTCGCCGCTCGAGCCCGACAACATCTACGGCGTGACGAAGCTGGAAGGGGAGAAGGTCGTTCGGAGCTACTTCGGCGATCTCCCCATCGGAATCGTGAGAATCTCAGAAACGTACGGACCGGGCGACCGGCGGCTGCTGAAGCTGTTCAGAGGAATCGCGCGGAAGCGGTTCATGATGATCGGTCCGGGTCGCAACCTGCACCACCCGGTCTACATCGACGACTTGGTGACGGGGGTGCGACTCGCCGCGAAGTGTGAGGGCGCCGTCGGCGAGACCTTCGTCCTGGCGGGGCCCGAAGCTATCGACACGGATCAGATGGTAGCCGGCATCGGCGAAGCGGTCGGCGTGGAACTACCACGGTTCCGTATGCCGCTGTGGCCGCTCATGGCGACGGCGGTCGTGATGGAGAGTGTGCTGCGGCCGGTCGGTGTGCAGCCGCCGCTCCATCGCCGGCGAATGAACTTCTTCGTCAAGAGTTTTCGGTTCAGCGGTGAAGCTGCCCGCGCGGCGATTGGATATCAGCCGCAAGTCGAATTCACGGACGGTGCCGCGCGCACCGCCGAATGGTATCGCAGCCAGGGGATGCTGTGATGGCTCCAGTCCAACTGAGCGCCCGGATGGAACGCTTCGATTCGTTTTGGGAGGGCCCGGATGATGTCGAGCGTGGCTACAAATCGCTCGGCCAGTTCTACCGGGCCAACTACTTGAAGCACGTGCCGGCCAACAGGCGCGCCCGGATCTTGGTGATCAGCTGCGGCCCGGGCTACTTCGTGAATCTTCTGGAGCAGGCGGGCTACACCGACGTTGCGGGGATCGATTCGGACCCGGAAAAGGTCCAGCACGCCCAACGGCGCGGGCTGAACTGCCGGGTAGGTACGGCGTTCGAAGAGCTGATGGCTGCCCGGGAGCCGTTTGACGCGATCATCTGCGAGCAGGAGCTCAACCACCTCACCAAGGAAGAGATGATGGCGTTTCTGGAACTGGTTTGGGACAAGCTGACGCCCGGGGGCAGGTTGGTGTGTCACGGCCTGAACGGGGCAAACCCGATTGTCGGTGCCGAGACGTTGGCTCAGAATTTCGATCACTTCAACACGTTCACCTCGTACTCGTTCCGACAGGTCCTCGAGTACTGTCGGTTCACCAACGTTCGTGTGTTCGGCCTGCACCTGTACGTGTTCTATAAGAACCCGTTCAACTACGTGGCCTGGGCAGTCTCTTCAATCCTCGGCCTGATCTTCCGCGCTCTGTTCGTTCTCTACGGAAAGAAGAACAAGATCTTCACCAAGAAGATCGCCGCGGTCGCCGAGAAGCCGGGATGACTTCGATGAAGGGCCGATAGCGCCGTGTGCGGCATCTGCGGCTGGCACGCCGCTCGTCCGATCCAGGAGGATGACATCATCCGGATGACCCGGCGCCTGGAGCACCGGGGGCCGGACGACGAGGGCGTGTACGTCCAGGGGAACATCGGCCTGGGCCACCGCCGCCTCAGCATTATCGATCTCGAGGGTGGCCGGCAGCCGATGAGCAACGGGGAAGAGAGCCTCTGGATCGTCTTCAACGGCGAGATCTATAACTACCGAGAGCTTCGGCGTCGTCTCCAGGTTGATGGACAGGAGTTCCGCACGAACTCCGACACAGAGACGATCCTCCATCTGTACGAACGCTACGGTGAACGTTGCCTCGACCAGTTGCGCGGAATGTTCGCGTTCGCCATATGGGATGGCCGTCGCCGGCGGATATTCGCGGCACGCGACCGGCTGGGGCAGAAGCCCTTCTATTACGTGTCGCGCGGTGACGAGCTGCTGTTCGCGTCAGAGATAAAGGGGCTGCTGGCGGCCGACCCGGCGCTGGCACAGCTGGATCGAGCCGCCCTCGACGAATACCTCACCCTGAGGCTGATTTCGCCGCCGCGCAGCATGTTTCGCGAGATCAAGAAGCTGCCGCCCGCGCACTACCTGACCTTCGACATCGAGAGCGGTCTGGACGTCCAGCGCTACTGGGACCTTGGCTACGAGCCGAAGCTGGCGGGCAGCGACGACGATCTGTTGGAGGAGTTGGAGGAACGACTGGTCGAGTGCATCCGCCTCCATTTGGTCGCCGACGTGCCCGTCGGAGCCTTCATGAGCGGCGGTCTCGACTCGACGCTCGTCGTCGCGTTGCTCCGCAAGCACGAGCTGGCGGACGACTTTCAGACGTTCTCGGTCGGCTTGCCCTACGGCGAGTTCGATGAGGCGCCGGCGGCGCGGCTGGTCGCCGAGCGCTACGGAACGCGACATCACGAACAAGAGATCAGCCCTTCGCTGCTCGGCTCGCTGCCCAGGCTGGTGCGTCAGCTTGATGAGCCGTCGGACCCGCTCTCGGCCTGCATTGACTTGATCGCGCAGATGGCGCGCCGTGACGTGAAGGTCGTGTTGGGCGGCGACGGCGGCGATGAGCTGTTCGGCGGCTATGATCGTTACTACGGCAACCGCTTCGCGGATCACTACGCTAAGGTGCCAGGCCCAGTGCGCCGTCTGATCGGATCCGGGCTGGGCCTGATCCCCGACGGCTGCTGGTACAAGAGCCCCGGTCATCAGATGAAGTGGCTCCATCGCCTGGCTGACTTCAGCGGCGGCGAACGGTACATCGAGAGCCTCAGCTACTTCTATCTCCACGACGCCTTCAAGGACGAGCTGTACGGTCCGCTGATGCGGGAGGCGCGGGCCGATTTCGATCCCGGCCGCGTGATGCGCGAGGCGTACGAGCGGGCCGACGCCGACGATACGGTCGATCGCATGCTCTACGCCGATTGCTGTTCGCGTCTGCCGGACCACCCAGTGATGATCCAGGACCGCATGACCATGGCTCACGGGCTGGAAGCCCGCAGCCCGTTCATGGATCACGAGGTGGCCGAGTTCGCGGCCCGGCTGCCGGCGAAGCTCAAGGTGCGGGGACGGGCGCTCCGATACATCCAGGTCCGGCTGGCCAGGCGCCTGCTGCCACCCGAGCTACTGGCCAGAAAGAAGCAGGGGTTCTCATCGGCGCTGCCCTACATGCTGAGGAGCGAGCTGGACTTGCTCTACACTGTCTTCCTGGAGGACATGCAGCTGGCACGGGAGGGCATCCTCAACCAAGGGCCTATCAACTCGATGGTCTCGGCACACCGAGCAGAAATGGCGGACCATGGCAATCGGCTATGGCTGCTTCTCAACAGCGAGCTCTGGTATCGGATGTTTGTCCAGAACCAGGCCGAGGCGGAACTGACGGACCGGATGGCGGAAGGGTCACGGTCCGGTGTTGCCCCCTGAAGAGGTGGAGAAAGAGACGCGGTGCAAAGAACCGCCGGAATCTACTGCGGTGCTTAAAGTTACGTTAGAGTGGGAAACGGGACTCGAACCCGCGACCCTCAGCTTGGAAGGCTGCGACCGAGCGTCCGCCGGCGTCCATAAGCGTCAGTTTTCGCGGCTTTTTCGGCCATTCAGCGTCCGTGAGCGTTAGCCAGCGTCAGTGGGCGCTGTCACTGTCGCTGGCACTGTGACCGCCGCAGACAGCGGCCCTGCTATCCTTCATCATCCACGACCCCTAACAGACCACGAAACCTAGCCTCAAGGCTGCTTCTGATCTCCGGCAGCTGGACTCCCGTTTCAGAGCGCGAGACGAGGCTGCGGTTCCGGACGAGCAGGTATTTTGAAAGGCCCTGCCGCCGGCGTGACGACGCGTGTAGCCGTCGCCCCACCGGATAGTCATTTCAGTGCCGAGATACCGGCAGTTGCTAGGCGCCTTCAGTGTGACGCTCCTCAGATTCGGCTCGAATCCTTGTGGCTCTCGGGGTCCAGGGCCTAAGGTTATGTAAATTGCCCAAACCACCACTGATTCCGATCGAGCGATGGCCCGGCGCAACCCTCGTACGACGACCCGACTCTCATGGTCCGCGCTGCTTTTGGCGACGCTCGCCGGCTGCGACGCCGGCGACATTGAGACGGGCGACCTAGGGATAGAAGATATGAAAGGGCTGGCCCAACCTGATCGGCGTATCGTGGGTTAGCACGAGCCTGTCGGGTTCGGTGCCAGAGCCACATGCGACGCAGGAGGTCGCAACCGAGAGGAGGGCCAGCCCTTTCATATCTTCTACGCCGAGCGTTACGGGTTCGACTGGCGCCTCATCGCCTCACAGATGTATCAGGAGAGTCGCTTCGACCCGAAGGCCCGTTCCTTCGCCGGCGCGCTCGGCCTGCTTCAGGTGATGCCCGGAACGGCCCGCGAGCTGGGCTTTACGTCGGTCACCGAACCCGAGGCCGGGGTGCAGGCCGGCGTGAAGTACCTGCGTCGGCTCTACGACCGTCCCGCGGCCATCGAGTCGGAGGAGGAGCGCATCTGGTTCGCGCTGGCCGCCTACAACGCAGGCTACGGTCATCTGCAGGACGGTCGCCGTCTGGCGCACGAGCTCGGTCGCGACACGGCCATTGGGTTCGGGGAAGTCGACCAGGTGATGCCGTTGCTCGCGCGATCGGAGTACCACAGCCATGAGCGTTACGGCTACTGCCGCTGCAGCGAGCCGGTGCGCTATGTGCGCTCGATACGCCAGCTTTACCAAGCTTACACGGCGGCGCTCGAAGGCCGGGAGTAAGCCGCGACCGTCAGCTACTTGCCGAACCGTTCGCTCAAGAACCTGCTGACGATATCGCGGGCTCCGAGCCCGAAGGCGAGCGCCGCGCCGAAGGCCGCCGCGCCGAGCAGGACGAGGAAGCCGTTGGCCACGATGTC
>JBDHAL010000114.1:0-10145 GCA_039588075.1 Gemmatimonadota bacterium | reverse complement strand
GGTGTTGTGGTCACGGGTTGGCTCGTGTTTGCAGGCAGCGCTCAACCATCGCGCGATCGCAAGATGCTCGTCGTGCTTCCGTTCGATAATCTGGGCGCGCTGGAGGATGAGTACTTCTCGGATGGCCTGACGGATGCCATCAACGCTCGCCTTGGCGTCATTCACGGACTCGGCGTGATCTCGCGGCAGAGCGCGGTGCAGTACAAATCAAGCGATAAGTCCGCCGGCGAGATCGGTGAGGAATTGGGCGTCGAATACATCCTCGAGGGCACGGTCCAGCGCGAGCGGCCGGGTGACCCAGGAAGCCGGGTCCGCGTGATTCCCCAGCTCATACGGGTCTCCGACGACACCCACGTGTGGGCGGAGACCTACGATGACGAGATGGCGGAGATCTTTCGAGTGCAATCCGACATTGCCGAACGGATTGCCCTAGCTCTGGATATCACGTTGCTCGAGCCGGATCGACGCCTGGTTCGGCGCCGATCGACGGATAACCAGCAGGCCTACGAATACTACCTGCGTGGCAGGGCACACGAGCTGAACGGTGAACTACGGGCGGCGGTCTCAATGTACGAGACGGCCGTCGAGCAGGACCCGAACTTCGCGGAGGCATACGCTGCTTTGGGCGCGGCGATTTGGCGGCTCGGCTTTTCCGGGCAGGACGTGAGCGGCTTGCCAAACGCCAGAGCGGCTTTGGATAAGGCCGTGCAGCTTGGCCCGGACCTGGTGGAGACACATCTGGCGCTCGGCGACAGGTATTACATGTCTAGGTGGTACGACAGCGCGACCGTGCACCTGGAATTTGTGCGGGCGCGCCAGCCGAGCAACAGTGAGGCGATCGCAAGGATCGGGTGGATGCAACGGCGTCAAGGGAAGTGGGAAGAACACGTGGAGACGATCGAAACTGCTTTAGCGCTCGATCCCAGGAACCACCGCCTGGCCGGTGGCCTGGGACACACCTTCTTGCTCATGCGGCAATATTCGGAGGCCGAGCGCTATCTAAACCGTGCCATCGCGATGGCCCCCGAATCTTCTGCGTACCATGGGTGGCTGGTTCTCGTCTACTTGAGCTGGGACGGTAGCCCGGAGAGAGCGCGAAGCGCTTTGCAGGAAGCCGTGTCCAGAGTCGGTGGTGCTGTTCTTGGTGACGGGCCTCTGATCAGGGTCTTCGCGGATGACTTTGGGGCGGATCTGGATCGTTTCGGGCCAGCTGACGAGGCCTCGACCGGTGACGACCTTCTCGCCAAAGCCCGTTGGCACGGTCGAAGAAACCAGAGTGAACTCGCACGCGCATACTACGACTCGGCGCGCGCCCGTACTGCAGCTGCTTACACAAGGGTGGTGGATAGCCTGGAGGCGCGCGAGGGCCGCCGGGCCTGCTTTACCCGCGTGCCTGGTCGTGCGCTTGCCGGCCTGGGCCGGACCGAGGAAGCAGTGATCTACGCGAAGAAGCACACCCAGCTCTGTACCACGTCCGGCGATGCGATTAGTGGACCGCTCCGGGTGATGGACCTGGCTGAGATTTACGTGATGGCTGGCATGTACGATGACGCCATCGAGCAACTCGAATACACGCTCTCGATCCCGTCGCCAATCAATGCGGGATTGTTGATCGTGGATCCGATCTGGGACCCCCTCCGCGACCACCCACGCTTCCAAGAGCTGCTGGAGAGTGATACCCAGTAGCGGGAGGACCCCTTCCAAAAGCACAGCGACCCAACAGGTGACTGGCAAGTAGACCAGGACAGGTCTATAATCCTCGCGGTTAGGTTGAAAGCTCGTACTCAACACCTGTCCGGGGTAGCCCGACGTGGCCCAACGGATCCTCGTAGTAGACGACGACCCAACTATCCGCAGTTCATTCACCGAAGTCCTGGCTGATGAGGAAACCGAGGTGCGCACAGCGGCGAGCGCCGAGGAGGCGCTCAGCGCGATCGACGCGCAGCGCCCCGACCTGGTGCTCTCCGACGTTCGAATGCCGGGACTCGACGGCATCGAGCTGTTGCGGTTGTTGAAGGAGCGAGCGCCCCGGACCGACGTCATCATCATGACCGCCTACGACGACATGCCCACGGCCGTTGCGGCGATGCGCGAGGGCGCGTTCGACTTCCTGCCCAAGCCGCTCGACCTCGACCATCTGCAGCGCGTGCTCGAGCGTGCCTTCGAGGACCGGCGAGCCCGGGAACGCCAGCGCCGCGCCGCCGAGGATGCGGCCAGCCGCTACCAGTTGGACCAGCTGGTGGGACGCGACCCGCGGATGATCGAGATTTACAAGCTGGTCGGCCAGCTGGCGGCGAACCGGGCCAGCGTGCTGATCCGAGGCGAAACGGGGACGGGAAAGGAGCTCATCGCTCGGGCGATCCACTTCAACTCACCAGACGCCGCGGAACCCTTCGTTCCGGTGAACTGCACCGCGCTGCCCACGACGCTGCTCGAGTCCGAGCTGTTCGGCCACGTGCGCGGTGCGTTCACCGGAGCGGTAGCCGACCGGCGCGGTCGTTTCGCACTTGCGGGACACGGCACGATCTTCCTGGATGAGATCGGCGACACGTCGCTCGAGTTCCAGGCCAAGCTGCTCCGCGTTTTGGAAGACCACAGCTTCTACCCACTGGGCAGCGACGTGGCCGAGCGCAGCCAGGCGCGCGTCATCGCCGCCACGCACCGCGACCTCGAGGAACTGATTGGGGGCGGCGCTTTCCGGGAGGACCTGTACTATCGCCTGCGGGTCGTGGAGGTCACGGTGCCGCCGCTCCGCGACCGGCCGGGTGACGTGCCGCAGCTGGCCGAGCACCTGGTGAGCCGAGCCGCGGAAGAGCTGCACCGGCCGCCGCCGCTTTTGTCGGAGGACGCTCTGAAGACATTGCTCGCCCACGACTGGCCCGGCAACGTGCGCGAACTCGAGAACACGCTCACTCGCGCTGTGGTGGTGGCGACGGGCGGAGTTCTGCGGCCCGAACATCTCACGCTGAGGCCGACTGCCACCGAGCCGGACCCGGAGCTGGTGAGCCTGACCGAGCTGGAGCGCCGCCATGTCGCCCGTGTGCTGGCGGCAACGGACGGGCACAAGAGTCGCGCGGCGGACATCCTGGGCGTCTCGCGCCCGCGGCTCAACCGTCTGATCGAGAAGTACGGTTTGGACTAGAACAGAACCGGCCGATGACGATGCGCCGCACCCTTTCGCTGCGCGCCAGTTTCCTGCTCATCCTCCTCTTCGGCGCGTTTCTGCCGCTGGGGATGGTGGGGCTGTGGCTGAATCGTAGCGCAGCGCGTTCCGGCGAGGAGCTGGTGCGCGAACGACTCGAGCGCGGCTTGCGCGAAGTCGCCACCGGCATTGGAGCCCGCTGGGTCACGCAGCGCACGGCACTACTCGGGCTCGCCGAGCACCCCGAGGTGCAGCGGCGGCTGGGCAGCCCGACCTCCTTCGCCGGCGCGCCGCTCACGTCGGCTGCGCTGGGTGAGTCGGCGGATGGCATCGCTGACTTCGCCGAAGCCGTCGTGGTCCGCGATGACGCGGGCGCGGTGCACTGGCAGCTCGGCTCGGCGTCGGGCGAGGGGCTTACCGAAGTGCGAACCGCGGCGCGCCTGCCGGTGGAGCTACCGGTCTATGACAGCGAGACCGGCCGGCAGATTGGTACACTCGAAGCTCGACTCTTGACCAGCCGCCTGGCGCCGGGCGGCGGCGGCTGGTACGGGATCGGCGGCTCGGTGCTGGGCCTGTTCGACCTCAGAACCGGCGATCCGCTGCTCCCGCTCACCATAGAAGCGGAGCGCTTCCGGCAACCGCACTTTTCGTGGGCGGACGAATCGTGGCTGAGCGTGAGCCACACGCTCCGCGAACCGCCGCTCGAGATCGTGCTGGCCGCCCCACTCGGCCCGTTCACCGAGCCGTTCGAGCGGACGGCGCGGCGCGGCACGTTGGCGCTCATCGCCATCGCCCTCATCGCTTTCACCCTCGCCACGTTCGTCACCGGTCGTCTCACCCGTTCACTGGGACAGCTCGCCGCGGCGGCGGACGCGGTCAGCGCCGGTGACCTCGACCGGAAGGTGGAAGAGACCGGTGGTGATGAGACACGGCGCGTCGCCCGCGCTTTCAACTCGATGGTGATCAGCTTGCGTGAGACTCTCATGCGGCTGACTCAGAAAGAGTCGCTCGCTGCGGTAGGTGAGTTTGCCACGTCGCTCGCCCACGAGGTCAGAAACCCGCTCACCTCGGTCCGCCTCATCCTGCAGAAGGCGAAAGCGAGGCCCGATGATCCGAAATCTAGCGAGCTCATCAGCACTGCACTCTCTACGCTGGACGGTCTGAATCGGACCGTGAGCGGCGCCTTGAGTGTAGCGCAGAGCGGGTTGGTGCAAGCTCAGACGATCGATCTCCGCGACCCGCTCGCAGCGGCCATGCGGACGGTCGAGCCCGAGTTTCAGACCTGCGGCGCAACGCTCGAGCCGCTGGCGGGTGCTACGCCCGTCCACGTGCAGGCGGACGCGGCGGCGCTCGAGCGCCTGTTCCTCAACCTGTTGCGGAACGCCGCACAGGCGCTCGGCCCGCAAGGTCGAGCCAGCGTGGGGCTCGAAGTCGCGGGGGGCGTCGCGACGGTGTCGATCGTCGACGGCGGCCTCGGCATCCACAAAGACGACCTCGAGCGCGTGTTCGAGCCCTTCTACTCCACGAGAGCCGAGGGTACGGGCTTGGGCCTCGCCATCGCCAGGCAGATCGTGGCCGCTCACGGCGGCGAGCTCTCGATAACGAGCGAGGAGGGCCGCGGCACAGAGGTCCGGATCAAGCTGCCGCTGACCCGGCACACGTAACGTTTCGGGCCGGGCCGCTGTCACAGCGCATTACAAATGACGGGCGCTCCTAGCGGCTCCATTTCTCTTAATCTATTGACGCGTAGAAGATTAGAGCTCTCGCGGCCGGCCGGCACGAAAAGCGCTTGGGGTGGGCTCGGCACATGCTGAAGGCGCGTGTTGAGACCGAACCTTCAAGCCGGGGGTCGTCATGAAGAAAATGATGTTCGTACTACCACTCGCCGCGGCGGCCTGGCTGGCCGCCATGGGCTGTGCGCCGCCCGAGCCGAGCGAGGGAGTACACACCGCGGGCTTCAGCTCGGGAGCGCTACTCGCTGCCGATGTCACAGAGACCGACACCCAGGGCATCGTCACGCGTCGCATCATGGCGGGCATCGAGTGGATGCCGCTGGGCTCCCCTTCGCCCGATGGCAGGTACGTGACCGATAACTCCTGGAGCGGGGGTGACCTGGTGCTCCGGGATCTGCAGACCGGCGAGGAGCGACCGATCACGGATGAAGGGTCGTGGTCACCCAGCGTGAAGTTTGCCCAAGAATCGCGAATCTCTTCCGACGGCCGGCTGGTCGCCTACACCTGGTACGAGCCCGCTGCAGCGATGCCCGGGAAGGTCAGCCCGGGCATCCGTGTCATCCCTGTCGAGGGCGGCGAGAGCCGTGTGCTGGTAAGCAACGAGGACAATCGGTACGTGCAACCGTTTGACTGGTCAGCCGACGCTACCCGGGTGCTGGTCGGGCTAATGCGGTCAGATGGCGCGACCCAGATCGGGCTGGTAGATGTCGCCGATGCAGAGCTGCACATCGTCAAGTCGCTGGGTCGGGCATCGCTGGCCAACATGGCGCTTTCACCCGATGGGCGGTATGTCGCCTACGACGTTCGGCGCCGGGAGCGCTCTCCCGAGCACACGGTACACATCGTAGCTGCGGACGGCAGCCGTGACCGGGAGGTGACCGGGCCGGGTGGCCACAGCATCGTACTCGGCTGGGAGCCGAGCGGCCGCTACCTGCTGTACTACGGCGATGGCTCCGGTTCACCCAGCGTCTGGGCTTTACGGACAACCGAGGGTCGCCCCCAGGGCGAGCCTGTCCTCATCCGCTCGGACCTCTGGCATCTGATACCGATTGGTTTCACCGCTGCGGGCGACTACTTCTACGGGGTGGCCACGGGCAAGGTCGACATGTTTACCGTGCTGACCGACCCCGAGACCGGGGCGCCGATCGGGGAACCGCAGTCGGTCACGCCCCACTACCAGTCCGGCACCGCTCTGTATCCCAGGTGGTCGCCGGACGGTCGTTATCTCGCCTACCGCCGGACGCCACCGTCCGGCGGCGTGTGGCGCTATTCTCTGGTGATCCGCGCCGTCGAATCCGGCGAGTTCCGTGAGATCGGCCTCGACCTCCGGGTCATGCTCACACCAGACTGGTCCACCGACGGCCGCTTCGTGCTGGTTTACGGCCGCGATCTCCAAGGTCGAGACGGTATCTACCGGATCGACGTCCAGACAGGCGAGTACGGGGTCGCGCATACAGTCGAAACCGGTATACGTGGTGCCGCCTGGCTGGATGACGGGCGCACGGTCGTCTACAAGGAGCTCGGCGGTGGCGACGCGCCCGGGCCCCAATGGTGCCGATTCGTCAACCTCGAGCTCTCCTCCGGCCGGGAACGTGAGATCTACCGCTGGCGCTGCTCTTCCAAGGACTGGTGGTGGACGCTGTCACCGGATCGGCGCACGATCGCTGGCATCTTCGACCCCGCCGAGGATTCGGGAGAGAACCCCTGGACCCTGAGGCTCGTCTCCCTCAGCGACGGTGCGTCACGCGATCTCGCCGAATTCCACCCCTGGATCGGCGATGACGCGCCGGGGCGGTCTCTCTTTCCCGAACTGTCATGGACGCCCGACGGCCGGTCGATCCACGCACGGGCCTGCATCTCCCCGGATCAACTGATCGAGACGGCGGGCCGCTGCCCCAATTGGTCGTTCGACGTCGAGACCGGCGAGCGGCGACGGCTCGCCGACGAGGCGCCGATCGGCTCGATCCATCCGGACGGGCGGCGCGTGGCCTTCGCGGACGGCGAAACGGCCTACGAGATCTGGGTGATGGAGGATTACCTGCTGGGCGACATGTCGGAGCCCGGCACGAGAGATTAGCGGGCCTTTAGTCTAACACACGACGTTCACAACACATTGCTCTGGAGTCGGCCGGGCGCGACGCGCCCGGCCGCTCGCATTCCTGCTTCAAATGAGTGCCTCCCCGCAGAATGCAGCGCCTGGCGCCCAGACGGTACGGTGACGTTCCTCACATGAGCCGCGGTGACGAAAGCGGGAATAGATGCTTTCACCACCGTTGGGACCGTGCTGGGCGAGCACCACGAGTGGCGCCAGCGCCCACCGGCGCTAGTGGCAAACCATCACGTTCCGCCTATCTTTGAGCGTCCCGTAATCCGTTGGGAGAGCTGTGGAGCATGACCGAGCGCCCGAAGCATTATCAGATCCTCTTCGCCGAGCTAAAGCGCCGCCACGTCTTCAAGGTCGCCGCTGTCTACGGAGCCGTGGCCTTCGCCGTGATGCAGGCGGCGGACATCGCCTTCCCGCGCTTCGGGCTGCCGGACTGGACGGTCACCTTCGTCGTCGCGCTGCTGGCGGTCGGCCTGCCGATCGCCGTGGTGCTGGCCTGGGCGCTCGAGCTGACCCCGGAAGGTGTGAGAAAGACCGACCCGGCGGCCTCGGGCGAGCTGGAGGCGATCGTCGCTCAGCCGCCGGCACGCCGCTGGCCGGCGGGCCTCTTCGCCCTCGCTGGGATCGCGCTGCTGGCGCTGGGCGGCTGGTGGGTCTACGGCGACGCGGGGGCCGCCGGCGCCGATGTTTCCGGACCGCCGCCGGGGCGCTCCATCGCTGTGCTGCCCTTCGCCAACATGAGCGGCGATCCGGAGAACGAGTACTTCAGCGACGGCATCACCGACGACATCATCACGCACTTGTCAAAGCTGGCCGACCTCAAGGTGATCTCGCGCACATCGGTGATGCGCTTCAAGGAGAGCGACAAGAGCTTGCGCCAGATCGCGGGGGAACTGGGCGTTGCGACGATCCTCGAGGGCGGCGTACAGCGTTCCGGCGACCGCGTGCGCATCAACGCCCAGCTTATCGACGCCGCCACCGACGACCACCTTTGGGCTGAACAGTACAATCGTGAATTGACCGACGTCTTCGAGATCCAGACCGATGTCGCGCTTCAGATCGCAGGCGCCCTGCAGGCGCGGCTTTCGCCCGAAGAGAGAGGACGCGTCGAGAGGCGGCCGACGGAGGACCTGCAAGCCTACAACCTGTATCTTCAGGGACGCTACTTCTGGAACAAGCGGACGCCGGAGGGGCTCCGGGCCGCCATCGATTACTTCGAGCAGGCGCTGGAGATCGACCCTGACTACGCGCTGGCATGGGTCGGCCTGGCCGATTCTTACTCCATAATGGCCAACTGGGGATATTTGTCGCCGCAGGAGACCCACGCCAAAGCGAAATCTGCGGCGCTCGAGGCGCTGGAGATCGATGAGGCGCTCGGTGAGGCGCACATCGCTCTTGCCCAGATTGTCCAGGGTTACGAGTGGGACATGGAAGAGGCTCAGGCGGAGTACCTGCGCGGACTCGCCCTCAGCCCCGGGTACGCCACGGGCCATCATTGGTACGGCAACCTGCTTGCTATTCTTGGGCGGGACGATGAAGCCGTACGGGAGCTCGAGCGGTCTCTCGAGCTCGATCCGCTCTCTCTCATCATCAACCAGAGCCTGGGCTCAAGCCTTCGAATGGCCGGGGAGCACGAACTCGCGATACAGCAATTGGAGAAGGTGCAACAACTGGACCCCAACTTCGCTGGGCCATACCAGGAAATTGGCTTCACCTACGAAGACATGAACGCGTTCGAGGATGCCATCGGCGCCTACCAGCGTGCGCTGGAGCTCTCGGACGAGCTCATCGGGATCGGCGAGCTCGGGCACATCTATGGCGTGATGGGCCGCACGGAAGACGCCCTCGAGATGCTTCGTGAGTTGGAAGAGCAGGCGACGACGCGTTACGTATCGCCGATCGAGTTCGCCATCATCTACGCCGGGCTCGGCGAGACGGACCTGGCGTTCGAGTCGATCGAGCGCGGCCTGGAGGAGGGCGACGCCACCCTGCTCTGGCGCCTCGACACGCCCGGCTTCAAAGAGCTCGGCTCGGACCCGAGGTTCGCCCAGCTGAGGAGCAGGCTAGGGCTCGGCGAATTCCGCCTACCGTAACCGGCTCCTTTGACCTACCTTTCGCCCTCGAATGAAGTCTATGAACGAGATTCCCGACGCCCTCAGCGCGGCGCTTCCCAAGAGATACGAGCTCGACCGTATCGTAGGGCGCGGCGGCATGGCTACGGTCTACCTGGCCGACGACGTGCGCCACGACCGGCCGGTAGCGGTGAAGGTGCTGCACCCCGAGCTCACCGCGTCGATCGCCGGCGGCCGGTTCTTGAACGAAATCGGACTGTCCGCCCAGCTCACCCACCCGCACGTGCTCATGCTCATCGACTCGGGTGACGCGGATGGTTTTCTCTTCTACGTGATGCCATACGTGGACGACTCGCTGCGGGCGCTGCTGGAGCGCAAGGGCAGCCTCGCTCCGCGACAGGTGCTGGATCTGGCCCACGAGGTGGCGGACGCGTTGAGCTACTCTCACCGGCGCGGGATCGTGCACCGTGACATCAAGCCGGAGAACATCCTGCTGTCGGAAGGGCATGCGGTAGTGGCCGACTTCGGCGTCGCCAAGGCGATCTCCACGGCCGGCGGAGACAGAGTTACGCGGACCGGCTACCCCGTCGGGACGCTCGGGTACATGAGTCCGGAACAGGCGGCGGGACGCTCGGAGCTGAACGAGGCGACCGACATCTACAGCCTGGCCTGCGTCGTGTTCGAGATGCTGATCGGCGAGCCGCCGGGGATGTGGGTCTCCGAGGAGGCGGGCCGCCTGGGTCGCTTCATCGACGCGCCGCCCAAGCAGCGCCTCAAGCTGGATGGGTTGCCGGGCTCGTTGGAGAGCACCCTGGTACACGCCATGCGATTACGTCCCGACGAGCGCTACGTGACAGCGGGCGAGTTTGCTGAAGCGCTTGAAGCCGCGCTCAGCGCTCCGAAGGTGTACGACGAGGATGAGGCTCAACGAATAGTGCAGCGGGCGGCCGACCTGGAGGCGAAGCATAGCCGGCACCAGGAGGCCGGGCTCTCGCTGGGCGGGATCGAGCAGATGGCCGCCGAGATTGGGATCGCGCCGGAGCTGGTGCGGGACGCCGCGCGCCCGGAAGCGATAGTCACGCCACCTCCTGCCG
>JBDHAL010000113.1:0-10396 GCA_039588075.1 Gemmatimonadota bacterium | reverse complement strand
GTCGGATCCGGAACATGCCGCCAGCGCCAGGCCCAGCAGCGCCACCAACGGCGCGCTGAGGCGATCTTTCGGGGGTCGTCGTCTCATAGCTCACTCTCTGTGTTGGGCAACGGGTTCTTTACTAGCTAGACGAGGTATCGTGTCATTTGGTTGCATGCCGTGGTGGCGGTCGGGCACGACGGGAACCCTCCTCGCTCCATGTCGTGGTGGCGGTCGGGCGCGACGGGAACCCTCCTCGCTCCATGTCGCGCCGTATGGGCTGGGACCCATGACGGGCCGCCGCGCTCCAAATTACGCTCGGAGGGTTCCCGTCGCGCCCTCCCCTTCGGCGGTAACAAACTTCGAACTTGTCTCTTGCTACCGCGGCTTCTAGGGGTGCGGCAGGGGTCGTCGAGCGTAATTTGGAGCGCCCCGGCCCGTCCCGATTGCCAGCCCGTCCGGCGCGACATGAAGCGAGATGACCCCTGTCGCACCCCGCCCAACGCGCGCTTGCCCGAAGGCCGGATCAACGGCATCATTCTCGGGTCCCAACCGAGAAGGGGCGGCTCTTCGGCCGGGTCGCAACTTTTGGCCCCTCAATCCGTAGTGGATTGTATGGCTCAAATGTCGTGACCGGCTTGGCGATCGCCCGAAATCAGGGCGGCGCGGCCGGATCCTCCGCCCGATCGCTATCACAGGAGGTAACTCAATGATTCGCAAGGCGTTGCTAATGGCCATCGCCGGCGCCGTCCTGGCCGTTCCGGCCCAGGCCCAGTCGCTCGACGAGGTCCTCAACAACTACTACGAGGCCATCGGCGGAGTGGACGCTTGGAAGGCGATCCAGTCGATGAAGGCCACGGGCATGATGCAGGTGGGACCCGGCATCGAGGCCCCCTTCACCATGACGGCCAAGCGGCCCAACAAGGTCCGCATCGACTTCACCTTCCAGGGCATGACCGGCACCCAGGCCTACGACGGCGAGACCGCCTGGATGCTGATGCCGTTCATGGGCCAGACCGCGCCCGAGGTAATGCCGGAAGAGGATGCCAAGGACCTCGAGGAGCAGGCCGACATCGAGGGCATTCTGGTCGACTGGGAGTCGAAGGGTCACCAGGTCGAGTACATCGGTCTCGAGGAAACCGAAGGCACCCAGGCCCACAAGCTCAAGATCACCCTGAAGTGGGGCGACACCCAGTTCTACTTCCTCGACGCCGAGTACTTCGTGCCCATCAAGGTCGAGGTTTCGCGCGAGATGCGTGGCACCGTAGTCGAGTACGAGACGATTATCAGCGATTACAAAGAAGTCGGTGACGTCATCATGGCGCACTCCATCGAGAGCAAGCCGAAGGGCGCACCTGCAGGCCAGGTGATCACCATCCAGCAGGTCGAAATCAATATCGAGATCGATGACTCGACCTTTGCGATGCCCGAGACGGAGGGCGAAGGCCAGCAGTAGAGCAAGAACAGCCCCGACCCAAGTCATCTCCGGAAGAAGGAGTCAGGTATGTTGACCCGGTTGGAACGCACCTGGCGTAGCTGTGCTATCCTGGCAGCTCTGCTGGCGCTGCCGGTTACGGCTGGTGCCCAGGTACAGATCGAATCGGCGACGTTCGGCGGGCTGCGGGCGCGGCCTATCGGACCCGCCGTCATGAGCGGGAGGATCGCGGCGATTGACGCGATCGCCGACAACCCGGTCGTCGTCTACGTCGGAGCCGCAACGGGCGGCGTTTGGAAGTCGAAGGACGGCGGCATCACCTTCCAGCCGATCTTCGACGACTACACGCAGTCGATCGGCGCGGTCCGCATCGACCCGTCCAATCACGACATCGTTTGGGTGGGCACCGGCGAGACCTGGACGCGCAATAGCGTGTCCGTCGGCGACGGCGTGTACAAGTCGACCGACGCTGGGGATACGTGGCAGCACATGGGCCTGGAGGACAGCGAGCGCATCGCGCGCATCCAGGTCGACCCCAACGACGGCAACACGGTGTACGTCTGCGCCACCGGTCACCTCTGGAACGCGAACGAAGAGCGCGGCGTCTTCAAGACAACCGACGGTGGCGAGACGTGGGAGAAGGTCCTCTACGTCGACGAGAACACCGGCTGTTCGGACATCAGCATGGACATGCACGCGCCGAACGTACTGTTCGCGGGCATGTGGGAGTTCCGCCGCTTTCCCTGGTCCTTCAATTCCGGCGGTCCCGGCAGCGGCCTGTATCGATCGATCGATGGCGGAAACACGTGGACCGAGCTGACCAACGGGCTGCCCGAGGGTGAGAAGGGTCGCGTCGCAGTGGCCATCGCCCCCACCAAGGCGAACGTCGTCTATGCCATCGTCGAGGCGGAGCAGACCGCGCTTTACCGCTCCGACGACATGGGCGCCTCCTGGGAGGAGATGAACACGACGTTCAACGTCGAGGTCCGGCCCTTCTACTTCGCCTATGTAGTGCCGGATCCTGTCGATCACGAGAAGGTGTACAAGCCGGGCTACACGTTGACGGTTTCTACCGACGGCGGTGCGACTTTCAACTCGATGTTCACCACGGCGTTCGGTGGCGGTCCGCACAGCGATCACCACGCGCTCTGGATCAACCCGGATAGACCCAACGAGTTGATTCTGGGGACGGACGGCGGCGTCTACTTCTCCTACGACAGCGGCAACACCTGGCGTCTGTCCAAGGCGATACCGGTGTCGCAGTTCTACGAGGTCAGCTTCGACATGGATACGCCGTACAACGTGTACGGTGGCCTCCAGGACAACGGGACATGGGTGGGCCCGTCGCGCAGCCCCGGCGGAATCCTGGCGAAGAACTGGGATATGCTGTTCGGCGGTGACGGCTTCCACGCTTTCGTCGACCCCAGCGACCCCGACTTCGTGTACGTGGAGTACCAGGGCGGCAACCTGCAGCGACTCCAGATGTCGACCCTTGAAGCGAAACAGATCAAGCCGTTTCCGGAGACCGAGGAAGAGGAGCTGCGGTTCAATTGGAATACGCCGATCCACGTGAGCCCCAACAACTCGGGGACGCTGTACGTGGGCGCCCAGTTCCTGTTCCGCACTACGGACCGTGGTGATTCCTGGGATCGCATCTCGCCCGACCTGTCGACCAACGATCCGGAAAAGCAGAAGCAAGAGGAGTCGGGCGGTCTGACCACCGACAACTCGACGGCCGAGAACCACACGACGATCTACACGATCAGCGAGTCGCCGTTGAACGCCCAGGTGATCTGGGCGGGCACCGACGACGGCAACGTCCAGGTCACGCGTGACGACGGCGCGGACTGGACGAACGTCGTGAGGAACGTGCGGGGAGTGCCGAGGAACACCTGGGTCACGCACATAGAGGCGGGCAAGCACGACGAGGGCACCGCCTACGTGACGTTCGACGGTCACCGCACCGGCGATATGGCTACCTACGTGTACCGGACGCGCGACCACGGCGCGACGTGGGAGTCGCTGGTGACGGAGAACCTCGAGGGTTATGCGCTGGTGATCGAGGAAGACCTGGTCAACCCCGACCTGCTGTTCCTGGGCACCGAGTTCGGCCTCTGGATCAGCGTCGACGGCGGCCAGTCGTGGGCTCGCTACGAGGCCGACTTCCCGAAGGCCGGCGTGCGTGACCTGGCCATCCATCCGCGGGAGCACGACCTGGTTATCGCGACACACGGCCGGGGGATTTGGATTCTGGACGACATCACGCCGCTGCGGGCGCTGACGCCCGAGGTGTTGGAGGCGGATGTGGCGTTGCTGCCAACGCGGCCTGCCATACAGACGGTGGGCGGTGGCCAGGGTGCATGGTTCCCCGGCAACGACGAGTTCGTCGGTCGGAACCCTTCGGAAGCGGCCGTCATCGTCTACTACCAGAAGAAGCGCCACATCTTCGGCGACCTCAAGCTCGAGGTGTATGATCCCGACGGAGAGCTGATTACCACGGTGCCCGGCGGCAAGGTTCGGGGCATGAACCGCGTCGACCTGCCGATGCGGCTGCCGCCGCCCAAGATGCCGCCCTCCACGACGCTGGTCCCGGTCTTCAGCGGGCCGCTGCTGCCGGAGGGGACGTACAACTACAAGCTCATCAAGGGCAGGGAGACGTACGAGGGTCAGGTCACGCTGGTCGCCGACCCGCGCAATCCGCACTCGGCCGAGGATCGCCGGTTCCAGCAGAGCACCGCGCTGGAGATCTATGACAAGCTGGAGCGGCTGAGTTATATCGTCGACGTCGCCATCGACGTCGGCGAACAGGCGCGCGAGCGCGCCGAGGAAACGAGCGGTGGCACGGCCAACCGGCTCAACGATTTCGCCGACGAGCTGGACGAGTTCGAGGCCGGCCTGGTCGCCCAAGAGGGTGGATACGCAACGGAGCAGGCAGAGCTGCGGGAGCATCTCGGCAACTTGTTCGGCAACGTGAACGGCTATGCCGGCCGGCCCACGGACTCCGAGATTCAGCGCATGGAATCTCTCGAGGCCCAGCTGGCCGCGGCGGAGCAGCAGTTCGCTGATTTGATGAGCGGTCGGAACTTCACTCGCGTTCAGTCGGACATCGAAAGGGCCGAGCTGGAACCGCTCACGGTGATGAATCGCGAGGAGTGGGAGGAGTCGAAGGAAAACTAGGACGGGAATATCGAAGCCGATTACGTGAGCACGGAGCACGGAGTTCAGAAGTTCCAAATTACTTGGAATTTCTGAACTCCGTGCTCCGTGCTTACGTAATCAGCTTCCCGATGTTTCCCGCGCCGCCCTTGCCCCGCGCCGACGCGCGCCCTATCACTCGAACATGGAACTGACCCTCGTCGTGCTCGCCGCCGGGATCGGCAGCCGCTACGGCGGCGTCAAGCAGCTGGAGCCCGTTGGTCCCGGCGGCGAAACGCTGCTGGACTACGGGATCTACGACGCGGTCCGGGCCGGCTTCTCCAGGGTCGTGCTGGTCACGCGCCGCGATCTCGAGGACCTACTGCGTGAGCATATCGACTCCGTCTTCGGCAACTCGATCGAAGTCGCGTATGCCTTCCAGGAGCTGGACGACCTTCCACCCGGATTCACGGTACCAGCGGAACGCCGGAAGCCGTGGGGCACCGGTCACGCGGTCCAGGCTTCTCGCCACCAAGTGCGCGGACCCTTTGTGGCGATGAACGCCGACGACTTCTACGGCGCCACCGCTTTTACGGTTCTCAGCAACCACCTGCATAGTACCTCTGGGCTCGAATTCGCCGCGGCGGGCTACAGGCTGACCGATACCCTTTCGCCGCACGGCGGCGTCTCCCGGGCCGTCTGCGAGCTGGATGCCGACGGCTACCTGCGTCGGGTGACCGAGGTCAAGCAGATAAGTGAAGCGGAGGCAGGAGGCATCGCCGGGGTCACCGTGCAGGGCGAGCGCATCGCCCTTACCGGAGACGAGACGGTCTCGATGAATCTATGGGCGGCCGCACCGATCGTTTTTTCACTGCTGAGCGGGGGGTTCGCCCGATTCCTGGAAGAGAATGCAAGCGATGCGGATGCGGAGTTCTTTCTCAGCGAGTCGGTGAACGACCTGATCGCTATGGGCGCCGTCAGGGTGCGGGTGCTCCCCACGCCCGGCCCCTGGCTGGGCGTGACCTACAAAGAGGACCGGCCCTACGTCGTCGAGAAACTCCGAGGGCTCATCGATGCTGGATTCTATCCCGAAAACCTCTCAGCGCTGAATTGATATAGCCTGTAAGCTGCGGCCGAGGATTTCACCGTCGCGGCGACTCAGCAGGACGAGCCCCGCGCGACCGGGTGGTAGCGTTACCTCGATCCGCGTATCCGTCTCTGTGTGTGTAAACTCCACGTCGGCCGGCAGGCCTAGCTCGGAGACGATAGTGTAGAGGACCGTCTCCGTAAGGACGGTCGTGTAGATCAGTACCCCGGGGTTGGGCTCGGAGACAGAAAAGAGAGAATCCACGCCGGCCTGGCTCAATGCATGTCGATACAGTGCGACCGTTGGCTCGATCTGCTCCGCCAGTTCGACCGGAAGCGTGGACCAGATCAGGCTGCCGCGCCCGACCGCGACATCGACGATGCGTGGGAAAGAGCTTCCGTCGATCACCGCTGTCTCTATCCGCTGCATCTTTTCTCCCCGGAAGCTGAGACGCATGAAAGCGCCATCGACGTCCAGTTCCTCCTCCTGGGCGACGGGGCGAAGGGAGGTGCTGACTCCGAAGTGTTGGAGGCGTGGGGCAGGGAGCCAATGTTCGTCGAAGTCGATGGGGCCGGTTACGAGAAGCGTCGCGCCCTTCTCGGTCAGCTCGAGAAGTTGCTGCCACGCCTGCTCGGTTAGCACGCGTGGTGACGGGACGACGATGAGCTGCGGCGTGTAGTCGAGTCGGTGTAGCGCGTACTCGCTCACGGCGTTCATGGTGACGCGGCAGTGGTAGTGCATCGCCCGGACGCAGCGGCGCGTCGCCTCGGTGGCCTGGTTGCGCACGGAGAACATGTTGGAGTGGGGGATCACCATCAGCGCCGGCTCGCGCTCACGCGGGCCGAGCCCCTGCAGCGATTCGCGGACAAACGTCGCGACATCGCGCAGGGCAGCGAACTCGGGCTTCGCCGAGCCGTCGGGCCGCAGAAGTCCGATCGGCGCCTCTCTGTCGGAGGGCATGTAGGGGTTGGTGTTCCAGATCCACTCGATGAAGCCCGCGCCGCCCGGGCCCACGGCCATGACCAGCTTGCGCTCGAGCAGGTCGCGGGCTTCACCCTCACTACGCCAGGCGCTGCCGTCGATCTTCTCGTAGAACTGGATGCCGGTCTCCTGCGCCAGGTTCGGCTGGTCCGGCGGCTTGGTCATCACGTGGTCCCAGAGCAGGTCGTCGTTGAACCACCACGTGTGGATCGAGGCCAGGTCCACCGCCGCGCCGTACCACATGGGGCTCGGCCGCTCGTACGTGCCGCCTTCGTCCTGCCCGACGGTGAGCAATTGCTGGGGGCCGCCGGCCTCGCGCACCGCTGCGGCCATCTCGCGCGTCCAGCGGGTGAACATGTCCTGGGCGAAAAGCCGGTACTCGAGGACCTTGAGCGGCGTGTTGTGGTCGAAGACGTTGCGGTCGCCGAACTCGCCGAGACCAGGCAAGGCCATCGCCGCGCCGGGGAACGTGCGCCACATCTCCTCGAGCATGCCTTCTCGTTCGGCATCCGACTCGGCGGGGAAGCGCTCGCGCAACCAGGCGTGCCAGGCGCGGAGCTCGTGCTCGTCATAATTGGGTCGCGTCACCCAGAGCCGATCGGGCGAACAGAACGAGGGCTCGTTGATGAAATCCCAGATCACGTCGTTCATCTCGCGGTAGCGCTCGACGATCCGCTTGATGAACGTCTGTTGCGCCTCGACCGCGCGGGGGTCGAGATAGGGATTGGCCCCGCCCCACGTCTCCGGAAGGAAGGCGAAGAACGTGAAGATGACCGGGATATCGTAGCGCCGGGCCGTGAGCAGAAAGGCGTCGAGTGCGCGCAACGTGGCTTCGTCGAAGGCGCCCACCTCGGGCATGTAGAGCATCCAGCCGGTCCATATCCCGGTCCGGATCATGTTTATTCCGGCGCGTCGCATCGCGGCGAAGTCACGATCCCAGACGTCCGGGTTGGGTTCGAGCAGAAATCGGCGGTGCACGTCCGACGCCATGTATGACGTGCCGGTGACGATGTAAGGCTTTCCATCCCGTAGCAGCGTGTAGGCGTCTGTTGCAAACGGCTTACCCGCGGCCAGCAACTCCGAATCGAAGATCCAGAACCCGGTCGTAGCCGTCAGGTCCGAGACCGTTTCATCCGTCGATTCGAGGGCCGCCGCCACTCGATACAGTCCCGGCACCAGCGTATCGCCGGCCGTGGCCTGTAGCGTAGCGGAGGCGGTGGCGATGAAGCCGCTCGCTTCCAGCGGCACCCGTGTCTCGGCCACCAACCTGTCATCGTCGGCGAAGACCGCGAGCCTGCAGGAGATGTCGCCGCCGCTCGCTGAGCCGGGTGACTTGAGCTCTACATTTAGGAGCGGCTGCTCGCCGTTGTGGTAGCAGGCTAGAGACGGTCGAGCCGTGAACTGCCTCGCTCCGGCCGCGGCGTCCATGACCAGGGCACGGAGCGCGCCGCTCGACAGCGAGCCGTCGAAGTTGGCAAACACCCAGCGACCGCCGGCGTAGGGGCCCAACAGCCTGTCGATGCGGACGAAGGGCACGGCTACCGGGTGCTCGCCGTCACCCATGATGGAGACCAGTGGGGTGAGGGCTGCCTCTCGAACACCGTCGGAACCGTCTTCCTCGGGGCGCTCTTTCTCCCGAGTGAAAAGGTAGTACAGCTCGTAGACCGTGTCGGCGGCGAAGCCGTCGATCATGCGCTCCGAGCCCGAGACAGAGGAGTTGGGCAGCAGGTCATCCAGGGCGCCAACGTTCACGGCGTACGACTGAGTGATCCCCAGGGCATCGTGATACGCGGTCTGGCGTACCTCGGTGTGCCAGCCGTTCCCGTCGCGCCGAATCGGCGCGGAAAACGGCGAGCCGCCGATGTTCGCCCAATTCCCGCCGGCGGTCAGGTAGTCGTGGATGTAAGGCCAGACCTCTTTCGGAAAGGCGGAGCCGTAGGGATTGAGGATGACATCGAGCTCACTCGTCGCCCCCTGCGAAAACGCCGCGACATCGAGAGCAGTCGCTTCAAGGCCCTGCAGCGCGGCGCGTAGCGTACTCGGGTCGAGGGGCTTCGCATCGACGGTTGGGAAGCCTGGCAGGCTGAGCACCCCGACTCGTGGATTTCGCGTCGATTGCGATTGTTCGACGGGTACGAGCAGCGCCTTCAACGGGCGTGGCACGGTGCCCGCGACAGCTGCGGCGCCCACCGAGCCCAGAAACCTGCGGCGGTCGATCATTTTAGAGCGACATGCGCGTGATGGTCCCTCAGAGTTCGCTACCCAGCAAATGGGGGCGTTCGTTGTCCAGTGTGACGACCAGCTCGCCGAAAAGCGTATTGGCCCAGGCGAACCAGGATCTCGTGAACCGCGCCGGGTCGTCCTGGTGAAATGATTCGTGCATGAAACCGGTACCGGCGTGCGTGCTCTTGAGCATGCGCAGGCAGAAAAGGATTTCGTCGTCGTCGTCGCTGGTCAGGGCGCGCATCGTGATGCCCAGCGGCCAGATCATCTCGAGGCCCACGTGCGGGCCGCCGATCCCCTCTCCCGCCGTCCCGCGGAAGAAGTATGGATTGTCCTCACTCAAGATCAGCCGCCGGGTGGCGCGGTACAGATCGTCGCTACGCTCGATGGCGCCCAGGTAGGGCAGCGAGAGCAGGCTCGGCACGTTCGCGTCGTCCATCAAAAGCGCATTTCCGAATCCGTCCACTTCGTAGGCGTAGACGCTCCCGTAGGCCGGATGCTCTACAACGGCGTACTCCTGCAACGCCTCGGCCACCTGCTCGGCCAGTTCCAGGCATTCGTCCGCGAACGCCCGATCGCCAACCTCCTCGGTGAAGATCTCCCTCAAGTGGTTGAGCGCCGCGACGGCGAACAGGTTCGATGGTACGAGGAATGGATAGACACACGAATCGTCGGACGGCCGGAACATCGAGTGGATCAATCCGACCTTCTTTGTCGGATTGCCATAGCCGCCCAGCGGCACCGTGTCGTAGGAAACGGCCGTGACCCGCTGGAACTTGTAGGGCCCGCGGTCATGCAACCGCTGCTGTTCCCTGAACGTCTTCACTATCGACCGCGCCGCCGCTTGCCAGTCATCGTCGAGCACCGACCCGTCTCCCGTGGTCTTCCAGTAGCCGTAGGCGAGGCGAACCGGATAGCACAGCGAATCGATCTCGTACTTGCGCTCGTGCAGCTCCGGCTTCATGTCGGTCAGGTCGCTCTCCCAGCCGCCGCCGGTCGGACCGTCGTTGAACGCGTTGGCATAGGGATCGATGAGGACGCAACGCGTTTGCCGGTTCACCACGCCGGCCAGCAGCGATCGCAACTTCTCATCCTGTCGGGCCAGCGGCAGGTACGGCCACACCTGCGCGGTGGAGTCGCGAAGCCACATGGCCGGAATGTCGCCCGTGATCACGAAACCGTCGGGTTTCCCGTCCACGACCGAGAACCGCACCGTTGTATCGAGCGTGTTGGGGTAGCAGTTCTCGAACATCCAGGCGAGCTCGGGGTCGGCTATGTTTCCCTTGACCCGCGTTATCGTCGCTTCCACCGCCTCGCTGACGAAGTTCCGCTCGTCGGGTGGCGGCCGTTGCGACGGGTATTCCTGGGCTACCGGCGCCGCGGCGACGAGGCGATCGGCGCCGGCGGCGAGGCCGGCGACGGCCATACCCGTCGTGCGTAGCATCTCTCTGCGTGAGATCATGGCACGCGTTCTCTTTCGTCGTGGCTGGTGATTACCTTCGCGTCATCGAAGGTGGCGCCGCCGACTCCGAGATAGCCCAGTCACGGTTCGGCTC
>JBDHAL010000112.1:0-16168 GCA_039588075.1 Gemmatimonadota bacterium | reverse complement strand
GCCATTCGAGAGGGTGGTCGGACGGTCGGCGCCGGCGTGGTCACCAAGGTACTGGAGTAGGGGAGAGAGGTGACCGGTAACCGGTGACCGGTAACCGGTAACTTAGATTGGGTTCCGACAATGGCGGCGAATAGAGTCAAGATAACCCTCGCGTGCACCACTTGTGAGTCGCGCAACTACCAGGCGAGCAAGAACCGGCAAAAGCACCCGGAGCGGGTCGAGCATCGCAAGTACTGCCGGCGCTGCGCGAAGCACACGTCGCACAAAGAAACGAAGTGATCGGGTGGCTATCCTAGAGTCGATGGGCCAGCTGCGCCAGTTCATGTCCGAGGTCCCCGGCGAGATGAAGAAGGTGACCTGGCCGGACTTTGAGCAGCTTCGTAATGCCACCGGCGTGATCATCGTTTTCGTGATCATCGTCGCCGCCATCATAGGGCTCATGGACCTCGTGTTCCGCGGAGTCGTGGATTTCATCATCCGCACGCTCGGAGGCTGAGCGGATGAACGACCAGACGACTGAGCAAGACGCCCGCTGGTACGCCATCCAGACCTACGCCGGCCACGAGAACAAGGTGAGAACCTTGATTCTCCGCCGGATCGAGGAAGAAGCGGGCGACGCGATCGAGGAGAAGGAGATCCAGGAAGTCCTGGTCCCGACTCACGATGTCGTCGAGGTCAAGGGCGGTAAGAAAGTCTCGAAGAGCAAGCGTCTTTACCCGGGTTAGGTCCTTGTCAAGATGGTCCTCAACGAGAGGACCCTGCACGAGATCAACAATATCCAGGGTGTGATCAAGTTCGTCGGCGGCGGCACGCTGCCCCAGGCGCTCAGGGAAGACGAGATGAACAAGATCCTCGGGGTCGAGACCGCCGCGGCCGTCGAGGGTGCCGATGAAGAACAGAGAGTCCCCTTCTACGTGGGGCAGTCGGTAGAGGTCTCAGAGGGTCCGTTCAGCGACTTCGCCGGCACGATCGAGCACATCGACCACGAGAAGGGCAAGGTCAAAGTTCAGGTTTCTCTGTTCGGCCGCTCGACCGCGATCGAGCTGGATTACACGCAGCTGAAGGGGTACTGAGTGGGAGTAATCGGTCATCAGTGATCGGTCATCAGTGACAGCCGACTACCGACAACCGATTACCGATTACCGATTACCGATTACCGAGACAATGGCTAAGCCGAAGAAGAGAGTCATCGGTTTCATAAAGCTGCAGGTCCCCGCGGGTCAGGCGACCCCGGCGCCCCCTGTCGGCCCGGCTTTGGGTCAGCACGGGGTGAACATCATGGACTTCTGCAAGCAGTTCAACGCCAAGACGTCGAGTCAGCCGGGTATGATCATCCCCGTCGAGATCTCCGTCTACGTCGATCGTTCCTTCAGCTTCATCACGAAGACGCCCCCGGCGGCGATTCTGCTGAAGAAGGAGGCGGGACTCGACAAGGCGTCGGGCGAACCGAACAGGATCAAAGTGGGGACAGTGACCCGCGATCAGGTGAAGAAGATCGCTGAGATCAAGAAAGAAGATCTGAACGCCGCATCGACCGAGGCCGCCATGCGTATGATCGAAGGCACCGCCCGGTCGATGGGAATTGTGGTGGCCGACTGATGGCAAAGCACGGGAAGCGGTACCTCGCCGCCTCCGAGCAGCGCGACGGAGCCAGGTTCTACGAGCTGCGCGAGGCGCTCGAGGTCGTCAAAGGGACGGCCACGGCCAAGTTCGATGAGACGGTCGAGGCGGCCGTGCGTCTGAGCGTCGACCCGAGACACGCCGACCAGATCGTGCGTGGCACCGTCAACCTCCCGCACGGCACGGGCAAAAAGGTGCGCGTGCTGGCGATTGCCCAGGGTGACAAGGCCCGTGAGGCGGAGGAGGCGGGCGCCGACTACGTCGGTATGGATTACGTCGAGAAGATCCAGGGCGGCTGGCTGGATTTCGACGCCGTCGTCGCGACGCCGGACACGATGCGCGATGTCGGCAAGCTCGGCCGCGTTCTCGGACCGCGTGGCCTGATGCCGACGCCCAAGGCGGGAACCGTCACGCCGGAGATCGGTCGGGCCGTCAAGGAACTCAAGGCCGGCCGGATCGAATTCCGCGTCGACCGTACCGGTAACGTTCACGCGCCGATCGGGAAAGCCTCGTTCGAGCTCGGACAGCTCGAGGAAAACTTCCGGGGCTTCATGGACGCGGTGATCAGGGCCCGGCCCGCCGCTGCCAAGGGCGGCTACGTGCGGAGCGTCACGATCACCAGCACCATGGGTCCCGGCGTGAAGCTCGAGCCGACGCAATTCCGGAAGAGCGCCTAACGCCGGCGGAACATCCGGCGCGCAGGCATATAGAAAGTTGAAACGTCATGGCGCAGCGAACTAGACAGGAAAAGATCGAGCGCACCGCCGAGCTGGCCGAGAGCCTCGGCGAGGCGAACGTGCTCTATCTCGCCGACTTCACCGGCATCAACGTCACGGGCATTACCGAGCTGCGACGTCGATTCCGTGAGGCCGGCACCCAGTTCGTCGTGGTCAAGAACCGGCTCGCGCTCAGGGCGCTCGAGAACCTCGACCTGCCCGATATCAACGAGTACCTGCGCGGGCCCACGGGCTTCATCATCGGCGGCGATGACCCGGTGCTCCCGGCGAAGACGCTTCGCGAGTTCGCCAAGGAAAACGACGATCGGCCGAGTCTCAAGGTGGGCGTTGTCGAGAAAAAGCTCATCTCCGCCCAGGAGATCGCCCGCCTGGCCGAACTGCCTCCCAGGGAGCAGCTGTTGGCTGGAATCCTCGGCGCGCTGGTTTCTCCCATGTCCGGGATCGTCGGCGTCCTCAACGCCCTGATGCGCGACGTCGCCTACATGGTCGAGGAAGTAGCGAAGAAGAACGAAAGCAACAAGTAGCCGGTCACCGGTTACCGGTCAGCCGCCACAAATAGGCGGATTCAGCAACGACGGTTCGAGTGTTGAAGAAGCACTAAAACGGATAGGAAAAGCAAAATGAGTAAGGTCGAAGAAATTCTTGATGCCATCGGCTCGCTGACCGTGCTCGAGGCGGCCGAGCTGAAGACGGCGATGGAGGACAAGTTCGGTGTAACTGCCGCCGCCCCCACGGCGGTGGCGACCGCCGTTTCCGGCGCGGGCGCGGCCGAGGCGGCGGAGGAGCAGCTCGAGTTCGACGTCGTTCTCTCCAATATCGGAGCCAAGAAGATCCAGGTCATCAAGGCTCTTCGCGAGGTCACCAGCCTCGGCTTGAAGGAGGCTAAGGACCTCGTCGACACCGCGCCCAGCACCGTGCGGGAAAGCGCGACCAAGGACGAGGCTCAGCAAATCAAGGCCAAGCTGGAAGAGCAGGGCGCTACCGTCGAGCTCAAGTAGGGTTCGAGGAGTTCTCTGGGCCGGCGGCACGGGTCGCCGGCGTTTGGTCCAAGTAGACGAGGTGACGGCTCCTCTGCCTATGCCGCTCAGGTGGCGTTTACAGTTGTGATGAAAAGCACGAACCCCGCGACCCAACGGGACGACGGGGGTTTCTGTGCTTTTTTCGGACCTGAACACACCGGTCCAGTGGCCGCGTGGCCTTTCTCGATGGCCCGCGATTACCATGGACCTTTCCTCGGAGGAATAAACGTTGGCGAATAACGTGACGCGTGGCAAGAAGCTGGCGACCCGTGGCAACGGTGGTGCGAGCAACGGGCGGAACGAGGTGCCGGTGATCTCGTTCGCGCACCTGGGTGACGCCATGCCCATGCCGGATCTGCTCGACGTCCAGCGGAAGGCGTTCGATGCCTTGCTGGAGACGGATGTCGACGAGGATTCGGGGCGTGATTTCGGCTTGGAACGTGTCTTCAACGAGATATTCCCGAGCACGGATACCAAGAAGAACTTCATACTGGAGTACGTGAGCTACGCACTCGGCGAGCCGAAGTACACGGTCGAGGAGTGCATGGAGCGCGACATGACGTACGGTGCTCCGCTGAAGGCGACGCTTCGATTGGTGATCAACGAGGATGTCGAGGGCGAGAAGCGGCCGCGCGACATACTCGAAAAAGAGGTGTACCTGGGCGAGCTTCCGTTGCTCACCGAGCAGGGCACCTTTGTGATCAACGGGGCTGAGCGCGTCATCGTCAGCCAGCTCCATCGTTCGCCCGGCGTGGTCTTCGAGGAGACGATCCACCCCAACGGCACGAAGCTGTTCTCGGCGCGGATCATCCCGTTCCGGGGCTCGTGGGTCGAGTTCTCCATCGACATCCACGACGTGATTCACGTCCATATCGACAAGAAGAAGAAATTCCCGGCGACGGCGTTGCTGAGGGCGTTCGGGCATGGGAGCGACGCCGACGTTCTCGACCTGTTCTATGGGACCCGCGAGCTGGTTCTGGCGGAGATCGCCGATGAGAAAGCGTTCCGCCGCGAGGCCGCGGGGACACTGCTAGCCGAGTCGGTCGCCAACCCCGCGTTCGAGGGGCAGCCGGAGACCGTCGTGCTTACCGGCTTCGATCTCGAGGGCGATGAGGCTTGGCTGGCGCAGGACCAGCGGGACCCGGAGACGGGCCGCCTGCTGTGTGCGATCGGTGACTCGATCACCGCCGACCTGATCAACCGGCTCATAGAAGTCAAGATCGAGGAAGTACCGATCCACACCGACCCGGAGGCCTTTTTGGGTCACCGGACGAGCGAGCTGACGCCGGAACTAGTCAAGCTGCTGCAGCGGGCCAAGCACAAGGTGGTCCGCGTGTATGCCAGTCCGACGCGGGTGCCGCTGCGCGGCCGCTACGAGGAGCTGGCCAACCGGCGCGATTGGAGCAAAGAGCCGCAGCTTGCCAACGATGTGGTCGACCCCGACACCGGCGAGGTGCTGGCCGAGAAGGGCGCTACCTTCAACGCGAAGATGTTCGATGCGCTGGTGAAGAAGAGCATTCGCTACGTGCAGGTGTTCGCGGGGGGAGCCCGCGGCGAGTCGCCGTTGATCAAGAACACGTTGGCCAAGGACCCGACGCACGGGGAGCCGGACGCGCTGTACGCGATCTACTCGCTCCTGCGGCCTGGCGAGGCGCCGAACCTCGGCACCGCCCGCTCGGCCATCGAGCGGCTGTTCTTCAACCCGAAGCGCTACGACCTCGGACGCGTCGGCCGCTACAAGATCAACCAGCGACTGCGCGATACCTACCGCCTGCTCGGTATTGATCCACCGCCCAAGTCCGTGACCATCCTCACGGTTGCCGACTTCATCGCCATCGTCCGCTACTTGATGGAGCTGCACGAGGGTCGCGGGTACGTGGATGATATCGATCACCTGGGTAACCGGCGCGTCCGCTCGGTGGGCGAGCTCATCGCGAATCAGTTCTCCGTGGGCCTGTCGCGGATGGCGCGGCTCGTTCGCGAGCGCATGTCGATCGCCAGCGATCCGGAGCAGATCAACATCGACGACCTGGTGAACGCCCGGACGGTGAGTGCGGTCATCCAGTCGTTCTTCGGCTCGTCCCAGCTGAGCCAGTTCATGGATCAGACGAACCCGCTGGCCGAGCTGACGCACAAGCGGCGCTTGTCGGCTCTCGGACCGGGTGGCTTGACGCGGGAGCGGGCGGGGTTCGAGGTGCGTGACGTGCACTACTCGCACTACGGCCGGATGTGCCCGATCGAGACGCCGGAAGGTCCGAACATCGGGCTGATCACCAGCCTGTCCACTTTCGCGCGGATCAACAACCTCGGCTTCATCGAGACGCCTTATCGCAAGGTGGAGAAGGGCAAGGTCAGCGGCGGGATCGTCTGGCTGACGGCCAGCGAGGAGGAGGAGTTCGCGGTCGCCCAGGCGAACGCCGAGCTCAATCCGGACGGCACCTTCGTCAACCCGGTGGCCCTGTGCCGCGAGAGCGACGACTATCCGCTGCTGCCGCCCGAGCAGATCGATTACATGGACGTATCGCCCGACCAGCTCGTGGCGGTGTCGCCGGCGCTCATCCCGTTCCTCGAACACGACGACGCCAACCGAGCGCTCATGGGCTCGAACATGCAGCGCCAGGCCGTTCCACTTCTCTTCCCGCGCCGCCCGCTGGTCGGCACCGACCTGGAGGGCAAGGTCGCCAGCGACTCGGGCGCGGTCGTCGTGGCAAAGCGCGGCGGCTTGGTGACGCAGGTGAGGGCCGACGAGATCATCATCGACACCGGTGTTTCGGGCCCGGGCGGCGACGAGCCCCTCGCCAAGCTCAGTCAGTTCGACCGCTACAAACTCAAGAAGTTCTGGCGCACCAATCAGGACACCGCCATCAACCAGCGCCCACTGGCCACGGTCGGGCAGCAGGTGGAGGCGGGCGACATCGTGGCGGACGGCGCGTCGACGGACCGTGGCGAGCTGGCGCTCGGCCGTAACCTGACGGTCGCTTTCATGCCGTGGTACGGTCACAACTTTGAGGACGCGATCGTGATCAGCGAACGCCTGGTCAAGGACGACGAGTACACGTCGATCCACATCCAGGAGCTCGAGCTGCACGTGCGCGACACCAAACGCGGTATGGAGGAGATCACTCGCGAGATCCCCAACGTGTCGGAAGAGGCGCTCAAGGACCTCGACGAGCGCGGGATCGTGCGGATCGGCGCCTCGGTCAAGCCGAACGATATTCTAACCGGCAAGATCACGCCCAAAGGCGAGACCGAGCTGTCGCCCGAGGAGAAGCTTCTGACGGCGATCTTCGGCGAGAAGGCAAAGGACGTGAAGGACAGCTCGCTGCGTGTGCCACCGGGCATGGCGGGCACCGTGATCGACGTGAAGATCTTCTCGCGGCGTATCGACGATGCGTTGCTCGAGAAAGAGCACGGAGAGAGGATCGGTTATCTCAGGGAGGAGGAGCGCGACGAGATCCAGCGCATCATCGAGGTGCGCAACGAGGAGATGCGCGAGCTGCTGGTAGGCCAGACGGCGCAGCTGTTCCTGAGGCGCGGTACGATCGAGCCTTACTTCAAAGAAGGCAAGAAGCTGGTGGACAGTGTCGTGGAGGAGCTCGACTTCGCGAAGCTCGATCTGACGGCGCTAAAGGTGAAGAACCCGGCCGCCAACGAGAAGCTGCGCCGCCTGATTGAAGAGTCGCGGCAGCGCATCGAGCGGGTCCGGGAGAAGACCGAGCAGTCCATCGACAAGGTCCTGCAACCCGACGAATTGTCGCCCGGCGTCGTGCAGCTGGTGAAGGTCTATGTGGCCGAGCGCCGCAAGATCGCTGTCGGCGACAAAGTGGCGGGCCGCCACGGAAACAAGGGCGTAATCGCGCGGATCGTGCCCGAGGAGGACATGCCGTACCTGCCGGACGGAACGGCGATCGACATCGTTCTGAACCCGCTGGGCGTGCCGAGCCGTATGAACGTGGGCCAGATCCTCGAGACGCACCTGGGCTGGTGCGCTGAGATCCTGGGCTTCGAGGCGAAGACGCCGGTGTTCCACGGCGCCTCGGAGGACGAGATCGGCGTGCTGCTGAAGCTGGCCGGCGTCCGCTGGGCTCACGACTGCCTGAACATCAAGTCCGTGTCGCCGCCCGAGTTGGACGAAGAGGACGTTCGAGAGTTCGTCCAGGAACTGCGGAGCGGGACGGCGAAGCGCCGTGAGAGAACCGGAAACGGGCACCGCCCGTCGGGCTCGCCGCTCGGGTTGGGCCGGACCCTCGATTCGGTGGCGGCGGCCGCCCGTTCCAAGGTGGTCAACCGCCGCCTCGACGAGCTGCGCGACTACCTGGTCGAGGCGTCGTCCGAGCTGGCGGCTCGCAGTGGCGAGTCCAGCCTGCCGAAGGCCGGCTTCGAGGCCGCCGCCAAGCTCTCGCGGCGAAAGGTGGCAAAGGAAGGTCTCGACGAGGCCGTCGACCATCTCGTCAGGCGCGCCGGCCTCACGCCGGCCGGAAAGATGCGCCTCCGCGATGGCCGCACCGGAGACTTCTTCACCATGGAGGTCACGGTCGGCAGCATCTACATGATGAAGCTGGCCCACCTGGTGGATGACAAGATCCACGCCCGCTCGATCGGGCCCTACTCGCTGGTCACACAGCAGCCGTTGGCGGGTAAGGCTCAGTTCGGTGGCCAGAGGTTCGGTGAGATGGAGGTGTGGGCGCTGGAGGCTTACGGCGCAGCTCACACGCTCCAGGAGATGCTGACCGTCAAGTCGGACGACGTGTCCGGACGCTCCCGGGTCTACGAAGCCATCGTCAAGGGCGAGAACCTGCCCGACCCGGGTATTCCGGAGAGCTTCAACGTTCTGGTGAAGGAGTTGCAGGCGCTGGGTCTGAGCGTAGATCTCGGCCAGCGAGATCAGGGAGTCTGACGGATTCCTGGACTCTTCGACATATGAGGGTATAGCAAAACATGATCGACTTCCCAAGGCACCGAGAGGCACGTCCGCAGGAGTTCGACTTCATCCAGCTGAAGATCGCATCGCCCGAGCAGATTCGGTCGTTGAGCTTCGGCGAGGTGACGAAGCCGGAAACCATCAACTACCGGTCCTTCAAGCCGGAGCGCGATGGCCTCTTCTGCGAGCGGATATTCGGACCGGTCAAGGACTGGGAGTGTCACTGCGGCAAGTTCAAGCGGATTCGCTACCGTGGCCACATCTGCGACAAGTGCGGCGTCGAGGTGACGCTGTCGAAGGTGCGTCGCGAGAGGATGGGCCATATCGAGCTCGCCGTGCCCGTGGCGCACATCTGGCTGTTCAAGACGCTGCCCTCTCAGATGGGCTACCTGCTCGGCACGACGCTGCGCGACCTGGAGAAGATCATCTACTACGCGAACTACGTCGTGGTGGAACCGGGCAAGCAGAAGGTCAAGCACAAGCAGATGCTCGAGGAGGAGGAGTACTTCGAGCTGAAGGCCCAGGCCAAGGAAGAGGGTGACGGCGAGTTCCGGGCCGAGATCGGCGCCGACGCTGTTCGCTCGCTGCTCAAGCAGGTCGGCGTGGACGAGCTGGCCAAGGATCTGAGGCGCAAGGTCGCCACCGAGACCAGCCAGCACCGCAAGAAGCAGCACCTCAAGCGGCTCAAGGTCGTCGACGCCCTCCGCAACAGCGACGACGACGCCGAGCGCCGCAACCGCCCCGAGTGGATGGTCATGGACGTGATCCCGGTGCTTCCGCCGGACCTGCGTCCCCTCGTGCCGCTCGACGGCGGTCGCTTC
Source organism: Gemmatimonadota bacterium (assembly GCA_039588075.1). Taxonomy (GTDB): domain Bacteria; phylum Gemmatimonadota; class Gemmatimonadetes; order Palauibacterales; family KS3-K002; genus JBDHAL01. The sequence goes on along the minus strand of JBDHAL010000112.1, from coordinate 7,050 downwards.
GCCACTTCCGACCTCAACGACCTCTACCGGCGCGTCATTAACCGGAACAACCGGTTGAAGAAGCTGATGGAGATGCGCGCGCCGGAGGTGATCCTGCGCAACGAGAAGCGCATGCTCCAGGAGGCGGTGGACGCCCTGTTCGACAACGGTCGCCGCGGCAAGGCGATCCGCGGGCGCGGCAAGCGGCCGCTCAAGGCCCTCTCCGACATGCTGAAGGGCAAGCAGGGTCGCTTCCGCCAGAACCTGCTCGGCAAGCGCGTCGATTACTCCGGCCGCTCCGTCATCGTTGTCGGGCCCGAGCTCCGCCTGCACCAGTGCGGCCTGCCCAAGGTGATGGCCGTCGAGCTGTTCCGCCCGTTCATCATTCACGAGCTCGAGCGGCGCGGCGAAGCCGAGACGGTCAAGCGGGCGAAGAAGATCGTCGAGAAGGGCGATGACCCGCGGGTGTACGAGGTGCTCGAGGACATCATCAAGGACCACCCGGTCCTGCTGAACCGGGCACCCACGCTTCACCGCCTCGGCATCCAGGCATTCGAGCCCGTCCTCGTCGAGGGCAAGGCGATTCGGATCCACCCGTTGGTCTGCGCCGCCTTCAACGCCGACTTCGACGGTGACCAGATGGCCGTGCACGTGCCGCTCTCGTTCGAGGCGCAGCTCGAGTGCCGCGTGCTTATGCTGTCGTCGAACAACGTGCTCAAGCCGTCCGACGGCAAGCCCATCGCCTCGCCCAGCCAGGACATGGTGCTCGGTCTCCACTATCTGACCAAGTTCGGACCGGACTTCGACGAGGAGATCGAGTCGGCGCCCCGTTGCTCCAGGGTCCACGAGATCGAGCTCGCCCTCGCCAACGGCATGTTCCATCACGCCGACGGCTCGGTCGAGTACCACGCTCCGATCCAGTTCCACTTCAAAGGTGAGTGGCTCCGCACCACCGTCGGGCGAGTTCTCTTCAACGACATCATCCCGGAGGAGCTTCGCTTCGTCAACGAGACCGTCGACAAGGGGATCGCTTCGAACCTCGTGTTCCAGTGCTTCCGCCAGGTCGGTCTCAAGCGCACGACGGACTTCCTCGACAAGCTGAAAGATTTCGGCTTCCGATACGCCACGGTCGGCGGCACCTCGATCGGCATCGAGGACCTGGAGATCCCGCCGGAGAAGGCCGAGATCATCGGTTCGGCCCGCGCCGATACCGAGCGCTTCACCAAGGCGTACGAGAAGGGCGTCATCTCCAACGGCGAGCGGTACAACCGCGTGATCGATGCGTGGACCCACGCCAACAACGATGTCGCCGAAGCGATGGTTCGCGAGGTTCCCGCGACCAGATCAGGCAGCTCGCTGGTATGCGCGGCCTGATGGCGAAGCCGCAGAAGAAACTGACGGGCGGTATCGGCGAGATCATCGAGAGCCCGATCCTCTCCAACTTCCGCGAGGGGCTGACGGTGCTCGAGTACTTCATCTCGACACACGGCGCCAGGAAGGGCCTGGCCGACACCGCGCTCAAGACGGCCGACGCGGGCTATCTCACGCGCCGGCTCGTGGACGTTGCCCAGGACGTCACCGTGTCAGAGGACGACTGCGGCACGGTGCTCGGCCTGGATATCTCCGCCCTCAAGGAAGGCGAAGACATCATCGAGTCGTTGCGTGACCGCATCGTCGGTACCGTGGCGCTCGAAGAGGTGGTTGATCCCATCGACGGCCAGAGGCTCGTCAAGGCCGGCGAGATGATCGCCGAGGACGCCTCCGAGGCGGTCGAGGAAGCTGGAATCCAGTCGGTGAGGATCCGCTCGGTGCTGACTTGTGAGTCGCGCCGCGGGATCTGCCGGCAGTGCTACGGCCGTAACCCGGCGACCCTGAACATGGTTGATATGGGCGAGGCCGTCGGCATCGTAGCCGCCCAGTCGATCGGCGAGCCGGGCACTCAGCTCACCCTGCGGACCTTCCACATCGGCGGGACCGCGGCGCGCATCGCCGCGCAGACGCAGCGTAAGTCGAAGGTGGACGGCAAGATCAAGTTCGAGCGCATCACCGTCGTCGTCGGCTCGGATGGCGATCGGATCGTGACCAGCCGTGAAGGCGAAATCCAGATGCTCACCCCCGACGACCAGATACGGTCGCGGCTCACTGTCCCCTACGGCGCTACGCTGCACGTAGAAAATGACCAGCAGGCGAAGGTCGGTGAACTGCTGTTCAGCTGGGATCCGTACTCCGAGCCGATCGTTGCCGACGTGGCTGGCCAGCTCGAGTTCCAGGATATCTTCGAGGAGGAGACCGTCCGGGAAGAGTTGGACGAATCTACCGGACGCCGCCAGCTGACGATCATCGAGGACCGCGAAAAGAAGCTGCACCCGCAGATCAACATCAAGCACGACGGCAAGAAGATGCGCGAGTTCATCGTGCCCGTCGGCGCTCAGCTCGTCATCCACGACGGGGCCAAGGTCGAACCCGGTATGACCCTCGCCAAGATCAGCCGCGAGGTCTACAAGACCCGGGACATCACCGGTGGCCTGCCGCGAGTCGCCGAGCTCTTCGAAGCCCGCAGGCCCAAGGACCCGGCAACCATCGCCGAGGTCGACGGCATCGTCTCGTTCCGTGCCATCAAGCGCGGTAAACGCGAGGTCGTCGTCACTTCCGAGAGCGGCGAGGAGAAGATCTACGAGATCGCCGTCGGCAAACACCTCAGGGTGCACGAGGGCGACCGCGTCAGGGCCGGCGACCGCCTGTCCGAGGGCCCGGTCAACCCCCACGACATCCTCCGCATCAAGGGGCCGCGGGCCGTTCAGGAATACCTCCTCAACGAGATCCAGGAGGTCTACCGCCTCCAGGGCGTGCGCATCAGCGACATGCACATCGGTGTCATCGTTCGCCAGATGCTCCAAAAGGTCCGAATCGTGGATCCCGGCAACACAGAGCTCCTCGAAGGCGAGCATGTCGACCGCGTCGAGTTCCTCGACATCAACGCCAAGATGCGACACGCTGGTAAGAAGCCGGCCCGCGCCGAGCCACTGCTGCTCGGCATCACCAAGGCCAGCTTGACTACCCGCTCCTTCATCTCCGCCGCCTCCTTCCAGGAGACCACGCGCGTCCTCACCGACGCCGCCGTCCGCGGCGCCAAGGACAACCTCCTTGGCCTGAAGGAAAACATCATCATCGGCCACCTCGTACCCGCCGGTACCGGCATCCATCGCTACCACGACGTCGAGTTCCTCGTCGAGGGCGCTCCGATCGAGCGCGAGATCAGCGAGATTGCCAACGCAAGGGTCGAACAGGAGCAGGAGGAGGTTGCCGAGGTCAGTCTCGCTGACCTCGTGAAGGGCGCCCAGGAGAAGAATCCGGCGACCTCGGCGGGAGACTAGAACAAGGGGGGGAGTCGACAGCCGACAGCCGACAAACGACAGCCGACTTCAAAGTACTGTCGGACCGCCGACGCCCGACTGCCGACTTTCGACGCTCAGCTTAGCGCCGCGGCTCGCAGAGTCGAGAGCTGGAATTCGGACGTCGGACGTGGGATGTCCAACAATACTTAGAAGTCGGCTGTCGTTTGTCGGCTGTCGGCTGTCGACTCCCCCTCCCAATCTCAGGATTCTATCTTACATATCAGTCCCACCAGGAGCGTCGGGCACGGATTTCCCCGAAAACCCGCACAGCCGTTGACAATAGTCCCCCCGGGGATAGCTTTGTGACGCCCCAGAAAAAGCCGCGGGAAAGCAGTGGTGGTGCGGGGAATGGGCTTGATGCATGGGCCCAGTAGCCGTAGTATTGGTGTTCTGCCGACGATTTGGTCTGGAAGCACCAAATTAGCGTCGGAGGCGGCTACTACGTCTCCGGCCTTTATTTCGTGTGGCCGGCGCGTAAACAGCGAATGGGAGCCACGTAGGAACAGGTATGCCGACAATCAACCAGCTGGTCCGGATAGGCCGGAAGAAGACGGCCGCGAAGGATAAGGCCCCCGCGTTGGAGAAGAACCCACAGAAGCGTGGAGTCTGCACGCGGGTGTACACGACGACGCCGAAGAAGCCGAACTCGGCGTTGCGGAAGGTGGCCCGGGTACGGCTGACGAATGGCTACGAGGTGACGGCATACATCCCCGGTGAGGGGCACAATTTGCAGGAGCACTCGATCGTGCTGATACGGGGAGGTCGAGTGAAAGATCTACCGGGCGTGCGGTACCACATCATTCGCGGGAAGCTGGATGCGGCGGGAGTTGCGGATCGCAAGCGTAGTCGAAGCAAGTACGGGGCGAAGCGGCCGAGGTAGCAGACGAGAGGCCGGACGTCGCAAAAGTAGAGGCAGCGCCGGGAGCGTATGGCAAGAAGACAGAGAGCCGTTCCGAGAAAGGTACTTCCCGACTCCCAGCACGGGAGCGAGTCGGTGACGAAGTTCATCAACGCGCTGATGCTCGACGGAAAGAAGTCGACGGCCGAGCGGATCTTCAACGATGCGATACTTATCGTGGAAGAGCGCATGGGTCAGCCCGGGGTGAACGTCTACCGGCAGGCGCTCAGCAACACGAAGCCGGTGCTGGAGGTCAAGAGCCGCCGGGTCGGCGGAGCGACGTACCAGGTTCCGGTGGAGGTTCGTCCGCGGCGGCGCGAGGCGCTGGCGCGGCGCTGGCTGGTGGGCGCGTCACGGGCCCGGCCAGAAAAGACGATGGCCGAGCGACTGGCGGGCGAGCTGATGGCGGCGGCGAAAGGCGAGGGAGCTGCGGTCAAGAAGAAGCAGGACGTGCACCGCATGGCCGAAGCCAACAAGGCGTTCGCCCACTATCGCTGGTAGGGCGAGAACATAAGGACTCAAGAAGTACGCTAACGATATGCCCAGGCAGGTACCCCTAGAACGGCTCCGCAATATCGGCATCATGGCGCACATCGATGCCGGTAAGACGACGACCACCGAACGCATCCTCTACTACACCGGTAGGCTGCATCGGATGGGCGAAGTGCATCATGGCGATGCCGTGATGGACTGGATGGAGCAGGAGAAGGAGCGGGGGATCACGATCACGTCGGCCGCGACCACGGCATTCTGGGAACGGGGCGGCGACGAGTATCGGATCAATATCATAGACACTCCGGGCCACGTGGACTTCACGGCGGAAGTCGAGCGAAGCCTTCGCGTCCTGGACGGCGCCATCGCTCTTTTCTGCGCCGTGGGCGGCGTGGAGCCCCAGTCTGAAACCGTCTGGCGGCAAGCGGACCGCTACGGTGTCCCGCGCATCGCGTTCGTGAACAAGATGGACCGCGTCGGGGCCGACTTCGAGAACGTGGTTGGAATGATCCGCGAGCGATTGGGCGCCAACGCGCACCCGGTTCAGTACCCCCTCGGCGAGGGCGAGCTGTTCACGGGTGTCATCGACCTGGTTCGCCAGGTGGCCATCGTCTACGACGAGGCGTCGCTTGGCGCGAACTGGGTAGAGGAGCCGATCCCCGATAGCCTGTCGGACAAGGTCGCCGAGCTGCGTCACAACCTGATCGAGGCCGCCGTCGAGCACCACGAGGGCCTGCTCGAGAAGTACCTCGAGGACGAAGCGTTGCTCACCGAGGACGAGGTCGGCGAGGTGATCCGCCACGCGACGGTGAACAACTGGATCACCCCGGTATTTTGCGGCGCTTCTTTCCGCAACAAAGGCGTTCAGCTGCTGCTCGACGCCGTTATCGACTACCTGCCTTCCCCGCTCGACGTGCCGCCCATCACCGGGCACCTGCCGCACCACGACGAGCAGATCGTCGGGCGCGAAGCGAGCGACGACGCTCCCTTCAGCGCCCTCGCGTTCAAGATCGCTACGGACTCCTTCGTGGGCCGCCTCACCTACCTGCGGGTCTACAGCGGCTCGGTGAAGGCGGGCTCCTACGTGTACAACGCGGTGGCCGGCAAGAAAGAGCGGATCGGCCGGCTGTTGCAGATGCACGCGAACCGGCGCGAAGAGCGCGATGAGGTGTTCGCGGGCGATATCTGCGCGACGATCGGCCTGAAGCACACGAAGACCGGCGAGACTCTGTGCGATCAGGGCGACCCGATCATCCTCGAGGCGATGAAGTTCCTCGAGCCGGTCATCTCGGTGGCGATCGAGCCGAAGACCAAGCAGGACGAGGACAAGCTGGGCACGGCGTTGAGGAAACTGGCCGAAGAGGATCCGACCTTCAAGGTGCACACCGACCCCGAGACCGGTCAGACGATCATCTCGGGTATGGGCGAGCTGCACCTGGAGATCATCGTCGACCGGCTGCGCCGCGAGTTCAAGGTGGATGCGAACGTCGGTCGGCCGCAGGTCGCCTACCGCGAGACGATCCGCGCTCCCGCCCACAAGGTCGACGGCAAGTACATCCGCCAGACCGGCGGCCGCGGCCAGTACGGTCACGTCGTCATCAACCTCGACCCCGGCGAGGCGGGTTCCGGGCTGATTTTCGAAGACGAGATCGTCGGCGGCACGATCCCTAAGGAGTACATAGGGTCCGTGGAGCAGGGCATCCGCGAGGCGATGGACGCGGGTGTGCTCGCCGGCTACCCGATGGTCGACATCAAGGTGTCACTGATCGACGGGTCGTACCACGATGTCGACTCTTCTGAGATGGCATTCAAGATCGCCGGCTCCATTTCACTGCGCGAGGCCGCTCGACGTGCCAGCCCCGTGCTGTTGGAACCGATCATGGATGTGGAGGTCGTAACGCCCGAGGAGTACCTGGGAACCGTCGTCGGTGAGTTGTCCAGCCGGCGTGGCAAGGTCGGCGGCATCATGCAACGCGGCGAAGCACGGGTTATTGGCGCGAGCGTCCCGCTGGCCGAGATGTTCGGCTACTCGACGGCGCTGCGCTCGATGAGCCAGGGGCGCGCGGTCTTTACGATGCAGTTCTCTCACTACGACGATGTGTCCAAAACGAAGGCCGACGAGATTCTGAATCGAGGCCAATCCAAAGTCGCGGTAGGATCGTAACGGTCCGGGGAGCGAGTAGAGAATGGGAAAGGCGAAGTTTGAGCGGACGAAGCCGCACGTAAACGTGGGCACGATCGGCCACGTCGACCACGGCAAGACGACGCTGACGGCTGCGATCACGG
>JBDHAL010000111.1:0-10482 GCA_039588075.1 Gemmatimonadota bacterium | reverse complement strand
GTTCCATGGGAGCCCCCCGGTAGGTTGGAGAATTCGACTAAGGAATACGCAGATTCGGGTGGACGGGCAATGCGGGGTGCGACAGGGGTCATCTCGCTCCGTGTCGCCCGGCAATCCACGCGGGCTTGTTCCAAGCCCGGTTGAGTGCCGGGCTCCAAACTTCGCTCGACGACCCCTGCCGCACCCCTGGAGTCGCATTAATAACTGCAAGTTCGAAGTAAGTACCGCGAATAGAAGGGCACGGCGGGGACAGGCCAGCTGCCGAAGGGTCGGGCGCGACGGGGGCCTCGAGCGGATATTTGGAGCGCCCCGGCCCGTCCCGCCTTTCAGCCCGTCCGGCGCGACATGGAGCGAAGGCCCCCGTCGCGCCCGACCCGCCACGGGAACCCGAGCAAAAGTCCCCGCCGTGCCCGAGCGACTACCGTCGGCGGGCGGCGCCGCGCCGCGGCCGCAACGACGGTCCTTGCGGTCTTGGCGTCGGCGTCCTTTCGGTGGGCTCAATCGGCTTGACCGACGGCTCGAAGCCCGGCACGATCTCGCGCGAAAACGTTCGGCCCATCAGCTTTTCCACGTCGCTCATCATGGTCCACTCGTCGGGCGACATGAGCGTCATCGCGACACCCTTGGACCCGGCCCGCGCCGTTCGACCGACGCGATGGACGTAGGCCTCGGGATCGCGAGGGACGTCATAGTTCACGACCAGGGCGATGTCGTCGACGTCGATGCCGCGGGCGGCGACGTCGGTGGCGACCAGGACCCGGGTCTTGCCCTTCTTGAACCGGTCGAGGGCCTCGTTGCGAGCGCTCTGTGTCTTGCCACCGTGGAACGCCGCCACGTTGTTGCCTTCGCGACGCAGGTGGTGGGCGACGATCTCGGCGCCGTGCTTGGTACGGGTGAACACGAGGGTGCGATAGTCGGGAAGGACCTCCAGCAGCTTGGCCAGCAGACTCCGCTTGCGCGGCTTGTCCACCGCCACCAGCACGTGCTCGACCCCCTCGGCCGCCTCGGCGCGCCGGCCGATCTCGACAGCCGCATATTCCTTCAAGGCTCTGCGCGCCACCCGATCCACGTCGCCCGAGATCGTGGCCGAGAAGAACATCGTCTGGCGTTCCGACGGCAGCGAATCGAGGATCCGGTGCACGTCGCGCGAGAATCCCATGTCCAGCATCCGGTCCGCCTCATCGAGGACGAGGACCTCGAGCTTGGAGCTATCCACGTGTCCGCGGCCCATGTGGTCGAGCAGGCGTCCGGGCGTCGCGATCACTATGTCGACGCCCTCTTTGAGCGCGCGGGTTTGAGGCTCCATGCGCACGCCGCCGTACACCGCCACCGATTTCAGGCCGACGTGTCGGCCGTAGTCGCGGGCGCTGTTCAGTACCTGCTCCGCCAGCTCGCGGGTGGGCGCCAATACGAGCGCCCGCAGCGTGCCGCGCGGACCGCCGTTCAGGCGCTGAAGGATCGGCAGCAGAAAGGCCGCCGTCTTGCCGGTGCCGGTCTGCGCCGAACCGACCACGTCACGGCCTTCGAGACCCGCCGGTATGGCCTCCCACTGAATTGGGGTGGGCTCGGTGTACCCCTGGTCGTCGACAGCCCGTAGGAGTTCGGGCGCAAGGCCCAGTGATTGGAACGATGTCGTCATATGTTTCAACTCTTCATTGCATGCGTTCGCGTGCCGGGTGACGTCGGTGCCACCGGAGACGCTTTGCTCGTGATTGACTGAACCTGAGGAGTGAAGGCGGCGGGTTTGCTTGGCGCCGGTACCCAATCCTAAGCCGGGTAACATTCTGCGGAGAGAAGAATCCAGCTTGCGGTTCGTACAACAGGCCGGAAGATAATAGGTTACGGCGTTTGGCGCTAGGTCCGTGTCAGGTGGCGCCGCGTCAGGGAGCATGGGGGCGCTGCAGCCCCGTTTCAGGGGTGGGATGTCACCGGCGTGGCGTCCCCCGTCTTCTCGTCCTATCATCCCGGCGACCCCAACTAGGAGTAGCTATGTCCAGAACCACAATTCTCGTGCTCGTCGGCGTGCTGGCCTGTGCCGGTGCGGCGACGCCGCAGGAAAAGCCTGCGGAGCAGCAGATCGCTGAGGCCGTGAGCCCGTTGGCGGACGCGATGCGCGAAGGCGCCACCGTGTACGGCTACCAGGGCGGCTCGCTCACGACGCTCAGGCAGGGCAGCAACGAGATGATCTGCCTGGCCGACGACCCGGCGGCGGAACGCTGGAGCGTCGCCTGTTACCATGAGTCGTTGGAGCCGTTCATGGCCCGGGGGCGCGAGCTGAGGGCCGAAGGCAAAGACATGCGAGAGCGACAGACCATACGCGGGTCCGAGATCGAGGCGGGTACGCTGGCCATGCCGGACGGCCCGGCGGCGCTTTACGTGCTCAGCGGCCCCGACGGCAGCTTCGATCCGGCGACCGGCCAGATTAGCGGTGCCAACCGACGCTCCGTCGTGTACGTCCCCTACGCCACGGCAGAGACGACCGGCCTTGCCACCGAGCCGTCGCCGACCGAGGACAGCCCCTGGCTGATGGCTCCCGGGAAGCCGTGGGCGCACATCATGATCTCGGGGTGACCGGCTAACAAGAGACGCCATGAAGCATAAGTTCCTGAAGAAGGCGAGCGAGACGACCACTCCGACACCCAGTGTCGCGGGCGCCTCACAGAGCGGGCTGCCGCCGGACCTGTTGCGGGAAGCGTCATCGCGACTCGGCTGGGCGGCTCTCGTGTATTCCGCCACCTTCTTCCTCGCCTACTTCGGGACGAACCTGCTGTTTGGAGGCGATCCCGGTACGGCGGTCCCGGAGGAAACGCTGTTCGAGGGCGCCCGGGCCGTGCAGAGCGCGGTCGCCATTGCGTCGATCGCGCTCGGTCTGGCGGTGTTCCTGCTCTCCCGCTTTGGCAACCTGCGGCCCGAGACCCTCCTCGACTTCGGCCTGTTCTTCCTGGTCGTGGGGTCCTTCGGCATCTCGATGTCCGAGTACTGGGGCGTGTTCCCGGAGTGGAACGGCGTCTTCATGTACGAGTTCGCCGGCGTCCCGTGGGAGGCGATCTGGATCCTCATCTTCCCGTTCCTGGCGCCGAACACGCCGGGTAAGATGGCGATGGGAGCGTACGCCGCCGCTTCCACCGGGATGCTGGTCGTCTTGATGTCACGGTCCGCAGGTTTCACCAGTCCCGAAATGCCGCTCCTCTACTTCGCTGGGTATTTCCTGTTCACGACCTACATCTGCGCCGCGATAGCCATCTTCATCTGCCACACCGTCTATCGCTTCGGAAAGCGACTCGGCAAGGCGATGGAGATCGGCAGCTATCAGCTGTTGAGGCCGCTCGGCGAAGGCGGCATGGGCGAAGTCTGGCTGGCCAGGCATCGCATGCTCGCCAGGCCCGCAGCGGTGAAGTTGATCCGGGCCGAAGCGCTGGGCGACGACGAGACCACGCGCCAGAACGTGCTGCTTCGCTTCGAGCGCGAGGCTCGCGCAACGGCCGCCCTCGATTCGTTCCATACCATCACGCTCTACGATTTCGGTGTTTCGGACGAGGGCGCGTTCTACTACGTGATGGAACTCCTCAAGGGGCTGAACCTCGACGAGCTGATCAAGAAGTTCGGCCCGGTACCGGCGGCGCGCGCCGTCCATTTCTTGCACCAGGTCTGTCATTCTCTGGACGAGGCGCACGGGCGTGGCCTGATCCATCGAGACATCAAGCCCGCGAACATCTATACGTGTCGCCTGGGGCCCGAGCACGATTTTGTGAAGGTGCTTGATTTCGGTCTCGTCAAAACGACCGAGGGGACGGAGACCGGAACGGGCGAGCTGACGGCGGAAGGCATCGCAACGGGAACGCCGGCGTTCATGGCGCCCGAGATCGCGCTGGGGAAGGGCTATATCGATGCTCGGGTCGATATCTATGGCCTCGGCTGCGTTGGTTACTGGCTGCTGACGGGGCAGCGCGTGTTCGAAGGCGATACACCGCTGGCCACCGTCGTCGCCCACGTGCAGGAGGACCCGGTTCCACCCTCAGAACGCAGCGAGCTGGAGATCCCCGAATCGGTCGATGCGGTCATACTCAAGTGCCTGGCGAAGGATCCGGCCGATCGGCCGCAGACCGCCGCCGAGCTGGACGGGTTGTTGACCCGTTGCATCGACACCCACTGGACACGGGAGCAGGCGGCGGAGTGGTGGCACCTTCACCTGTCCGAGGTCGAATCCGAGGATCTCGGGCTGTACGCGTTGAGCGAAGAATCGCAGGCGCTGGAGATCATGGCGGTCCAGCACCCACTCCGATAAGCAGTAAGCTGCGGGCGGTCAGATGAATACCAGTTCGCTAGACAAGGCGGCCGCGACGCCGACGCCGAGCCTGTCGGGCGCATCGTTGAGCTGTCTGCCCCCCGATCTTCTACAGGAAGCGTCCCAGCGCCTCGGTTGGGCGGGGCTCATCTACGCCGGCACGTTCTTTTTTGCGTCCTTTGGCACGCACTTCGTCGGCACGGTCACGGGTGTCCTTCCCGAGCACAGCCTGGCCGACAATGCGTTGCAGAATTCCGTGTCTGTCGTCGCGATCCTGCTGGGATTCGTCGTTTTCCTCTTCTCGCGCTACTCCAACCTCAGGCCCGAGCTGCTGCTCGACATCGGTCTCATCTTCGAGGTCGTCGGAGCGTTCGGGATCTCGATGACCCAGTTCTGGGGCATCTTCCCCGAGTGGGATCCGGCGCTTCTCGATCGGTACATGGGCATCCCATGGGAGTGCGTCTGGATCATCTTCTTCCCGATGCTCGCGCCCAACACGCCGGGTAAGACCCTGCTCGCCTCGATCGCCGCCGCTTCGACCGGACTTCTGGTCGTGCTACTGTCGAAGGCGGGCGGTGCCACGAGCCCCGAAGTGCCGATGAGCATATTCGCGGTCTACTTCTTGTTCACGACCTATTTGTGCGTCGGCATCGCCTACCTCATCGCGAGCATCGTCTACAGGTTCGGGTGCCGCCTGCAAAGGGCCCGAGAGGTCGGTAGCTACCATCTCACCCGGCTGCTGGGTGAAGGCGGCATGGGCGAGGTCTGGCTGGCCAAGCACCGCATGCTCGCCCGGCCGGCGGCCGTCAAGCTGATCCGGCCGGAGGCGTTCGGATCCGATGAGGCGGGGGCGCGAACGGTCATGCGGCGCTTCGAGCGCGAAGCCCAGGCCACAGCCGCGCTCGGCTCCACGCACACCATCGAGCTCTACGATTTCGGAACCACGGAAGAGGGTGCCTTCTACTACGTGATGGAGCTGCTGAGGGGAGTGAACCTGGACGATCTCGTGAAGAAGTTCGGCCCGGCCCCGGCGGCGCGCGCGGTGTACCTGCTGCGCCAGGTCTGCCACTCTCTGGGAGACGCGCACGACAACGGCATGATCCACCGCGACATCAAGCCCGCCAACATCTTGAGCTGCCATCTCGGCCCCGACTACGATTTCGTCAAGGTGCTCGACTTCGGACTCGTAAAGGCCGCGGGAACGAAAGAGACCGGCGCCACCGAGCTGACCGCGGAAGGAATCGCCACCGGCACCCCCGCCTTCATGGCGCCCGAGATGGCACTCGGCAAAGGCTACATCGACGGCCGGGTCGATATCTATGGCCTCGGCTGCGTGGCCTACTGGCTGGTCACCGGCCAACACGTCTTCAAAGGCGATACTCCGCTGGCCACCGTGGTGGCGCACGTCCAAGAGAAGCCCGTTCCGCCGTCACAGCGAACCGAGCTGGAGATTCCCGAGGCGCTCGAACAGGCCATCTTGAAGTGCTTGGAGAAGGATCCGGACAATCGGCCGCAGACCGCGGCGGAGCTGAACCGGATGTGGGTCGAGAGCGTCGATGGCGATTGGAGTTGCGAGATCGCGGCGGAGTGGTGGGGATTGCATTTGCCGGATTCGGAGTTGGTGGGGTTCGGGGATGCGGGGGAGGAGACGGGGTCGCAGGAGATTCTTGCGGTGAAGAGATAGACTGGAAGACCCTCCTTAGTACTACTGCAATTTCGAACACCGCACACCGAACACCGCCTTTCGAAGGTGGCACGGCAATCCTTGATCACTAATCAAGAGAGTCTAAGTCTGAAGGCCCATCTGCATTTGGTTTTCGGGCTTAGTCATCATGCCTTGCAGTGCGCCCTTCGAAAGGCGGTGTTCGGTGTGCGGTGTTCGACATTGCAGTAGACGAACTGGCTATTCCGGATGGCCGGTTTCCTCCTGTACCCCCCCTGTGCGTTACTCGCTATGAGCCTTCAGGTAGTCGAGCACGACGTTGGACATGGCTCGGATCCCCACGGGGACGGCGCCGTCGTCGGCCTGGAAGGTGGGGGTGTGGTTCCAGCCGGTGGTCGTTCCGGGCTTCGTGGTGCCGAGGCTGAAGTAGAAGCCGGGGACCAGGTTGGCGAAGTAGGCGAAGTCCTCGGCGGCCATGATCGGGTCTTGCACTTTGACGTTGTCGGCGCCGAGGACTCTGACCAGCGTGGGGGCCATCTCCTCGGTGAGGACGAGGTCGTTGATGGTGGGTGGGGTGCCGCGCTGGTAGTCGAGCTCGTAGCTGCCACCGGCGGCCTGGGTGACGCCGGCGAGGATCTCGTCCATGCGGCGCTCGATGGCGTCGCGGACGTCCTCGTCGTAGGTGCGGACGGTGCCCTCGAGCAGCACGTCGGCGGGAATGATGTTGAAGCGCTCGCCGCTGCGAAATATGCCGACCGAGATCACGCTGGGCTGAAGCGGCGGCAGGTTGCGGGAGCGGATGGTCTGGAACGCCATCACGGCCTGCGAGGCCATCACGATAGGATCGACGCTCAGGTGGGGCGACGCGCCGTGCGATTGCACACCGTGGATCGTGATGACGAAATGGTCGGAGCTGGCGAGTGCGGGTCCGGGAGCGTAGCCGATCTGCCCGACTTCGAGGCCGGGGCTGGTGTGCAGGCCGAAGATCGCCTGCGGTCGCGGGCTCTCGAGCACGTCTTCCTCCACCATCATCGAGGCGCCACCGTCTTCTCCCGGCGGCGGCCCTTCCTCGGCGGGCTGGAAGATGAACTTGACGGTTCCCGGCAACTCGTCGCGCATCGACGAGAGGACCGCCGCGACGCCGAGCTGGACGGCGGTGTGCACGTCGTGGCCGCAGGCGTGGCTGACACCGACTTCCCGGCCCAGGTAGGTCGTGCGGACCGTGGACTTGAACGGGTAGGGGGTGTCCTCGGTGACGGGCAGAGCGTCCATGTCGGCACGAACGGCGACGACGGGACCGGGTCGACCGCCCCTGAGAATCCCCACGACGCCTGTGTGGGCGACGCCTGTCTGAACCTCCAGCCCCAGCGCCTCGAGGTAGTCGGCGACGAGCGCCGCCGTCTCGAACTCGCGATTCCCCAGCTCCGGGTTCTGGTGGATCTGGTGCCGCATCTCGATGATCGTCGCGGCGTTGTTTTCAACCGCCTCATCGATTTTATCGGACTGCGCCATGCCCCGTCCTGGGGCGGCGAGCATAAGTAGAGCGAGGGGAAGAGTGAATCGGCGCACGGTACCTCCTGGGCCCACGTGGTCGTAACGGCTGTTTCGGGAAGCATTCAAGCTAACGAGAGGTCGGACGTCCGCAACACCGAAAGATGACGCTCATCTGGTCAGCCCCGGCCGCAGCCCGTAGCTTAGTTCGTTCAGACCCAGCCAGAAGAAGGGAAGCACAACGCCCGGCGTGAGGTGTGGCGCCCGGCGGAGCAGGTGCCAACGATCGAGGAGAGAGAACGTGGCCAAGACGAGAAGGGAATTCCTACAGCTGTCCGCCGCCGCGGGCGGCGCCCTGAGCCTGGGGATGTTCCGCGATGCATGGGCGGATCAAGGCCCGGTGGAAAGGGCGGAGGATCCGATGAGCATCCTCATCCTCGGGGGGACGACGTTCATTGGCCCGCACCAGGTCGAGTACGCCATGAAGCGCGGCCACACGGTCACGTTGTTCAACCGCGGCCGCACCAACCCCGAGATGTTCCCGGACGTGGAGAAGCTGCGCGGCGATCGCAACGACGACTTGGAGGCGTTGAAAGGGCGCCGTTGGGATGCGGTGATCGACAACTCGGCTTCCATCCCGCGCTGGGTGCGGCTTTCGGCGGATTTGCTCAAGGACTCGTGCGACATCTACCTGTATACGTCTTCGCTCTCCGCCTATGCCGAGTTTAGCAAGATCGGCATCGTCGAGACCGATCCCCTGGCCACCCTCGACGACCCAACAGTGGAGGAGATCACCGGCGCGACCTACGGCGGTCTCAAGGCGCTGTGCGAGCAGGAAGCGGAGAAAGCGTTTCCGGGCCGCGCCCTCGTCGTCCGGCCGGGGCTGATCGTCGGCCCGCTCGATCCGTCGGACCGCTTCACCTACTGGCCGGTTCGGATCGATCGCGGCGGCGAGGTGATGGCGCCGTGCTACCCTATGGACCCCGTGGAGTACGTCGATGCCCGGGACCTCGCCGGCTGGTACATCCGGATGCTGGAGAAACGTGAGACAGGCGTCTTCAACTGCCTCGGCCCGCAGTCGACGCTGTCGATTGCCGAGCTACTCTACGGGATTCGCGGAACGGTGAGCAACGACATCTCGTTCACCTGGATGCCGGCTGACTTCCTCTCCGAGCAAGAGGTCTATGCCTGGCGCCACATGACGGTCTGGGTGCCGCCGCGCGACGGGATGGAAGGGTTCGGCATGGTCAGCCGGCAGAAGGCGATCGAGCACGGGCTGACTTACCGCCCTCTCGCGGTTACGGCCAGGGAGACTCTGGATTGGTGGAATACCCTGCCTGGCGAGCGTAGAGCGGAGCCGCGGGCGGGGTTGAGCGCGGAGCGTGAGAGGGAAGTGTTGGATGCGTGGCACGCTGCAGGAGAGGTGACCGGTAACCGGTAACCGGTAATTCGCAATTCCTAATTCGTAATCAGTGATTTCGAACGCTGAGCGTTGGAAGTTACCGGTCACCGGTCACCGGTAACCGGTTACCTTCTTCTCCAGCTAAACCATCAGACAAAATGAACCAACGTCCGACCGTCATCTCCCGTCATGTAACACGCAACCTCGCCCGCCTCGTCGATGTACGGCCGGAGGAGGTCAGTGCTCTCCTGCTGTCCGGTGCGTACTACTTCTTCATCCTTTCTAGCTACTACATCTTGCGGCCGATCCGTGATGAGGTCGCGGTGGAGAGCGGGGTTCGTAACCTGCCCTGGCTGTTTCTTGGTACGCTCATCCTGATGTTGCTGGTGCATCCGCCCTATGCGGCACTGGTGGTAAAGCTGCCACGCACGCGGTTCATCTCTTACATCTACCGCTTCTTCATGGCGAACCTTCTGGTCTTTTTCTCGCTGTTGATGTGGGCGCCGGATAACTGGAACATCTGGATCGGCAGGAGCTTCTACTGGTGGGTCAGCGTCTTCAACCTGTTCGTCGTTTCTGTTTTCTGGGCGTTCATGGCGGATGTCTTCAGCAACGCGCAGGGCAAGCGGATGTTCGGGTTCATCGCCCTGGGCGGAACGGCGGGAGCGATACTGGGTGCGGCGATCACGGCCTTCCTGGTGGAGATCATCGGGCCGGTGTACCTGATCCTCATCTCGATCGCGCTGCTCGAGGTCGCGGTGCAGTGCGTGCGCAGGCTGGCTGCCATGTCGGACGCGGACGATGGCTCGGTGCCGGAGGAGACGGGACCCCGCCTGGCGGGCGTGCCGGAGACGGAACCGGGTCGCGGTTACACGGCTCATCGGCGCGGGTCGGGCGAGGAGGTCATCGGCGGCGGCGTGCTCGCCGGGATCAAGCAGGTGTTCAGCTCTCCCTACTTGTTGGGGATCTGCGCCTACATGCTGCTCTACACCATCGCCTCGACGTTCCTTTATTTCCAGCAGACGGCGATCGTTGAAGTGGAGATCGCCGACCGGGCCGTACGGACGGCGTTCTTCGCGAAGATCGACCTGGCTGTGAATGGGCTGGCGATTCTCACCCAGGGCTTTCTGACCGGGCGAATAATCAAGTGGTTGGGCGTCGCCGTGACGCTGACGGTCTTGCCGGTAATCTGCGTCATCGGGTTCCTCGGCCTGGGGTTCTGGCCGATTCTCGTGGTACTGATCGGCTTCCAGGTGTTACGGCGAGCTTCGAACTACGCTGTGGCACGTCCGACTCGTGAGGTGTTGTATACAGTCGTGACCCGCGAGGACAAGTACAAGGCGAAGAACTTCATCGATACATTCGTCTATCGCGGCGGCGACCAGATCGGCGCCTGGTCGTACGCGGGGATGGGCCTGCTGGGTCTCAGCATGTCGGGGATCGCTTTCGTCGCGGCGCCGCTTTGCGTCGTATGGCTGATGATCGGGTACTGGCTCGGTAGAAAGCAATCCGTCTTGGCCCACCATCAGCCGGGCACGGTCGCCGCCGAACCCGCCCCAGCCTGAGGAGAGTTTACTCTATTCGGATCAGGAAGCTGGCGGTGAATTGGGTGACGTTGACTGAGTCGCCCCTGCCGCCGCC
>JBDHAL010000110.1:0-10657 GCA_039588075.1 Gemmatimonadota bacterium | reverse complement strand
GGTAGGCGGTGGGCTTCATCAACGCCAGTTCCTTCGCCCCGATCATCCCACGCGTCTCCTTCGTCAGCGGCGTGTGGACCGAAACGATATCCGCCTCCTCGAGCATGTCGGGCAGCGTCACCAGTTCGATGCCGACCTGCTCGGCGCGCTCGCGCGACAGGTAGGGATCGTACGCCACGACGCGCATCCCAAAAGCCCGGGCGCGCCGGGCGACCTCGGTCCCGATGCGGCCGGCGCCCGCCAACCCGAGGGTCTTGCCGTACAGCTCGATGCCCTTGAAACGGCCTCGCGTCCACTCGCCCCTCAGGACCGACGCATCGGCCTGAGGGATGTGGCGCACGAGCGAGAGCGTGAGGGCCAGGGCGTGCTCGGCGGCGGAGATGACGTTTCCGCCCGGCGCATTGAGCACCACGATCCCCTGCCGCGTCGCGTTGTCTACATCGATGTTGTCGACACCGACGCCCGCCCGGCCCACGACCTTGAGCCGCTTCGCCTCTTTCAGGATATCCGCCGTGACCCTGGTGCGGCTGCGCACGATCAAGGCATCGTATTCACCTATGATCGCCTTCAGGCCGTCCGCGTCGATGCCGGCCCGCGAGTCCAGATCCAGGCCCTCGGCCTGTTCCAGGATCTTCACCCCCGCGGTAGCGATCTCGTCGGCCAGCAAGACGCGATAGCTGGACTGATTTTCGCCCATCAAAATCTCAACCTCGTCCCGTGATGATTGCGGCCAGAGCCTCGAGCAAGACGTCTAGCTCCTCTCGAGTATGGTCACCCATGTGGCCGATCCGGAAGGTGCTCTCTTTCAGTTTCCCGTAACCCGGCGCGATCGTGAAACCCGACTCCGCCAGCCGCCGCGTGATCTCGACGCCGTTCTGGTCCGAGGGCAACGTCACGCAGGTTACCGTCGGCGAGCGCCGGCCCTCGCGCGCCAGCACGCTCAGATCCAGCCCGTGAGCCTCGCGCATTTCGTCGACCCAACGCCAGGTCCGCTCCGCCATCGACCGGTGCCGGGTCCAGCGGGCCCCCAGTCCTTCGGCCTCGATTCGTTCGAGCTGTGCGTCGAGCGCGAAGATGATCGATGACGCCGGCGTGTTCGGCGTCTGGTTGTTCGCCACCGCCCTCTCGAACGCCTCGAAATCGAAATAAAGCCCGCGGTCGGGTCGGTCGGTCGAGCGGTCGAAGGCGCGCTGCGATGCCGCCCCGAACGCCAGGCCGGGCGGAAGCGCCAGCGCCTTCTGCGAGCCCGTCAGCGCGAAATCGAGTTCCCACTCATCGACCTCAACCGGGGTTCCTCCCATCGAGCTGACGCAATCGACCAGCACCAGGGTCTCGGGCGCCGCCTCGTGAACCGCCGCGGCGATCTCTCCGATCGGGTTTAGCACCCCCGTCGAGGTCTCCGAGTGGACGACGGTGATCGCGTCGTAATCGCCGCGCCCGACCGCTTCCCCAACCTGCCGCGCCTCGTTCGACTCGCCAAACTCCACATCGAGCCGGTCCGCCTCCTTCCCGCAGGCGCGGGCGATCTTGTAGAACCGCTCGCTGAATGCGCCGCAGACCAGCGAGAGCACGCGGCGCTGGACGCAGTTGCGGATCGCCGCCTCCATGAGCCCGGTCGCCGACGACGTCGAGACGTAGACCGGTCGCCCGGTGCGGAACAGATGGCGCAGGCGCGGTGCCACACGCGCCATAATCGCTTCCATCTCCGCCCCGCGATGGCCGATCACCGGCCGCTGCATGGCAGCCAGAACCTCCGGCCTCACCTCGGTGGGTCCCGGTAGAAAGTACTTGCCGAATTCAGTCAATGGCGTGGAGTGTATTTCCGGATCTGATGGTGTTCGTTTTAATCCGCCCCTCCCCCTCACACCCAACAACCCCTAGATTATCGCCCGTTCCCAAATCAACGCAACATCCAGCGCTGAGAGCGCCAAAGCCATGAATAAGAAAAGAGACGTCAAACAGGGAGCCCAGCAGCTCAGATGCCCCAGCTGCGGTGCGGCAACCGACGCCAGCGACAGCTTTTGCCGAGAGTGCGGCAGGACGCTGGCCAGCGACGCCAAGACCAACGGCGGCGTGTCCGGCCTCAAAGGTCTCAGAGCCTTCGGCCTCGCCGTGATCGCCCTCGCGGCGATCTACGCCATCCTCCAATACGGCGGTCGGACTTCCGGCAACCAGGAACAGCCGTCCCGGCCGATCCCCATCGCCGATGTGGGCGGCGGCGCGGCGGCCGCCCCGCAGCCCGTCACCCCGCGGATGACCGCCGACCAGCTTTTCAACGACGCGATGACCGCCTACGAGGGCGGCGACTCGGCCGGCGCGGCCATGTTCCTCCCGCTGGCGATCACCGCCTACGAACAGCTGGCCCAATTGGACCTGGATGGCCGCTACCACCTGGCCCTCCTCCACCTGGCTGTGAATCAGCCGGAGGCGGCGCTGGCCGATGCCGAGATCATGCTCGACGAGGTGCAGAACCACCTCCTCGGCCTGACAGCGGCCGCCCGGGCGCACGACGTTCTGGGCCACGAGGACCAGGCCGCCCAATACTTCCAGCTCTTCCTCGACGCCTACACGCCGGACGCCGCGGCCTCACGGCCCGAGTACATCGACCACGGTAGAGGACTGCCGGCGCGACGCGAGCTGGCTCGAGCATACCTGCAGGAACGCGGGCTGCTTCCGGACGGTTCCTAGAGTAGTGAGGTCAAAGTCATGAAGTCGCATACCGATTACCGGACGTTCAACACCGAGGGCCAGCAGGAGATCATCCACATCACGCCCTGGGTGGCCGAGGAACTTGCCAAGAGCGGCATCCAGGAGGGCCTCTGCCTGGTCAGCGCCATGCACATCACCGCGTCCGTCTTCGTGAACGACAACGAGTCGGGACTCCACGAAGACATCCTCGACTGGCTCGAGGGTGACCTGGCACCGTGGAAGGCGCACCCGGCACGGGGTGATGACTACCTGCACAACCGCACCGGCGAAGACAACGGCGCCGCGCATCTTCGCAACCTGACCGTAGGGCACGAGGTGACCATCCCAGTGACGGGTGGGACGCTCGACCTGGGGCCCTGGCAGCGCGTCTTCTATGGGGAATGGGACGGGAGACGGCCGAAGCGGGTCGTGCTGAAGATAATCGGGGAGTAGCCGAAGGTGCCTGAAGCCCGGTGCACCGGCGCAGCCACCTGTTGCGTGGCTTCCGTCAGCCTTAGATTCTGGGCGCGATGATAAGAGACCGTCTCACCCAGAATGACCGTGTCAAACAGCGTGCCGTAGCGCTCAGGGAGTGGCTGTATCCCGAGAGTATCACTCCCGGCCACCGCGTCCGTTGCCAGTTACCGGGTTGTCACTCTGTGCTGGGCCGCAGCGGCCATCATCTCCGCTTCCGTTCGCTCCGGCGAAACGACTCCGCGTTGCCTCCCGAGTGGGTCGGGTGGCACTGCAGCCGGTGCGGTCACCTGAATGTTTACTGCCCGATCTCTTAGCCTGAACGCGGGTTCCGACTCGCAATGACATGATCGCTCGCCCTCGCTCCGCCAGCATCGAACCAGTAAGGCTCCAATTGCAGAGGACACCCATGTCTGTCAGTTCCGCTCGACCGGCTCCCAGCATTCGCCGCATCGCCATCGCTCTGCTGCCACTGGTCTGCGTCGTCGCATCCGCGCTCGATGCGCCCGCTCAACAGAAGCGTACGATCCAGGCGAACGATCTCTATAGAACCCGGACGGCGGGCAGCGTCGCGCTCTCACCGGACGGACAGCGAATCGCGTTCGTAGTCACGCAAATCGACTCCACCGACAACGCGTACTACCGGCACATCTGGTTGGCCGACGCCGACGGCGGCGGAGCCCGGCAGTTCACGCATGGCAAGGTCAGCGATGGCGGCCCCGTCTGGTCACCGGACGGTTCGAAGATCGCTTTCGTGTCCGCCCGTGAAGAGAACGGCCCGCAGATCTTCATCCTGCCCACCAACGGCGGAGAGGCGTGGGCGCTCACCGACATGGAGAACGGGGCATTTTCGCCGGCCTGGTCACCGGACGGCAGCCAACTGGTCTTCATTACCCAGCTGACAAACCGCGAGCTGGAAGAGGAGACCGCCGAAGGCGACGCGGACGAGTCCGACGAGGAAGGCCCGGAAGAAGAGATCGCGATGTGGGGCTCGATGGCCGCGATCAGGGCATGGCTATCCGAGAACGCGGAAGAGGAAGAGCCCGCCGTCATCACGCGCCTGAACTTTCAGGGTGAGCGAGGCCTCGATGCCACCGAGTACTGGGCCCACATCTACCTGATCGATCTGGAGGAGAAGGAACCCAGGCGCCTGACCGACGGGCCCTACGACCACTACGGCGCCAGCTTCGCGCCGGACGGGCGACGGATCGCTTTCATCGGGCGCATACCGCCGGCAGGTATCCACCCTGATTACCTGCTGAAGAACGACCTCTACGTCATGGAGCTGCCTGACGGCGCGGCACGAAAGATCGACATCCCGCGCTATACCGTCTTCGGACCGGTCTGGTCGCCCGACGGAGAAAGCATCGCCATCGGCGCCCGGGACACCGTGAGTCGATCGGCGGCCCATACCCAGATCGGAGTGCTCGAGGTCGGCGACGGCAGCCGCTCCCCCGAGGTCGAGTGGCTCACCCGGCCGCTCGACCGCAGCGTCAACAGTTACGACTGGGCACCCGACGGCAACTCGATCTACTTCACGGCCGGCGTACACGGCACGGTCCCCATCTACCGTGTCACCCTACAGACGCGGGAGATCAGGCAGGTCGTCTCCGGCGAGCGGGGCGTACAGAGCTTCGACCTGGAGGGCGAGCGGCTGGCCTACGTCATCGCCGAGCCGGCGGACCCCTCCGAGCTCTACGTCGCCGACAACGACGGCGACGACGAGCGCCGGGTCACCGATCTCAACACCGGCTGGCTGGCGGAAGTGCAGCTGCAGCCGCACAACGGCTTCTGGTACGACAGCTTCGACGGCCAGCGCGTGCAAGGCTGGCTGATCGAGCCCGTCGGCTACCAGCGCGGTCGCAGGTACCCCCTGGCGGTCGAGATCCACGGTGGCCCGCACGTGATGTGGGGACCGGGCGAAGCCTCCATGTGGCTCGAGTATCAGCTGCTCGCCGCTAACGGCTACCTCATCCTCTACACCAACCCCCGCGGTAGCGGCGGCTACGGTTTCGACTTCAAGTACGCCATCCATCGCGCCTGGGGCGACGGGCCGATGAACGACGTGCTGACGGCGACCGATAGCATCGTCGCGCGGGGCATCGTCGATGAGGACCGGATGGTCGTGACGGGCGGCAGCTACGCCGGGTACCTCACCGCCTACCTGGTCGGGCACGACCACCGCTTTGCCGCCGCCGTCGCCCAACGCGGCGTCTACGACCTGGCCGTCTTCTTCGGCGAGGGCAACGCCTGGCGACTCGTTCCCCTCGAGTTCGACACCTACCCGTGGATGGACGACGACATCCTGCGACAGGAGTCCCCGATGACCTACGCTCATCTCATCGAGACTCCGCTGCTCATCATCCACTCGGACAACGACCTGCGGACCGGCGTTTCCCAGTCCGAGATGCTTTACCGCACTCTAAAGGTGCTGGAGAGAGACGTGGAGTACGCCCGCTACCCGCGCGAGGGGCACGATCTGTCGCGCTCCGGAGAGCCGTTGCTGCGCATCGATAGGCTGCTGCGGATTCTCGAGTTTTTCGACAGGTATGTTGGCCCGGCCGAGGCGGGCGAAGAGACGACGTCGGGGTCTTAGAGAATACTGAATTACTAAGGTTCATCGTTGAAGGAATTAAGAACACCGCACACCGAACACCGCCTTTCGAAGGTGGCACTACAAGGCTTGATCACAAAACACTTAAGACCAAATCATTGATGATTGGGGCGAGAGCACAGAGCTGCCGCCTCTTCGACATCAGTGATTCGATCTCAATGATCAATAATTGAAGTGCCACCTTCGAAAGGCGGTGTTCGGTGTGCGGTGTTCTAAATTCCTTCAACGATTAGGAATTATTCCCCAAGCCCATGATCAACCAAATACGCCCGAACCTTCGAAATTGAAAACTGCCCGGAGTGTAGCTCCTCCCCCAGCAAGACGCCATCCGCCCCGCCAATCATCAGAGCGTCGAACACGTCCTCGACTCCAGCGGCCACGCCGCCGGCCGCGACCAGCGGCCTGCGTAGCATCGCGCGTGTCCCCCGCAGCAACTCCAGATCGAACGGCTCGCCTCCCAGCCCCCCGCTCGGCATCTCGAGAATGACCTCTCCCCCGCCCTGCGCTTCGATCACCATGGCCCAGGTGACCGGGTCCCACTCGGTATAGGGCCCGTCGCGTCCCTCCGTGACGCGCCAGTTGTCCCCGTCGTGTCGCGCGGAGATGGCCACGGCGATGGCGTCGGGGCCGAAGCTTTGGGAGAGCTCGGAGATGAAATCGGGATCGTGAAGTGCAGCGACCTGGACGGCGAGTCGAGGGGCTCCCGCCGAGAGAATCTGGCCCGCATCTTCGACTGAATCGAGATCTGCGCGGATGGTGAACGGAATCGAGAGCGCGTCCGACAGACGCTGTGCCAACGCGGCGAGCAGCTGGCTCGACGCATCCCGGCGTTCGACGAGAATCTCGTCAGCGCCGGCATCGGCATACGCGGCCGCGGCCGCGACCGGGTCGACCGAGTCTACTGAGGGTAGAAGAGCTACGACCTCGGTCAGGCGGGCGTCGCGGTCCAGGAGCAAGCTCGGGATGATTCGCCTGGTTTGCAGCGCGTGCTACTCCCCTTCGTCCGGCGCCGGCCCGAGTGGCACGTTCTTGCGAATCCTGTGACTGAACAGGGTGAGCTCGGTGAAGCCGGCGCGGCGAAGCATCAGCTCTCCGACCTCCCAACCCTGCTCGAAGCTGCTGGGTACGTGGCTGTCGGTGCCGAGGGTCACGGTCGCGACGTGTGCGTCCTTGGCGAGTTGCAGGATCTCGAGGCTCGGGTAGGGCTCGGCGGGCGCCTGGACGACACCGGAGGTGTTGACCTCGAGGCCCAACCCCTTGGCGACCATCTTCTCCAGGATGCTGCGGATCTGAGACTCGAAGGGCTTGATGTCGACGGGTCCGTAGAACTTGGTGCCGAATCGCTTGACCATGTCGAAGTGCCCGACGACGTCGAACCCGCCCCACTCCATCATCTCGTCGATCGCCTCGAAGTACTTGCCGTAGGACTCGGAGGCGTCGTGTTCTTTGAAGTACTTGCCTACCGTGCCGCCGGAGATTTGATGGCCGTCGACTTCGTGGACGGACCCTATGATCAAATCGAAATCGACGGAATCGATCAGCGCGTCGAGCGTCTCGACCCACTCCGGTCGGTACTCGAACTCGGCGCCGAGCAGGATCCGCATCTCCGGGTACTCCGGCTGGAGCCGCTCGATCTCGTGTTGCAGCTGCTCGTACCGCTGGCGTGCCTCGACGAGGTCGAGAACCCAGCCGCCGCCCTCAGGGCTCAGCGTCTCGGCGTGGTTGGTGAAACAGATTTCCTCGAAGCCGAGCTCGAAGGCGGTCTCGCAGACTTCCTCGGTGCTGCCGCGTCCGTCGCTCGAGTACTGGTTGTGGAGGTGGTAGTTGACGCGCACGTTTTAACCCTGGTTGATGAGTGCGATCGCCACGCCGTCACGGGTCGGCACGACGATGGAAGTGAAGCGAGAGTCGTTAGCCACTCGTCGATTGAACTCCCTGATAGCCAGGACACGCGGGTCCTGCGATTCGCTTTCCACGACTCCCCCGTTCTGGAACGCGTTGTCGGCGATGATCAGGCCGCCGGCGCGAACGTTCGCGGCGCTCCAGTCGAGGTAGGCGGGATATCTCTCCTTGTCGGCATCGATGAACACGGCGTCGTACGGTCCAGCATCGGCGAGCTCGGCGAGGGTATCGAGCGCATCGCCGACCCTGACCTCGATGCGGTCCTCGAGACCGGCGCGCCGGAAGTAACGCCGGGCCAGCTCGGCACGTTCCGGCTCCAGTTCCAGGGTGATGAGGCGACCGTCCTCCGGCAACGCCCGCGCCATCCAGATCGCGCTATAGCCGCCCAGCGTTCCGAGCTCGACAACGGTCCGGGCGCCCACCGCCCGCAGCAGCACCTGCAGAAGCCGGCCCTCTTCGGCGTCGATATGGATCGCCGGTAAGCCGGCTTCTGACATCTCGCGCCGCAGATCGACCAGGATCTCGTCTTCCGGAGCGAAGAGCTCCGCCACGTAGCGGCCGCAGGCCGCTCGAACGCCCTCGTCCATCAGTTCGACGGCGCCGCCAAAGATAACACGCCGTCGCTCACGGCGAAGGCGCGCCGGTCGCGGGAGCGACGTCGTCACCGGGGATGTTGCGGCCTTCCGTTGCCAGTTGGGCGGAGTGAACCCACACGCGAACCTTGGGCGGCGTGGCGGCACGCGGTCGGGCCGTCCGACTCCGAAGTCGCTCGCCCAGAATCTCGGGATCCGCCGCGGCGAGCGCCGCTACCGATGTGATCCCCTGCTCCCAAAGCAACCTGGCGTTGACGGCGCCGATGCCTCGCAGCGTGGCGAGCCGAGCCGCGCTCACCCACTCACCGGCCTCGGCGACCGTCACCCCGGCGGCGCCGGCGACATCTTCGGGCCGCGACCGGGCGAGAAGGTAGATATCGGCGAACCCCGTTGAAGCCAGCTGCTCCCTGGCGGCGGCGTCGGCCACCCAGAGACCGTCCAGGCGCGGCCGTAGGGAATCAGTGTTCCAGCGATCCATGCCGACGAGTACGGCGAGCGAGAAAGCGATCCCGGCTGCGACTGCCAGCACCGTACGCCCGGGCCGCAGGCGGCTGGTTTTGGCCAAGCTCTCATCCGGATCGACCGCGACATCGGCGATCCGCAGGGACTGGTAGACGACGAAGCAGTCGAGGGCGAAGACGGGGAACCCGAAGAACCCCAGCAGCGGCATCTCGAACAGCTTGAAGTTCTCGAGCCCCGGCACGGTGTAGATCCACTTTGAGCGCGACTCGATGTTGAACAACTCCCAAAGCAGACCGATGGCCATGCCGCCGACCAGGAGGCGCAGCATGCGGCCGGGCCGGCCGGCGGAGAGATCCCCGAGCAGCGAGCGATCCGGATCGCGACTGTAGTTCCATGGCTCGAGCAGCAGCGTGAGCGCGCCCCAAATCATCGGGAAGAAGTAGCGGGGCCATGCGAGGCTCAGCCCGGCAAAGACCAGGCCCGTCAGCACGACGCCGATCAACGTCCGATGGCTGACGGCGAACGTCTTCCAGCGGACGCCGTCGAAAGCACCCCGTACAGAGAGCCAGCGCTCAGCCAGGAAGATCGCGGGGAAAACCGTCGCGAACGAGACCGTCGTTCCCAGCCACCGCCAGGGCAAATCGGGCGGCAGGTTGACGTAGTACCAGTTGGCGACCCTGAAGTTGACCAGCTCGAAGAAGAACCAGAGGACGGCGGACCAGCCGAGCAGCGACAGCGCGAAGCGCGGTCGACTGATCATGTAGTAGCGCCCGCTGCGTATCGCCTGCGCCGCGTCGAGCATGACGATCGTCGGGTACCAGGCCGAGACGTAGTACCAGTTCACGAAGGGCCAGACCCGGCGCAGCATCAGAAAGGTGGCGGCGGCAAAGACGACCAGGGCGGGTAGAGCCACGACCCACGGGGCGGGCTTTAGGCCACCGGGCGACTCGAGAGGCCGCTCGGCCGATATTCGGCTTGCCACGGCTTCGCTCACTGGGTGGCCGACGCGTTGATGCGTTCCTCGATGCCGGCCAGCTCCGGCGCCGCGTAAACCACGCGCCCGCCAACGATGGTAGCCATCACCCGCACGTCTTTGATCTCCGACGGATCGATGGCCAGCAAGTCGCGATCGAGGATGGTGAAATCGGCCAGCTTGCCGGCGGCCACGCTTCCCTTGTCGTTCTCCTCGCCGGCGGCGAAGGCGTTGTTGATGGTGTAGGCGCGGATCGCCGTCTCCACGTCGACGCGCTGTTCCGGGAACCAGCCACCCTCCGGCTCACCGTCCAAAGTCTGGCGCGTGACGGCGGCGTAGATCCCGAGCAGCGGCTTGGCGGGATACCAGGCCGCGTTCGTACCGGGCCAGTCCGATCCGAACGAAAGCAGGGCTCCGCCATCCATCAGCGACTTGAACGCGTAGGCTCCACGGCAACGCTCGTGGCCGATCCGCTCTTCCATCCAGCGCATGTCATCGATGGCGTGGTACGGCTGAACCTCCGCGATGACACCGAGCTCGCCGAAGCGCCGGAAATCATCGTCCTCGACGACCTGAGCGTGGATCATGCGGAATCGGTGATCGCCCGGACCGTTGCGCTCTATCGCCTCCTCGAACCAATCGAGCAGCGTGTCGACGGCCAGGTCGCCGATGGCGTGAACCTGCGGGATCAGGCCCACCGCGTCGGCCGAGTAGATCAGCTCGGCGATGCCCGGCGGCTCCAGCACCATGGTGCGCCAGATCCCGCTCTGGTCCGGCTGGTGGTCGTACGGCTCGCGGAAGCGGGCGCTCGAGTTCCCCATGATGCCGTCTACGAACCCCTTGAGGCCGCCGATCTTGAGGTAATCGTCGCCGAAGCCCGTCTTGATACCCAGCGCCGAAAGGTGGGCCCAGTTATCGAGGGTCGGCCGCGCGTAGACCCGCACTGTCAGC
>JBDHAL010000109.1:0-10938 GCA_039588075.1 Gemmatimonadota bacterium | reverse complement strand
TCACTACCCGTCGATCGACTTTCGACCATCGACCTTCGACTTCCTACGCTGCTGCCGCGGCGCTTAGCCGGGCGTCGCGAGCCGGGAGTCGGTCATCGGTAGTCCAACAAAACTTAAGGGTCGGTTGTCGGCTGTCTCCTGTCGGCTGTCGAAAACGGCTCCAATAATCTACTCCACCACGACAAAGCTTCGCTGCCCGCTGGCAAGCGATTCCGCCAGCCGATCCCAGATCCTGACTGAGATCTCGTACTCGCGGCGCCGCCTGCAGATCGAGTGTGAGATGCTCGATCACCCGGTCGCGTTCTGTTAGATCGACCTGGCGATGGTACTGTAGCTCGACCCGGTCGTCGCCGGCGATGCTAAAGCCCCAGGTGTCGGCGAGTGCGCCGATGAGTTGGGCGATGGCACCCCGCCGGTAAAGGGACGTCACGCGCACGGTGATCGAGACATCGAAGTCGGCGAAGCCTTCGCGGTCGCGATCGAGGCCGTAGAGCTCGTAATAGATCGTGATGGGCTGGTTGGTCGCGTAGGTGCGCGAGGGGTTGGGGACGATGTCGTATTCGACGCGGCGCGTGGGTTCCGGCGCGAGCGGCCGTAGCGCTTCGGCGAGCAGGATGTCGCTCACGGCGAGGGAATCCTCGGCGAACGGAACGGAGGTGAAGGTGTCGCGCGAGGCGGCGGCGAGCCAGGACACGGCGTCGCGGACCTCTACGGCGGCGACGAGTCGGCTCGAGGCGGGCAACATCAGCCGCCAGCTGCGCAGCGGGTTTGCCCTCGAAGCGTCGCCATAGTCGATGACTTCCGTCGCCACCTGCCGCACGATCCTCTCGCCGTTGGCGTTCAGCAGGAACAGGCCCGTCTCGAGCTCGCTGGTCTCCATCTCGGCTCCCTGGAGAAGCGACTCGACGGGAAGCTCGGAGTGGACCTCGACCGCCACGTGATCCGCCGTCACCCCGCGGAAGCGGGCGATCTGAACGGGGATCGGAAAGAGGGCGGGGATCGATGGGATGTTGTCGTACTTCGCCGGCTGGGCGATCCGGTACTGTTCCGCGGCGTATTGGTAATCGCCGGGGAAACGGCTGCGGAAATAGCCGGCCTGTAGTCGGAACATGAAGCTGACGCCGCCGCTGTAGTTCCAGACGACTTTCTCTTTGAACCGCATCTCCAGTTCGGGAGCGCCATAGCGAATGTATATCGTCCCGCGGTCGGTCTCCCAGCCGCGCAGCCCGACGGAGGGTTCGGAGTAGCGGAGGTCCGCGAAAGCCACGCGTGACAGATGCTCCAGCCTGCGCTCGTTTGCCTCCGTCAGGTAGAGCGGGTCGCTCACCCGCCAGTACAATTCCTCGAAGGAGGCGCGCGCCGAGTCGTTGAGTGCCATGTACGCGTTTGCGGGCCGGCGTCGCAGCACGGGCTCGATGCTGGTGAAGGCGATCCTATCGTACTCGGGCATCAACTCCAGACCTCTGTCGAACGCCAGGCCGGCCTCCTCCTCACGGCCGGACTGGTGCAGGCCAAGCCCGAGGTAAAGGTGAACCTCGGGGCGGTGGTCGTGCGCCTCGGCCAGCCGCCTGGCGACGGCGAGGTATTCGCTCAGCTCGCCCGCCTCGAACGTGTGAAGAAGCAGGCGCCGCGAGGCCTCCAGGTGCGTGGGAGAATAGCGCAGCGCCGTCCGGTAGTACTCGAGCATCACGTACAGCGTCGGCAGGCCCGCTTCTTCGAGCGGCCGCGCGCCTTCGACGTAGCTCTCGACGTACTGCGAGAGGAGCTGCCGGCTCGGCAGGTAGGACGAGATCGATGGCATCGACATGAAGGTTATCCATTGGTCCCGCTGTCGTTCGTATCTCACCTCCTTGGCATAGGCGAGGTTGTAGTAGGTGTCCGCCAGCATGGTCGAGTCGCCGGAACTCTGCTCCCTCGCCATGTTCAGCGCGCGACCGAGGATCCGCTCTCCGTCGTTCCTCATCTGCTGCTTGATCCGAAGCATGCCGAGTTCCGACATGTAGAGCGGGTTGTCGGGATCGAGATCGATGGCTTCCTCGAGCGCGTGTTCGGCGCGCATGCGGTACTGGGAATCCGTCTCGTTCCAGGTCGCGTAGCGGGCCAGCAGGCGGCCCAGCTGGAAGTGGGCCTCGGCCAGCTTGGGCGCAGCGTCGACGGCTTGGGAGAATTCTCTGAGCGCGGCGGCCGTGTCGCCGTCGGCGGCGCGAGCCAGGCCACTGCGGATGTGACGTCGAGCGACATCCTCCTGACCCGGGCAAAGTCCAGGGGTCAGCAGCAACGATGCGGTGATGACGACGGCAAGGCGAGTCACATTACACTCACGTCTGGCGCGATAAGGAAGCTATATCTAAAATGGAGCCCCCGATCTGACCTTGGCAAGCATGACTCTCGAACCGCGCTCATGAGATGTGGCGTAAAGTCGCATATTCCGCGGCCGGCATATTGGCCGCGTTGGTGCTCTTTCTGTTGGGTGGCCTGCTGATGCTCGAATCGCTGGAACGGCAACTCATATACTTCCCGACCCGCGTCGCCCGGGACGCGCCCACACCGCCGATACCGGGCGCCTCGCTGGTCGAAGAAGTGTGGCTGGACACGGGAGACGGGGTGCGCGTGCACGGCATCTACGCGGGCGTCGAGGGCTCGTTCGCTGACCTGCTGTTCTTTCACGGGAACGCCGGCAACCTGTACGACCGGCTCGACAACGTCGAGTTGCTGGTGGAGTCGGGGTTCAACGTCCTGATAATGGACTACCGGGGCTACGGGAAGAGCGAGGGCACGCCGTCGGAAGCGGCGCTCAACGACGACGGGCTGGCGGCCTACCGGTACCTGGTCGAGGAGCGTGGTGTGGATCCGGCGCGGCTCGTCATCTTCGGCCGATCGCTGGGCTCTACCGTGGCCATCGAGTTGGGAACGCGGCAGAACGCCGCGGTGGTGATCGCGGAGTCGGCGTTCACCTCGGCGGCGGGACTGGCCCGCATCCACTACGGATTTCTGCCCGGCGTTCTGCTACGAGCGATGAACCACCAGTTCGAGTCCATCGAGAAGGTCCCGCGACTGAAATCGCCCGCCCTCTACGTGCACGGAAACGTCGACACGATCGTGCCGGTCAAGATGGGGCGCCAGCTGTTCGAGGCGAGCCCGGAGCCAAAGGAGTGGTACGAGATCGAGGGCGCCGGCCACAACGACACGTTGTTCGTCGGCGGCGCCGAGTACTTTCGACGGCTCGTCGATTTCGTGAGGAGATACGTGGGGAATGAGAGTTAGCTCGCTGTTGCCGTTGCTGGCGATCGGATTGGCCTGCGAGGCGACGCCCGTCCGGGCGCAGGGCGACGAAGCGAACCACGCGATAGATGTGCTCGGCTACCGCATCGCGGTGGAGCTGAGCGCGGAGGCGTCCGCCTACAGCGCCAGGACCGAGATCAACTTCGAGGTCGTAGAAGACGACATCGAGGTCGCGCGCTTCGACTTCGTTGGTTTGACCGTGGACTCGGTGAGAGTGAACGACTCCGCCGCGAAGTTCACCCGGGGCGGCGGTATTTTGGCGGTCGAGCTTGGGCGCGGCGCCGCGGCCGGCGAACGGATCAGCGTTGCGGTCTGGTATCACGGCGCGCCCGACGACGGCCTCATCTTCAGGCGCAGCCAGGTGGGACGGCCCACCGTCTTCGCCGACAACTGGCCGGCCCGCGCCCGCTACTGGTTTCCCGGCATCGACCATCCCGGTGACAAGGCGACGGTCGAGTTCAGCGTGCTGGCGCCGGCGGAGTGGACCGTGGTGAGCGTCGGCCGCCTGGTGAACGAGACCCTGGCCGCCGACGGGCGCAAGCTGACCGTATGGGCGACCGATCGGCCGATCCCCGTCTATACCATGGTGATCGGCGCAACGGAGATGTCCGTCGATCTGTTAGGAGCCATCGGCTGCGACAGCGATGGCGGCCGCTGCATCCCCATCACCCAGTGGGTCTACCCCGAGGAAGAGGAGGCGGGACGGAAGGCGTTCGGCCGAGCGCCCGAAGTCGTCGCCTTCTTCGACAGCCTGATCGGGCCGTTCCCCTACGAGAAGCTGGCCTTCGTCCAGTCGTCGACGCGCTACGGCGGCATGGAGAACTCCAGCGCCATCTTCGTCAACCAGCGTCTGCCGCGACCGGGGAGGGGAGACGGCTTGGTGGCTCACGAAGCTGCCCACCAGTGGTTCGGCGATTCCGTCACCGAGCGCGAGTGGCCCCACGTCTGGCTGTCGGAGGGCTTCGCTACGTACTTCACCGCCGTCTTCTTCGAGTTCGCCGACGGCGATTCCGTCGCCGCCGCCAGACTCGCAGACGGCGAAGACCGCTACATGGCGTCGTTGGGCGATGCCGGGCGGCCGGTCATCGACCAACAGCCCGACGACCTCTTGGATCTCCTCAACGGCAACAGCTACACGAAGGGCGCCTGGGTCCTCCACATGCTCCGAAACGTCGTGGGCGACTCGGTCTTCTTCGAAGGTATCCGTCGATACTACGCCGAGCACCGCGAGGGGACCGCCCTCACCGCGGACCTGCGGCACGTGATGGAGCGGGCGTCCGGCGAAGACCTCGATTGGTTCTTCGACCAGTGGCTTCACCGGCCCGGCTATCCCGAGGTGCGCGTCCACACTTCATGGAATCCCGACGACGGACGGCTCGAGCTGGACGTCAGACAGGTCCAGTCGTGGCCGCCTTTCCGCTTCCCGCTCGAGGTCGAAGTGAAACGCGACACCTACAATCTGCGACGCACGTTCTGGATCGAAACGCGCGAGACCAACTTGCACTGGTCGCTCGACGAACGGCCTCTTTCGATCACCGTCGATCCCAAGAACCGGCTGCTCGGACCCGCCGCCATCTTTCCCTAGCCCGGCACCTGCAGCTCTCCCTCCGCCATAGATTCCAGCCGGCACGTTGACGATCTGTTGCATGCCGGCCTGCAGTTTCTCCTAATGCTGCCAGGTGCATCCGTGCTACGTGTCAATCGCCGCTTGTTCGCGGGTCTCGACCGGCCAAGAGGAGTGCGGCTTGACAGTATATCGATATACGGTATACTGATATAATCACTTGATTCGCTCATTTAGGAACCGCGCCACGGAGGACATCTACAACGGGCGATCGACAGCGAAGTCGCGAAAACGCTGTCCTCAGTCTCTCTGGCGGGTAGCCCGGCGCAAACTGGACCAGCTGAATCGGGCGCATGCCATAAGGGATCTGGCTGCTCCACCCGGCAATGCCCTGGAGAGGTTGACGGGCGATCGGTGGGGGCAGTGGAGCATCCGGATCAACGATCAGTACCGGATCTGCTTCATTTGGGGAGAAGATGGGCCGACTGATGTAGAGATAGTGGACTACCACTAGGGTAGTAGAGCACAGGAGACGAGGATGATCAAGAGGCGAATACCGACAGATCGGGCGCCGACTCACCCGGGCGAGATGCTTCTGGAGGATTTCTTGAAGCCTCTTGGCCTCAGCCAGGTCAAGCTAGCCGAGTTGATCGGAGTACACTATCCTAGGGTCAACGAAATCATCAACGGAAAACGCGGCATAAGTGTGGACACGGCTCTGCGGCTGGGCAGGCTCCTGGGCACGACACCCGAGTTCTGGCTGAACGGGCAGCTGGAGTACGACCTGCACAGAGCGATGAACTCAGCTGCGGCTGACGAGATCAGGAAGATCCGGCCGTTGAGAAAAGGCGTGGCGTGACCTGGGCGGGTGAGACCAGTGACAGGTTAGACAAACGTGGATAGCGACCCATACAAGAAGATGGCGGCCGAGCGGGCCGTCGAGTCAATCGAGTCCGGCATGATCGTCGGGCTTGGCACCGGCAGCACGGCGCTGCTCGCCGTGCGGCGGATCGGCGAGCTGATCCATGCTGGCGAGTTGAAGGACATTCTGGGCGTGCCCACGTCGGCCGCGATCGAGGAAGAAGCGAAGCGGATGAGGATACGGTTGACGACGCTGGCGGATCACCCGGTCGTCGACCTGACGATCGATGGGGCGGACGAGGTGGCGCCGAACCTCGACTTGATCAAGGGCGGCGGCGGCGCGTTGCTGCGGGAGAAGATCGTGGCCCAGGCGAGCGAGCGCGAGATCATCATCGTGGACGAGTCGAAGCTCTCGCCGACGCTGGGCGCCAACCATGCCGTTCCCATCGAGGTCGTCCAATTCGGCTGGCTACCGGAGAAACGGTTCCTCGAAGCGATGGGCGCCGACGTCACCCTGCGACGCGCCAAGGCAGGCTCGCCTTTCGTCACCGACCAGGGCAACATGATCCTCGACGCCGACTTCGGACCGCTGGATGACCCGCTGGAAGTCGCCTGCGTGCTGGAAGAGCGCGCGGCGATCGTGACGCATGGTCTTTTCCTCGGGCTGGCTAGCGCTGTCGTCGTCGCGGGGGAAGGCGGCGTGCGTGAGCTTTGGGCGGAAGGTGACCGGTAATCGGTAACCGGTAACTTCATTCCAAGTTCCCACTTGGCAGTTACCGGTCACCGGTTACCGGTTACCGATTACCTGCTCACCACTACTCGACGGTAAACGAAACCGACCCCAGCACGCTCCCATCCGGGGCCACCACGTCTACCCGCCACGCGCCTGTCCAGATCGGTTCGATGTTCTTCGAGGTCCAGGTGCGCCAGTTGGTGCCGGCGACGGTTAACGGCACGCGGGCCATCTCGACGTCGCCCTTGTACCAGACGTGCTCGACCTGGATCTCGCCTTCGGCGCCGGTGATCCGCGTCCAGCAGATGAGCGTGCCGACATCCGAAGCCACCATCGTGAGGTTGTCGGCCGGCTGGCGGTCGACGACGGCCGTGGTGATGACGATCTCGGCCGCGGCGAGCTCGGCGCCCATCTGGGCGGCCTCCTCCTGGGCGGGAGCCGTAGTCGCTGCGAGCAGCAGGAAGCCGAGGGATAACGGGACGTACCTTTTCATGGGAAGCCCTCCGAGTTTGGGCGGGGGCTTTATAGTTCTACTAGAGCGGTTGTTGAGTCAAGGGTTTTGCATTTGGTAAGCAGGTAACCGGTGACCGGTAATCGGTGATCGGTAACTTCGTTTTAGCGGTCACGCGTATTGCGTTTTATCCACTCAAAGATTGTGCGGCAGGTGCGGCAGTAGTATTGGGCGACGGAGAGTACGCTGCCGAACGGAGCTTCGACGTGCGTTTCGCTACCTCCGCAATAGGGGCACTCCACCGACTTCGGAAGCGGGTAAGCCTCTTTGCTCTCGTTATTCTCCACGTGATCTGTCTTCCGTTACCGGTTACCGGTCACCGGTTACCGGTTACCTCTTTCCATGCGTCACTCCACAAGGAACGCTCGATTGCGATCGCCACGCGCACGAGCGACAGCCTCAGCATCCGGTCCATCTCGACTGGAGCGTCGACTGGCGGGGTCCCAGTCGGAGAAGTCGAGACTCACATCGGGGACGGTCAGGCCGGCGTCTTTGATTAGCGGCGTGGTTCGCTTTAGGAAACGCGCCCGCAGGTCGCCGCCGTCGGCGTCGGTGAAGCCGGCCTCTTTCTCTGACCGGCCGAAGTCTTCGGGTCCGAACCAATGGAGGACGGCGGGCCAGCGGTCATCGAGGGCACTCTGGACGGCGGCGTTCGCTTCGGGGCTGGCCGCGGCGAGGCGACGCAGCCAGGCGGCACCGTGCGCGGCGTGGAAGCGCTCTTCCTCGAGTTGTTTCTGGACGCGCTGGCGGAGCGGCGCGTAGCGTGACCCGGCGAGCGCCTCGAGCTGTACCGTGAGGGCGGTGTCGATGATGGCGTTGGCGACGACGAACTCGGGCCAGGTGTCGAGCCGCCGATCGAGCGCTTCGACGTTGCAGTACTCGGAGGCCTGGCGCTCGTGCTCGATCTTCTCGGGCTCCTCGCCGAAATCCTTCAGCAGCGCGTACAGCAGCCGCGAGTGGCCCCACTCGTCCTGCGAGATGCTGGAGGCCGCGATGTTGGCCTCGAGCTCCGGCGCGCCCAGTACCCAGTAGGCGTAGAGGATTCCGATGATGCGCTTCGAATCCGCCAGCGACAGGATCAGATCGTGCAGCGCCTTCTGCGTAGCCGGCGACAGATCGTCGGTGGACTTGATGTCGGGCCCGCTCATGCGACCTCCGTCGGCCCGGCGCCGGGGCGGGTGATGTCGAACGGCGCCTCTTCGCGGTTCACCGGGTAGAAGGCGTCGCGCGGCGCGACAACCATCTCGAACCAGCGTTCCTCATCGTAGGTCTTCCAAGCGTAGACCTTCGCCAGTTCCGGATCGGATGCGTGCACGCTACCGACGTGCCGCAGCGGGTCCTCGCGGTTCTTGCGGACGAATACCACGTAAACTCGATCAGCCATTAAGCGCTCACACCAAAAGCCCGAAGTAACTCTCTTCCTTCTGCGGTCAGCCGCTCGTTGGTCCACGGCGGATCCCAAACGATGTTGATCCGCACGTCATCTATAGAAGGCTCGGCCAGCAATCGCGTCCTGATGTCCTGCAAGATGAAATCCACACAAGGGCAAGCCGTAGCCGTAAACGTCATATCGATCTCCACAACGTGCCCCTCCACCCGCACTTCATAGACCAACCCCATATCCACGATGCTAATCGGCAACTCGGGATCTAATACGTCCTTCAACCAATCCCAGATCTCGTCCGCTTTAGCCGATGGTATTCTATGCATCTCGTTCAGCCGCCACCTGTGTGCTTTCTTCACATAGGTAACCGGTGACCGGTAACCGGTTACCGGTAACTAAAATCACGCTGCTGCTATCGCCTCCAGCTGCAGGCGCCCGGTTCGCACGGATTCTACGTACACCACATTCGCCGGTCCACGCCGCTTCCAACGGTCGAACGCTTGCTCCCAGGTGATGTGCTCGTCCAGTAGCCAGACCTTTTGTTCTTCGTCGAAGTCGACGGGGAACTCGTAGTCGAGCATGGCGCGGCCTTCGCCCTCGTCCCAGTGGGCGGGGACATCGATGCCCAGTTCCTCGCAGAGCGGCACGACGGCGTTGAGCCAGGTCTGCCGCAACTCGTCGTTGGTCATGCCCTTGAGCTTGAAGTCGAGTTGCGCGTTGTGGCGCTTCTTGTCGTCGGGCATGCCGAACCACTCGACACCCATGGGGAACATCCAGTCCACGCCGCGCTGCACTTTCTCACGCGCCTCGCCGCCGGCCTCGCAGAGCCTGCGCATCCAGACTTCGCCGTGCCGCAGGTGGAAGTTCTCTTCCAGCCCCACTTTGACCAGCGCGCGCTTCAACGGCCCATAAGAGGTGTTGCGGTGGACGTCGCCCAGCAGCGTGATCCCGGCGCGATCGAACAGGCCGTTCGCCACGACCAGCTCGGCCCAGTTGTCGAGGAACTGATCGAACCCGTACGGGTGCTTGAACTGGTGCGGCTCACGCTCGTACAGCAGGTAGTCGCGGCTGACGCCCAGGTCCTCGAGCAGCCGGTACGCGATGTTCGCGTGACCCAGCTCGTCCTGGATGATCGCCATCGAGCTGACCATGGTATTGGTCGACGGCGCGTCCTTGGCGGGCCCGTAATAGGACGGCGCGCTCATCAGCTCGGTGTCGCCCTGGACTGTGAGCTGGGTGATCAGCGCCTTCTTGTACGTCTCCGTCATCTCGTCTTCCGACTCGACGATGAAGCCGTTTCGAACTTGTTGCTTGAGTTCTTCGTCGGTAAAGCGCGGCATGGGGCTATTCCTGTGACGTTTCCGGTCAAACTCTAACGCACGTTTGGAAGAAACTACTGGCCGCGAACGTTCAGGCAAGGCGCAGGGCGTCGGGTACGGCGGGGACTTCCTTTCGGTTTCCGTGGCGGGGAGGGCGCGACGGGGGCCTTCGCTCCATGTCGCGCCGGACGGGCTGGAAGGCGGGACGGGCCGGGGCGCTCCAAATATCCGCTCGTGGCCCCCGTCGCGCCCTCCCCCTCCGGTAGCTGGAGGGAGCCCCGCCGTGCCCTCCTATTCGCGGTACCAACTTCTCACTTGTAGTTATTACCCCGCCCCCTGCGCGCCCCCCACACGCGCTATGTCCGGATCGGCCCGATACGGTTGGCGAGATAGCGGACGGCGAAGAAACCGCCGACGGCGAGCAGCACGGCGAGGGCCGCCAGGACCTGGATCAAGCGCCAGTAGAAATGGTCGATGGCGTCGTTGATCCGCAATTCGGCCTGCTCCAGGGTCATCTCGGTCAGGCGGGCGGCGAGCGCGTCGAGGTCCTGGAGCGCGGCGATGCGCTCGGCGCTGATGCCGTCCATCACGGCGACGCGTTCCAGGTCCACGGCTTGGAGGGTCGCGGCCAGCATCTGGTTGAGGTCTCGCATGACGGCGACGCGCTCTCGGGTGATGTCGTTCATCACGGCGGTGCGCTCCGCCGATATGAGGGCGGGCATCGAGTCGAGGACGACCTCGACCGAGTCGAGGAAGGCGACGATGTCTTCCATCCGCTCGGCGTGGAGCGCGATGTCTTGCAGCAACTGGATGAAGCTGACGCCGCCGGACTCGGAGGTGAGGAGCAGCGCCGCCTGCCAGCGCGCCTGCTTGGGGACGAGTTCCGAGTAGACGCTTATGCGGGCGGAGAGGTCCCGTACTTCATCCGCCATGTTGCCGACGGCAGCGAAGGCGCCGGCGCTCACGGATCCCAGCGCCGCCGCCGTCAACGGGGCCGTCGACTCCCGGGTGAAGATGACGGTTTCGATGGGGTTAGCGTCGACCCACTCGTCAACGCCGCTTTTGACTTGATCGTACTCGTCCCCGGTCACCGTTTTTGCGATTCCCTGAATATCGTCCACGAGGTTCTTCGAGGCATCGACGGCGAGCGATTGCCATTGCCCGAACCGCTCCTTGCCGGGTCCGCGCTCGAAGAACTCCTGCTGTTGGAGGCACAGCGCCCAAACGTCGAACATGCCGGCGGCTGGGTCGGACCTGAAGGCGGCGCTCTGGACCGCGGGTGTA
>JBDHAL010000108.1:0-12826 GCA_039588075.1 Gemmatimonadota bacterium | reverse complement strand
GTGCAGGGCGCCATGCCCGTCGTGGGGAAGCGCGGTGAGCTCTTTGTCGCCTGGGAAGACCGTTCCGGCGAGACCACGGGCTACATCCGGTTCCGGCGTTCCGACGACGGCGGCCTGACCTGGGGACCGGAGATCACCGCCGCGACGTTCACCCGGATGCAGGACGCATCGGCCACGGCGGCCTGCCTGCGCCCGGCGTTGAATGGTTTCATCCGGGTCAGCGAGTTCCCCAGCATCGACGTGGACCGCAGCGACGGGCCGGGGGAGGGCAACCTGTACATCGCTTTCTCAGCCGACCCTGGACGCCAGGCCCGCGGCGACGTCTCCGACGTGTTCTTCGTAAGCTCGACGGACGGCGGACGGAGCTGGAGCGATCCGGCCAACCTGGTCAAGGGTCGCTCCGTGAAAGCCGGCGCCGACGGGAGCACCAACGACAACTTCATGCCCATCCTCACCGTAGGGCCGGCAGGCCAGATCAACGTCTTCTTCTACGACCGGCGCAACGACGAAGCGAACCGCTGGATCGACGTCTATCGCGCCGTCTCCACCGACCAGGGCGGCAGCTGGGTGAACGAGCGCGTCACCGCCGAATCTTTCGATGTGCCGCCCCTCAACCCGAACTTCGACCCGCTGGTCAAGGCCTGCTACATGGGCGACTACAACGACGCCACGGTCGATGGCTCCGGTTTCTACCTCACCTGGGGCGATAACCGCCGCTCCATCCGAAACGCACTCTTCCCCGGCGGCCGCGTCGACCCCGACGTCCGCTTCCGCGCCGTCTCGCTCGAGCCGTAGGCGACTGTCCAGCCAGACTTGCGACGTAGGTGACGGAGCCTACATATTGTCCGGCCCAACCTCTCTCGCGTCGTCTTTGAGGGTGAGAGGTCCATCGTGCTCTATCTGAAGACGCTCGGTCAGTTGTGCCTGCGCGCCTCCGGCCCGGACGGGCCGCCGCTGCTGGCCAACTCAAAGCCGCTGGCCATGGTGGCGGTGCTCGCCACCACGCCGGACCACACGGCCCGCCGCGACTACCTGGCGGAGCTGCTCTGGCCGGGGACCGGCTCGACCCGGGCGCGCCGCTCCC
This sequence comes from Gemmatimonadota bacterium, assembly GCA_039588075.1. Classification (GTDB taxonomy): domain Bacteria; phylum Gemmatimonadota; class Gemmatimonadetes; order Palauibacterales; family KS3-K002; genus JBDHAL01. The sequence goes on along the minus strand of JBDHAL010000108.1, from coordinate 11,742 downwards.
TGCGCCAGGCCCTCTTCTACCTGTCGAAGCGGCTCGACGAACCTCTGATCCTTGCCGACGATTTCACCCTGACTCTCGACGTCGATCACATCGACGTGGACATCTGGCGGTTCCAGCGCGCCCTGGAGCGCGCCGACTACGCCGGCGTGGTCGAGCTGTACGCGGGCCCGTTCGTCCCGGGCCTCGAGCGCAAAGCGGGGGCCGAGCTGGAGCACTGGATCGAGACACAGGACGAGCAGCTGCGGGCGGGCCTCGAGGTGGCCTACGACCGGCTGATCCGCAGATCGCTGGAGAAGGGAGACGCCGAGAGCGCCGTCGAGTGCGCGCGCAAATACGTGGATCTAAACCCGCTCAACGAGCGGGCGCAGCTGGCGCTGGTCCGCTCTCTCAAGGCGGCGAACGATCGGGTGGGCGCACTGCAGACCTATCGCTCTTACAGGACGCTCTTGAGAGAGGCGCTGGACGGCGAGCCGTCGCAAGAGCTCGCGCGCGCCATCGCCGGCGTCCGCGCCGAGGCGATGAAAGAGCCGGTCACCCGATCGCTGAAGTCGGCGCGCCGTCGCGCGAGGCGCCCGGGCCTGCGTTGGATCTTCGTTGCCGCGGTCGCCGGTGCGGTGATGACCGCCGGCGCTTTCGCGGCGGTTCTCACCGTGCGGGACAGCGGGCCCGATGACCCGGACCATCCGCTGATCGGGCTGTCCGGCGATTTCTTCGTGCGCGTGAGGAGAAGCAGAGGGGACGAGCTGGCCAGGGCTATCTACCGTGACATGCAGCTGCGGGTCATGCCCACCGATTTCGGCCCCGAGGCTCTGCCTTCGCCGGACCGCTCGCGTGTCGTGGAGATGTCCCGAGCCATTGATGGTTGGAATCTCGCGTTGCGCGGCGTGAGAGGTCAGACGGCGGCGCTGACCGAACGGTCGGACGACGAGACGCCCCGCGGTTGGTCGCCGGATGGCCGATACATTCTCTACCGTGAAGGTGGGGGAGTACGCGACGGTCGTGACTACACGCACCGGTTGATGACTTACGACGTAGAAACCGGTGAGCAACGAGTCCCGAGGGTGTCCAGGAAGTCTTCGTCATCGATGCCGACGGCGCCAACCTCGTCAACCTGTCGCGTCACGATGCGGTGGACCTGGAGCCGGTTTGGGCGCCGGACGGACGGCACGTGGCTTTTACTTCCGACAGGCTGGGCAACAAGGACATCTTCGTCGTCCACGCCGACGGAACGGATCTTCGCCAGATAACCGACGCCCCGGCCGACGAGTTCGAACCCGTCTGGTTGTCAGTCACGACGATCATCTTCGTGATGCTACAGCCGGATGGCAGCCAGGATCTGTGGGCCATCGATATCAACAGCAAGGAACTTCGAAGGCTCACGTATACAGGCAACATGGTCGCTGTGACGACGGGTCCAAATCAGGCCGACGCACGAGGCTGGATCGATCGGCTGACCATCACGCCGCCCCTGGACGTCGTCAGTCCGGGGCAGCACGTACTCCTCGATCTCGACGCGGCCGACGTCGCCGGCCGGCCTGTCGAGACCGCCGGTTTGCCGATTCGCTGGTCGGTGAGCGACAGCACCGTGGCGAGCCTGATGGACGACGGGACCCTAGTCGCTCATTCGACCGGCCGGACGAGCGTAGTCGCCACCGCCGGTGGCTGGATCGCCGACACCGTGCAGCTCGTTTCGCGCGACCTCGAGAACGGTGCCGTGACCCTCTTGTTCTACGAGGATTGGACCCGCGGTCTGCACGACGATCGCTGGATCCAGTTCGGCGAACCGGCGCCCTACTCGCGACCCATCGGCGGCCCGGAGGGCGCCGGCTTCTTCGTCAACAACGGCGACGACAGCTTCCCCAGCGGCGTCGTCTCCCATCGCGCCTTCGACCCGGTGGACGGGCTCACCCTCGAGGTCTGGGCGTCCCTGCCGTTCGATGGCCGGCTCTTCCAGCACTTGATCATCGGCCTGACCGACTACGTCCCGGCGGATGGCGCATGGAGTGGCCCGGACCCTCTCATCGAGCTGTCCGTCAACGGACCGAATGACAGCAAGGGACTCGTCGCCAACGTCCGGGTGGGTAGCGTCAACACCTACATCCCCTTCATCCCGACTCCCGAAGCCTGGCACCTCTACACTCTTCAGCTCGACCCCGACGGCACCGTCAGCGTCGTCATCGATGGCAAGCTCCATTGGCGCTCGACCCCGCGTCTGGAGATGGACGGGTTGGCTCCGCTACACGTGGTCCTCAGCGGCCGCTCCAAGTACGTCGACATCTCCGCCGGGCTCCTGAGGGTCTACTACGGCAGCAAGTTCCTTCTTCGCTAGCGGTCGATCCAACAGGTCGGAGAAAGTTCTTGCGCGGCGCTCACTTTCGGGTTATCTTCGGTATCCCGGTCCACTGGGATACGGAGCCGCTATGTCCAACTCTAACAAAGCTTTAGCTGTATCGTTATCTCCCGAGCTCGGCTCGCTGGCCCGGGCCAGCGAGCTGTTGGCCGGGGCCGGCGCTTTCGCCTGGCGGCTGGGCCGGCCGGACCTCGACGAGGCGTTGCCCGGCGGCGTGCCCCGTGGGCAGGTGACCGAGTGGGCGGGCCCGCGTTCGGCGGGCAAGACGGCGCTGCTGCGGCAGTTGGTCCGGGCGGTGCAGGAGGGCGGGGCCGGCGTGGCGTACGTGGACGGGACGGCGACGCTGACGCCGGCGCCGTGGGTGTTCGGGCGGCTGGGGCCGAACGGGGCGGCGCCGTTCTGGGTGGTGCGGCCGCCGGAGCCCGAGGGGGTGCTGCGGGCGGCGGAGGAGCTGTTCAAGAGCGGGGCGTTCGGGCTGGTGATCGCCGAGGGCGGCGATTGGTCCCGCACGCCGGTGGTGCGTTTGCAGCGGCTGGCCCGGGAGACGGGAGCGGCGCTGGTGGCGGTGGTGGAGCGGTCGGGCTGCGTGCCGCTGGCGGGCTTCCGGGTTCAGTTTTCACCCGATCCCAACTCTCAGGCGTGCCAGATCCGGGTCCGAGGCCACCTGAGCCGGAAAGTCCCCTACGCCCACGACCTCCCGTATCGCCTGCCGGAGGATTCCGGTCTCCCCGACCGCCGCGGTAGCGAGACCCAGCGACGCGCCAAACCACGTCGATGACGTGGTTTGGGCGAACAGGTCATGTCAGCCGCTTCGCGTCGGATCGCCTGTCTTAGAATCCCCGATTTCCCCATCGCCGCACACCTGAGGACTGAAGACTCTTCGATTTCGAGCCTACCCACGATAGTAACGCGGGGAGAGGGCGCTCGATCTCTAGTCGTCGCGACGTCGGAATCGGCGCGGCTGAACGGGATCGAGATCGGAATGCGGGCGGCGGACGCCCGGGGACTTCATCCAGAACTTCGCGAGTGGGCCTGGTCGCCCGCGCTCTACGATGAAGTGGGGACGGGGCTGGCGGCGGCGCTGCTGGCCGCGTCGCCTCGGGTGAGCCGGGCCGGGCTGGGCGCCTTCTGGCTGGACGCCGGTGGCTGGGACCGCCTGGGCGGCGAGGAGTCTTTCATCGAGGCGGCGCGCTCGGCGGCGCTGGCGGCGGGCTATCCCGAGGCGCGGGTCGGAGTGGCGGACACGACCGCCGCGGCCCGGGCCGCGACCCGGCTGCGGAACTGCGCGGTCCACCAGGTCCCGTGCGGGGGCGACGCCCGTTTCCTTGCTACGCTCCCGCTGCGCGTGTTGCCCATCTCGGAAGACCTGCTCGAGCTGTTGGAAGCGCTGGGGCTGGAGACCGTCGGCGAGCTGGCGGCGCTGGAAGCGGGCGAGGTGGAGGCGCGGCTGGGCGCCGAGGGGGCCCGGGCCCATCGCTGGGCTCGCGGGCTCGACGACGGCAGGGAAGGGCCGTATCCCGGCCGGGCGCCCTCCGACTGGGCCGCCGAGGTGGAGTTGCCCGGCCCCGCCGAGCGGCTCGAGCCGCTGCTCTTCCTGTTGAAGTCCTGCCTCGACCACCTGTCGGACGCCCTGGCCGTCGAGGGGTTCTGCCTCCGCGGGCTCCACCTCACCATCGACACCGAGGATGGCCCGGCGCGCCAGACCGTGCGTCCGGCCCGGCCGACCCGGCGCGCCCCGCTGCTGCTGGGGCTCTGCCGCGGCGCCCTCGAAGGCCTGAGTCTCTCCGGCCGGGCGCTGGGGGTCCGGATCGAGGCGGAGGAAGTCGTCCCGGCCGTGGCGGAGCAGGTCGACCTGTTCGACCCGCCGCGCCCCGACCCCGACGCCCTGGCCACGGCTCTCACCCGGCTCCAGGGCCGCTGGGGCCCCGAGTCGGTGGTCCGCCCGGCCGCTGCCGACAGCCACCGGCCCGAGAAAGCGGGCCGCTGGGAGCCCGTCGACCTCATGTCGGAGCTGACACGCGGTGGAATGGTCCCCAACGGCAACGGAGACACCACATCGAGCTTGGAGATCCCGGCCCTCGTGCTGCGGCTCTGGCCGCGACCGCGGCCGCTGGACGTGCGAATCGAGAGCGGCCGGCCCGGCGCGGTGGCCGTAGATGGCGGTTGGCGCCCGGTCCACGCGCTCCAGGGCCCGGAGCGCCTCTCCGGCGATTGGTGGGAGGACGGCTATCGGCGCGAGTACTACCGCATCGGCACCGAGCCCGGCGACCTGCTCTGGATCTTCTACGACCCGCGCCGCCGCGCCTGGTTCTGGCACGGCTGGTGGGATTGATATCCGCTCACGACGCGGGCTCTCGGGCTACTGTTGGGAGAAGTGTTGGGACCGAGGCCCATCCGCCCGGTGGGCATGGCCATGAACACAACGGCCGCGTGATGAGCGTTAGATCGCAAGGGACGTTGCCAGGTCGCCGACTCCTCAGGGTTCGAACCAGAAAACGGCGAAATAGGACCAAGGGCCCCAGCCGCTGTCGTTACGGGCGCGCGCCTGCCATTGGTAAGCCGTTCCCTCGACGTCGGGCCAGAAGGTCTGCGTATTCGTGCTCGGCGTATAGGTGAAGTAGTACTGCCACTCATTAGTGTTATTGTTCACGAAATAGATTTCGAACTCGTATTCAATCACACCGGGGATCGCGTTGACGCTCAACGTCACCGCGCTCGTCGTGATGGTCTCGAAATTCGGGTGCAGGTTCGTCGGGGCCGGGGGCGGGGGCCCTGGCTCCTTATAGTCGAAATGCGCCCAGCCTGAGAAGGGACCCCAGCCGTGGGCGTTCCTCGCTTGCACCCTCCAGCGGTAAGTCGTTTCATTCCCAAGCGCGAACTCAAAGGAGTTAGTGGTCACCTGCTCGATCCAATAGGCCTGCCATCCGCCGTCGAGATAGTTGACCTCGAGGAAGTAATGCGTTGCGCCGGGGATCGCGTCCCACTGCACCGTCACCGTGACCTCGGTCACCGTCTCCCCGTCTGGATGCAATCCTGTGGGCGCGGGCGGCGAGCTCTCCGAAGACTCGTCGAAGACGAAGCTCGCCCAGTCTGCGAAGGGACCCCAGCCGTTGGCGTTCTTCGCTCGCACCTTCCAGCGGTAGCTCGTTTCCGATTCGAGCGATATCTGGAACGAGTTTGTGCTCGTCTTCTCGACCCAATAGGCGCCCCACGATCCGCCTTCGAGATAGTTGACCTCGAGGTCGTAGTCCGTCGCCCCTTCGATCGCGTCCCACCTCAGCGCCACCGAGCCCTCCGTCACCGTCACCCCGCTCGGGCGCAATCCTGTGGGCGCGAGCGGCGGCGAGCCCTCCGAAGACTCATCGAAGACGAAGCTCGCCCACCCGGAGTAGTGACCCCACCCGTGGGCGTTCTTCGCTTGCACCTTCCAGCGGTAGCTCGTCTCCGTTCCAAGCGAGAACTCAAAGAAGTTCGTGGTCGTCGTCTCTATCCAGTAGGGCTCCCACGTTTCGCCATCGAGATAGCTGACCTCCAGGTGGTAGTCCGTCGCGCCGTCGATCGCATCCCACCTAAGGTTCACCGGGCTCTCCGTCACCGTCACCCCGTCCGGACTCAACCCGGTGGGCGATGGCGGCGTCGGCTTCACCTTCATGACGTCCCAATCGATGTTCGTCTTGCACTCGTCGTACTTTTGCGGGTTCGAAGAGGGCTCATCGTATTGCTTGCCGGTCGGGCTCGACCAGCCTCCGAACGGGCCAAAGTCCTCATCGTCCGCTGGGTAGTTGTACCAGTCGCGGAAGGATTCTTGATGGTCGTAGTGCGCGTACCAGAGGGGCAGATGCGAGAATTCAGTGGTAGGGCCGATCTCCCGGTTCCACCAATTCTTGCGCGTGTAGATGCCGCACGGGAAATCGCCGCACGCCTCGACCGCCGCTCTGAGTATGGGCAGGCGCTCGGCCGGGCCTAGGTGGCTATCGGATCCGCTATGGTGGGGCTCGACGTCGAGCCACAGACGCCGAACGGGGTAGTCCGCCACCAGCGATGACAGCACCGTCTCGACCCGTTCTGGTCCCAGCGGACTGTTCGTCTCCGTCCAGGCTATCCACACGTAGGCGTCGACCGTCACGCCACTATTCACGACGGTCTGTAGCTGACGTTCAGCTAAGTCAAGGTAGCCCCAGTTGAGCGCGACCATGATGTGCTCGACGTTGTATTTCTCTTTCCAGCACGCGACGTCCTCAGCCGTTATCTCCCCGGTCGCGAAAGAAATATCTACGGCATGCACAGTGCCCGGCGGCGGAGGCGGTACGGTGAGGCTGGTCGCCGCGCCTTCCGTGCCCGAGTCCGTATCCGGATTGAAGAGGAAGTCACAGCTCGTGAGAGCCAAAGCGCAGAATCCGATGAGCACCGTAACCCCCGGAGCGCTGAACGCGATCTGTCCTGGCGGGGGCTTAGCGAAACGGCGCATGGATAACCTCCTATCCGTGCGGCAGCCACATGGATTGCGCGGGCTCGCGGGAACCAAAAAAAATAACACTTCCGGCGGAAGAACGCACGTTCCAGGACCACGATTGCGCTCTTGTGCGCTGTGGTGCGAAATGTGGTGTGCAGGTCACGATTAGGCGGTGAAACTAGGGACCATCGGGGACCAACCGCGCTTCCAGGCTCTGCTTGAGAAGCACGAGTAGTAGCGCTCACTCTCGTCAACTGTTGGGACGAGTGTTGGGACGATGCGGTCGTACGTCATCGGTTCGCGTCTATTCCTGTCGGTTTCCGTCGGTTCTCGTCGGTTTCTGTCGCAGAGGGGCGAGTCCACGGCTGGTGGGATTGAGACCCGCTCACGACGCGGACTCTTCCGTTTCAGGTGTGCCTGCGCCAAAGGGTTATGGGGCCGAAAATCGGGGTCCGGGAGCCAGTCAGCTCCTCGTTGCTACCCGCTCTTACTGATTGCATCTTGTGACCAGCCCAACACCTCGAAAGCGCTGGCCCCATGGCGAGTCTCAAACAGCTAATCACAGAGATACACCGCCGTTCGCTCTGGCAGGTGCTGGCGATCTACGTCGTCGCGTCGTGGGCGGTGCTGGAGGCTGCTGACGTCCTCGTCGAACGGCTGGCGCTCCCCGAGTGGGTCTACGGCGTGGCAATAATTCTCCTGCTGATTGGGCTGCCGATAGTTCTCGCCACCGCATTCGTCCAAGAGGGCATCTCTCCAACACAGCAACACGATCCGACGTTGGTGCCTGGCGCTGAGCCGGGGTCTGAAGCTAGGGCACGCGAAGTCGCAGGTGCGCGGCGGCTTCTTACTTGGCGCAACGCCATCACGGGCGGCGTCCTGGCGCTCGCACTCTCGGGCGTAGTCGCCGCCGGGTGGCTGCTTCTCGGGCCGGAAGAGCGCGCATCGATGGCTGCTGGCACACTCATGCGGAAATCCATCGCGGTGCTGCCGTTCGCGAACCTGAGCGCCGACGAGGAGAACGCCTTCTTTGCGAGCGGCATACACGAGGACATCCTGACATATCTGTCCAAAGTCGCTGACCTGCGCGTCATCTCCCGCTCATCGGTGATGAAGTACGCGGACGCCAACGTGAACTCAAGGGAGGTGGCGGGGGAGTTGGGCGTGGCTTACATCCTCGAGGGGAGCGTGCGCAGGTCCGGGAACCGCGTGCGCATCACGGCACAGCTCATCGATGCGCAGAGCGATGAGCACCTCTGGGCGGAGAACTTCGATCGCGAGCTGGCTGACGTATTCGAGATCCAGACGGCCGTGGCTCAGCAGATCGTCGCGCAGCTCCAGGCACGGCTATCGCCGGAGGAGCGGCAACGGCTCGCCGAAGTTCCCACCGATGACGTCGAAGCGTACGACCTCTACTTGAAGGCCAGGGAGATCATTCGTGGGGGGCAGATCGATGCCGAGGCGGAGAGCGAGGCGGCGCGACTGCTCGAGCGGGCGGTCGAGCTGGACCCCGAGTTCGCGCTGGCACATGTGATGCTGGCCGATGTCAGCGGCGATATCTACTGGTTCGCCATCGATCGCACTCCCGAGCGCCTGGCGACCATGAAGGCCGCCATCGATCGCGCCTTCCAGCTCCAGCCGGATCTCCCGGAAGCCCGCATGGTTCTGGCCGAGTACTATTATCGCGGCTTCTATGATTACGAGCGCGCTCTGGAGCAGCTGGAGATCGCACACCGCCAGCTGCCCAACAACGCGGACATACTTTATATGATGGGGCTCACCTATCGCCGCTTGGGCCTCTGGGATGAGTCGATCGCGAGCTTCGAGGAATCGGCGATTCTCGATCCAGAGAACATCCGCAACTACGGCGAGCTGCTCAATACGCAGCTCAACGCGAATCGCCCGGACGAGGGGGAGGTGCTGGCCCGGCGTCTGTTGGAGAAGTATCCCCGCCACGGGCTCATCTCGGCGCACCTGGCGCTGATCCTGCTTAACGGCCAGGGCGACGTCGAAGAAGCGCGCCGCGTGCTCGCCGACGCTACGCCAACCGAGGACTGGTATTGGGCCCTTGCGAGTCTCGAGGCGGCGCTGTACGCTCGCGACTTCGATGCGGCCGCCTCGGTCGCCCAGCGCTACAAGCGCGTCTACGATACGATCGTTCCCGGGACCGGTGATCTTTACGCGGGTGAAGTCGAGGCCGCGCGAGGGGACGAGGCGCGGGCGCGCGAGCACTTCATGGTCGCCCGGGGGCGGTTCGAGGAAGAGATCGCCAAACCCTACAGCTCGAACTACATGTGGCCCCACGTCTTACTCGCAATGACCGAGGCCTACCTTGGGGAGCGCGAAAAGGCGATTGCCAGTTGCGAGCGTGCCGCCGCGATACTGCCCTATGACAAAGATCGTGTTCATGGCATGTGGGTCCCGACTTACTGTGCCTTCGCCCGCGCGCGCCTCGGCGATGTGGACTTCGCGCTCGCCGAGCTGGAGCGCGTGATCGACCTTCCGTCCGGTTACTCGCGCCGGTCACTCGCCCTCGACCCGCGCTGGGACTTCATGCGAGGCAACCCCCGCTTCGACGCGTTGACGCGATCAGCGGATGGGCTTTAGGACCTCAGCCTTCAGGGACTCGGTCCCTCCTCGAGCGCTAGAGCGATGGCAAAGGCATCGGCGTAGCTTTCCGGCCATCTATGGGCCCGGGTCGCTTGCTGTACCGCTCGGGCCGGGGCTCAAAGCCTGACCCACGCTTCCAGGCGTCCCGTCGGCTTCCGTCGGTCCTCGTAGGTTTCTGTCGTACCGGGGGAAGTCCACGGCTGGTGGGACTGAGTTGCGAGCACGTGGGAAGGAATGAGACTGCGGAGCCCGACGGAAGTCGTTGATTCAACCCCGATAGCGTCGCATCTTTCGAGCAGATCCCGGTTGCCCATGCTCCTACATACCTCAGGCCGCAGGTACAGTCATGTCCGGTCTCAAGCACTTCGTCACAGAGATCCATAGGCGCAGCATCTGGCAGGTGCTGCTGATCTACATCGGCGCGGCGTGGGCCTGCTTCGAGCTCATCGATACAGTGGCAGAGCGGCTGAGTCTTCCCGCCTGGCTGCCCGGGTTCGCGATCGTCCTCTTTCTGTTGGGCTTGCCGTTCGTCATCGCCACGGCGTTCGTGCGCGAGGACGCGGGTTCCCCGCTCTCTACAGACGAGTTCGAGGCACTGCCCGCTGATGCGAGGGCCGACGAGTTGCGGCAAGTTTCCGCAGTTAGTCGTCGTCGTCGGATGCTCACGTGGCGCAATGCCGTCGTGACCCTGGTCATCGCACTCGCCGCTTGGGGGCTCCTCGCTGCCGGCTGGTTGCTGTTTGGTCCCGAGCGTTTTGATGCGGTGGCGGAGTCCGTGAGCGATACACGCCCGTCCATCGCCGCCCTTCCGTTCCTCAACCTGAGCGGCCTCGAGCAGGACGCCTACTTCGCTCACGGCGTCCACGGCGAAATCCTGACCCGACTTCAGAAGATCGGCGGCCTCAAGGTCCTCTCCCGCACGTCGGTGATGGGATATAGCGACAGCCCCAAGAACGTTCGGGAGATCGGAGAGGAGCTGAATGCCTGGTACATCCTTGAGGGGGAGATCTTGCGCGCCGCAGATTCTGTGCGTGTCAACGTGCAGCTCATCGACTCGCGAACCGATGAGCACGTCTGGGCCGAGATCTACGATCGCCAGCTTTCCGTTGACAATCTGCTCAGTGTGCAGAGCGACATCGCACAGCAGATCGCGCTGGCGCTGCGCACCGAGTTGACACCGGAGGAATTGGAACGCATCGAGGCCAGACCGACCGAGAACCTGGACGCCTATCAAGCCTACCTGCGCGGTCGGTATTACATGGATCTGCCGCACTTCACAGCCGATGACCTGAATCGGGCGCTGCGCGAGTTCGAGCGCGCCGCGGAACTAGACCCCGACTTCGCGCTGGCCCACGCGGAGCTCGCCAAGGCACACGCGCAGCAGGTCTTCTTCTGGGTAGACGCGTCGGAGGAGCGCCGCCGACGGGCCGTCGAGGCGGGTGAGAAGGCGTTCGGTGCGGATGATGCGTCTCCCGAGGTCAGTCTCGCTTCAGGCCTCTTCCAGTTGTGGTTGTATAGAGACACCGAGCGCGCGCTGGAACAGATCGCCATAGCCGAGCGGGGACTGCCCGACAGCAAGGAGGTCTTCGCGGCGCGGGCACGCGTCTATGAAACTCAGGGGAAGTTCGAGGACGCGATCGACCAAAACCGCAGGGCGTTGGAGATCAGTCCGATGGACGCGGGGCGCTACACGGCTCTTTCTTTCGAACACTGGATGCTTCGGCGGTACGACGAGGCCGAAGCCTACGCCGATCAGGCGATCAACCTGGCGCCGGCGGCGATGTGGCCCAACCTGGCGAAGGCTCATACGATCTGGAGTGATAGAGGCGCCAATGCTGAGAGCGACGAGGTCTTCGAAGGACTATCCCACGAAGCACCATGGGTGATGTGGTCGCGCTACTGGCAGCGGATGTTCGAGGATCGCTTCGAGGAAACGCTGGAGCTGGTGTCGGAACCCTATTTCGAGTGGATCCTTACTAAGATCGCAGCCAGGCCACGAGCTCTGCTCGCCGCCTGGGCCTCGAGCGCTGCGGGACAGACGCAGGAGGCGGATCGCCTCTTCGAAGAGGCGCGGCAGGTGTTGGAGCGCGAGGTGAGGGCACACCCGGATGATCCTCGATACCACGGCTCACTCGGCATCGCCTATGCGGCGCTTGGGCAGAGCGAGGCGGCCGTTCGCGCGGGAGAAACCGCAGTGGCGCTCTTACCGGTGTCGAAAGACGCGGTGTACGGGATCCCCTACCTGGTTGACCTGGCTCTCATCTATGCGATGGTCGGCGATGAGGATGCGGCGCTGAGCGAGATCGAGCATCTGCTCACTATCCCCTCC
>JBDHAL010000107.1:0-10742 GCA_039588075.1 Gemmatimonadota bacterium | reverse complement strand
CGGCGAAGTTGAGAATGAATTCGCATCCAGCGAGTTACGAAACTTTTCCACCGGCGGCGGCGGAACTCTCATAAAGGTGAAGAGCTTCAAGGGTGAAGTCAGGATCTTGAAGGGTGATCGGTGATCGGTAACGGCCAGCCACGAAATCGCAGAGGGCGCCCCGGTTCAAACCTTCCACAATCGGCCGGCATCCTATCAACAACTTCGAATTCTCAACGGCCCCAACAGGAGGACATACATGTCTCGTGCAACGCTTTTGAAGATCGCACCACTGAGTGTGGCTCTGGTTCTAAGTATAGGTTGGGTCGATTCGGCCAGCGTCGGGCCGCCCTGGATCTCGCTGGAGCTCCCGGCCAACCCGCTGGACCCAACCACGAGGGGGGCGGCGCTGGTGGTACACACGTTCCACCACGGGACGCCGATCTTCTTCGACATAAGTGGGACGGCGGAAGGGCTGGTGAACGGGGAGCGGCGTTCGATCGAGCTCGAGTTCGATCAAACGTCGCGCACCGGAGTGTATGCCGTAAAGCAGCAGTGGCCGGCGGAGGGCTCCTGGGTGCTGGCGATTACTACGGCGGGGAACGCCGACGCCAGTTTGGTCGTGGAACTGGGGCCGGAGGGAGGGGTCCACCAGACCGAGTACTATGACATGCCGATGAAGGTGCTGGCCATCAGATCGGCGCGGGTTGTGGCCGGTGGGATCGACGCCGGGAAGATCGACGCCGCGCTGCAGGCGATGACGGCGACCGACGATTAGGGGGGACCCGCGGCATCGTCCGCGGTCGTTGACCGCCGGCAGGCGGCCGCCCAACTTTGGGGTGCTCGCAAACCGCAGGGGGGCCGACCGCTGATGGCTGGGAAGAACGTTTTGGTAACGGGTGCCGCCGGGTTCATCGGCTCGCACCTGGCCGAGTCGTGCGTCGAGGCCGGGTATAACGTGAGGGCCTTCGTTCGCTACAACTCGAGGAACGACTGGGGCTGGCTCGAGACGTCGCCGTACCGCGAAGACATCGAGGTGATCGCCCGGGACATTCGTGACTTCGCCGCGGTCTCGAGCGCCAGCGACAACGTTGACGCGGTCTTCCACCTGGCGGCGCTCATCGGGATCCCGTACTCCTACACCTCACCGCTGGAATATCTCAAGACCAACGTCGAAGGGACCTACAACATCCTGCAGGCGGCGCGCGAGCACGACGTCCCGAACGTCTTGATCACGTCGACAAGCGAGACGTACGGCACGGCGCAATACGTTCCTATCGACGAGCGGCATCCGTTGGTCGCCCAGTCGCCCTATTCCGCATCCAAGATCGCGGCGGACCAGCTGGCGATCAGTTATTCCCGGTCGTTTGGGTTGGGAGTCAAGATCGTCCGACCGTTCAACACGTACGGGCCACGTCAGTCGGCCCGGGCGATCATCCCGACGGTCATCGCTCAGATAATGAGCGGCCGCGATACCATCCGGCTCGGCAATACCCACGTGACGCGTGACCTGACGTTCGTCAAGGACACGGTGAGCGCGTTCCTCCATATCGCGGACAGCGATGATCTATTCGGGGAGACCGTCAACGTCGGCATGAACGACGAGATCTCGGTCGCCCAGCTTGCCGCGCGCATCGCGGCGCTCGCCGGCCGCACGGTGACGATCGAGACCGACGACGCGCGGGTCAGGCCGGAGGAGAGCGAGGTGGAGCGGCTTCACTGCGACAACAGCAAGCTGCTGAACAAGACGGGTTGGAAACCGGCCTATGACCTCGAGGCCGGTCTCAGCGAGACGCTGGAGTGGATGAAAGGCCACTCGGGCGCCTACAAGCCCGACCTGTACAACATATAGGCCATGAAAGCGATCATCCTGGCAGGCGGCCTCGGAACGCGCCTCAAGCCTTTCACCGAGGTGATCCCGAAACCGCTGTTGCCCGTCGGCGAGAAGTCGGTGCTGGAGATCCAAATAACTCAGCTCCGATCGTGCGGCGTGGATGAGGTGATCCTGGCCACGAACTACAAGTCGGAATATATCGAGGGCTTCTTCGGCGACGGCTCGCGCTACGGCGTGAAGCTCAGAATCAGCAAGGAAGAGGAACCACTGGGGACGGCCGGCCCGCTCAGCCTGCTCAGACAGGACCTGACCGAGCCGTTCATCGTGATGAACGGCGACATCCTGACGAAACTGGATTTTGCCCGCTTCTACGAGTTCGCGGTGTCGATCCCGGCCGATTTCACCGTCGGCGTGAAGAAGATCGTCATGCCTTTCGCGTTCGGGAACATCATCTCGGAAGGCGATTTCATCGCGGACATCCAGGAGAAACCGGACATCGAGCGAAACATCGTCGCCGGGGTCTACGTGATGAAGCGGCGAGCTCTCGAACTGATACCGGACAAGCAGTACTACGGGATGGATACGCTGATCAAGACGATGTTGAAGGACGGTCTGCCCGTGGCAAAGTATCAGATTCAAGAATACTGGCTCGACATCGGCCAAATACCCGACTACGAGAAGGCGCAGGAGCTTTACCAGGTGCACTTCAAACCAGAGGCCGGTACGTCCTGACCGGCTTGGGAGAATGGCAGAAAGCGCGTATCGAATTCCATTGTTCGACCTGAACGTCGGACGCGAGGAGGAAGAGAAGGTCCTGGCGACCTTGCGGTCGAAGTGGATCTCGATGGGCGAGAACGTCAGAGCGTTCGAGTCGGAATTCGCCCATCATCTGGGGGCCGAGCACGCCGTGGCCGTCACGAATTGCACCGCCGCGCTCCACCTGGCCTTGCGCATCCTCGGAGTCGGAGAGGGTGACGAAGTCATCGTCCCATCCCTGACTTTTGTCGCGAGCGTCAATGCCGTGCGCTACGTGGGAGCCGCTCCCGTCTTCGCCGACGTGATCGGGCCCCATGACCTGTCGCTCGACCCGGCCGACGTCGAACGCAGGATCACGTCGCGGACGCGGGCGATCATACCTGTACACTATGGCGGCTTCGCCTGCGAGATGGGCGCCCTGATGCGGATCGCTCGCTCGCGAGGCCTGTTCGTGGTCGAGGATGCGGCACACGCGCCGGACTCCGAATACGAAGGCAAGAAACTGGGGACGATAGGAGAGTTTGGCTGCTTCAGCTTCTTCTCGAACAAGAACATAACCAGCGCGGAGGGCGGTCTTCTCGTTACAAACAACGACGAGCATGCCCGACGCGCGCGCCTGCTGAGAGCCCACGGTATGACGACGCTGTCCTACGACAGGGCAAAAGGCCACGCCACCCGGTACGACGTCGTCGAGCTCGGCTACAACTACCGGATGGACGACCTGCGGGGCGCGCTGGCGCACGCCCAGTTCGCACGCCTGGAGAGCGATGTTTCGATCAGGAGGCAGCTGCGGAGCCGATACGTGGAGCGACTCTCGGGTGTAGAAGAGATTGTGATTCCTTACCTGGATTCGCTGTACAAGTCGTCCAACTACATCTTCCCGATCGTACTGAAAGACAGCGACGCGGCGGAGCGCGATCGGGTCCGTGCCGGGCTGAAGAAAGCGGGCGTCGAAACCAGCGTTCACTACCCGGCGGTCCACCGATTCTCGGTCTATAGCGACTACACGCGAGAGCTACCGATGACGGAAAAGGTGAGCGACAGCGAGATCACCCTACCCCTCTACGCCACCCTCGCCGCGGACGACATCGACTACGTCTGCGATGAGCTAACACGGCTGCTGGCCTGACATGAAGACGACCAACCGGGTCATCCTCGTCGGTGGCTTTCACGAGGTCATAGATCTCTGCGAGAGCTGCGGCGTCGACATAGCGGGAATCATCGACAACCGTCTTCAGGGTAGCTACCGGGGCCATTCCGTGCTCGGCGGCGACGAGGATGCGGAAGCTCTCTACAACAAATACGGCGACGTCCCGCTGCTCGTGACGCCGGACGAGCCCGGCGTGCGCAAGAGCCTCGTCGATCGATACTCCGCGCTCGGCTTTCGCTTCGCGAGCGGCGTGCACCCCCTGGCCTCGGTGTCACCCTCGGCGGACCTGGGTACGGGAGTCATCGTCCACACCTTTGCCCACGTATCGACCGACGCCCACGTCGGAGATTTCGTCAGGGTCAACGCCTGCGCGAACGTGATGCACGACTGCGTGGTTGGCGACTTCACGACGGTCGCCCCCAACGCCGTGCTGCTGGGCAGGGTTACGGTGGGGGAATCATCGTACATCGGTTCGAACGCCACGATTCTGCCGGACGTCAGAGTAGGCGAAGGCAGCGTCGTGGGGGCAGGTGCGGTGGTGACGAAGGATGTGCCTGACGGCGTGACCGTCGCCGGGAACCCGGCACGAAAGCTCAGCGGCTATACGCCTTTCGAGAAAACCACTATCCCGGCGACTATCAGCAATATCCCGGCGATGTTGTAAGCGTTCAGGTGCTCGCGGAACAGGTAGGCGGACAACAAGGGCACGAGGACGAAGTTCAGGCTCAGCAGAGGGTAGATGGCGCTCAGCTCGAAGCGGCTCAGCGCATACAACCAGCACAGAGCGGCGACGGCCGCCGCCGTTAAGCCCGACACCACACCGACGTTGGTCAGCAGCCTGGCAAAGAAAGAAAGCAGCGATCTCAACTCGCTGCCGGGGCTTATTCCCAGTTTGTTCACCTCGTACTTGAGGATAAGCTGGCCGAAGGTCACGAAGGCCAGGGTTCCGATCACGCTGAGATATTTCATTCGAACTCTCCCACCCTCTCCTCGATGATGTACCGCGGCCGATCCTTTGTCTCTATGAAGATTCGACCGATGTATTCGCCGACGATCCCGATGGCCAGCAACTGGACACCGCCCAAGAAGGTCACGAGCGAGACGACGGTGGGCCAGCCGGCGACGCTGACGTCGAAGAAAAGCGCCTGCACGAGGACGACCAGTAAGTAGACGAGGCTGAGTCCCGAGACGATGAAGCCGAAGACGGATACCAGGCGTACCGGCTTCGACGAAAAGGACAGGATCGCACCGATCGCCATGTTGATCTGGCGGAACCAGCTGTACTTAGTCGCGCCGTGCATGCGCCGCCCCGAACTGACTTCCACTTCGGCTTCCGGGAAGCCGATCAGGCTGATCAAGCCGGTGAGAAACGTCTCGCGCTCCGAGAACCGCCGCAGCTCGTTGACCACGCGGCGACTGAGGATGCGGAACATGGACGTGTTGATGCGGATCTCGTAGTCGGAGAGGGCGTTGAGCAAACCCACGAACCGGCGCGACAAGAAATTGCGGAGGCGCGATTCGTTCTTGCTGCTCTTGACGGCATAAACGACGTCGTATCCTTCGTTCAGTTTGCCGTAAAGCGCCGGGAGGGATTCGGGCTCATCCTGCATGTCTCCGTCCATCAGGACGACGGCCATGCCCCGACAGAAATCGAGGCCGGCCAGAACCGCGACGTGCTGTCCAAAGCTGTTGGAGAGCTTCACGGTCTTGACGCGCCCGTCCTCGCGGTTCAGCGCCTTCAAAACCTCCAGCGTATCGTCGGTGTTGATGTCGGTGACGAAGATGATCTCGGCCTCTACGCCGAGGGTTTCGACGACCTTCAACAACCTGGAGACCAGTTCCCGCAGGTTCTGCTCTTCGTCCCGCACGGGTATGATGACGGATAGATCCATTGCCTGAGTTCTGTCCCGGTTTGCCCTTACTCGTACAAGTGCAGGTAGTATAGACTCCGGCCGACCGGGCGGCCAACTACCGTGATCACCCTTATTCTACCCCAATGTCGAACACCGCACACCGAACACCGCCTTTCGAAGGGCGCACGGCAATCCCTAATCACTTGATCACAAATCGCCAATCCTTAACACCTAGATGCATTTTGTTTTCGGGCTCAATGATTCAGCCTTGAAGTGCCATATTCGAAAGGCGGTGTTCGGTGTGCGGTGTTCGACATTGGGGTGGAGTAATAGGAACCGAGCATCCCCGGGTTTAACGAAACTGGATGTCGAGGAGTCTAAAGGGGTGGAGTCTAACTGCAATAGGTCGTCGGGGCGGGCCGGCTCGGGCCGCCCCTTATTACGTCCGGCCGGGGCCGCACCGGCTCTGAGACGTTGACCGCCGGGCGGCGGTCGAACTAGTTTGGAGGGTTCAGAAAAGCTGAAATGGCCCTGGAGGGACTCGAACCCCCGACCTTCGGTTTAGGAAACCGCCGCTCTATCCGCCTGAGCTACAGGGCCGCGTAACCAAGGCTATCCAGGCCCTTCGACCTATGTCAATGGGCCTGTCCGAAAGAGGAAACGGTATACATATGAAAAAGTCGTTGTTAACCGCGATCGCGTTCGCCCTTTTGACCCCTGGCCTCGCCATGGGCCAGGCCACGACGTACACCGTCAATGCCACGCTCGACGTCGACGACGGGACCTGCGACGTTACCCACTGCAGCCTGCGGGAGGCGCTTAACGCCGCCAACGGCAACGCCGGCACCGACACGGTGGCGTTCAACGTCCCCGGCCAGCCGCCATATGAGATCTTCCTCGCATCGGAACTGCCTGAGGTCACCGACCCGGCCGTGATCGATGGCAGCACGCAGCCGGGCTTCGATCTGGACGCGATCGTCGTGCTGGACGGGACCAACGCCGGTACCGGGGCCGACGGCCTGCACATCTCGGCCGGCAACAGCACCGTTCGTTATCTGGTGATCGGCCTGTTCGACGGCGACGGCATCGTGCTGGACACGAACGGCGGCAACCAGATCGCCGGCAGCGTGATCGGCGCCGAATTCAGATTTCTCGATTGCGCGAGCAACGGCGGTTCGGGCGTTGTGATCAGTTCCTCTAATAACATTATCGGTGGGTCCGCGTCGCAGGAGCGCACGGTTGTCGGCTGCAACAACAGCCACGGAATCGAGATCACCGGTGGCGACGGAAACTCGATTCTGAGCAGCTTCGTGGGCACAGACCAGAGCGGGACGGAACCGTTGGGTAACGCCGCAGATGGGATTCGCGTCTCGAACGCGCCGAACACCGTCATCGGCGGCCCCGGCCTGACCCAGGGCAACCTCATCACGTTGAACGGAGTGGTCGGGGTGAGGTTGAGCGGCAGCGGCACGGCGGACAACACGGTGACCGGCAACAGGATCACCGAGAACAGCGGCAAGGGCATCGTGCTCACCGCGACGGTGGGAGCGGGCAATACGATCACGTCGAACTCGATCTGGGCGAACGGCGGTCTGGGGATCGACCTGAACAACGATGGGATCACGGCAAACGACGACGGCGACACCGACAGCGGACCCAACGACCTGCAGAACTACCCTGTGATCGCTTCGGCGCTGGGCCTGTTTCCGGGCATCCAGTTCGCGGGAACGATAAACAGCACGCCCAACACGACGTTCGATCTCGAGTTCTTCACCGGCAACGCCTGCACGCCGACGACCTCCCGCCGGGAAGGCAAGGAACTGCTGGACAGCACGACCGTCACCACCGACGCCGGCGGCAACGCCAGCTTTACCATAACGAACCTACGGGCCATCATCCCCGGCGAGGAGCTCTCGGCCACCGCCACCGACCCGGGCGGCAGCACGTCCGAGCTCTCGGCCTGCGTGCCGATCGTCAGTTTCGCCGTCGAAGTCATACCGGACAGCGTCGTCATCTCACGCGGATCGCAGGCGACCTATCGCATCGACGTCGTGCCGTTGGGCGGCACATTCGACGGCGCGGTGGCCCTGAGCTGTGAAGACCTGCCCGGTGGAACGGAGTGTATCTTCGAGCCGGACACGCTGACACCGGGTAGCGCGACCGTCAGTGCGCGGCTGGACATACCGACCCTGATATTCGGCGAGATCGCCTCCGCCCGCGACGCGGAACGCGACCGGGCGCGAGCGCTCTGGCTCGGCTTGCTGGGCGTGGGCCTTCCAGGGATCGCGCTGCTGGCCATGGTCGTGAGCGGGCGCGGCCGGCGGCGCCACCGTTTCGCCGTCCCGGCCTTTGTTGCCGTCGCGCTGCTGGGGATCGCTCTATCCACAGCATGCGACGACCCGGTCAACGTGAACGTCGGCGGGACCCCGCTAGGAGAGCACCTGTTCACGGTCGTGGCCACCTCGGGCCCAATCACGCGTGAGGCGATCGGGAAACTGATCGTCGAGTGACGTCAATTGGCAACGATAGGGCGGAGATAGCTGCACCAACCTAAAGCAAGAGGGACTGAGCAGAATGAGAATACTACTTCGTAGAGCGATCCTCGCGGTGTTCCTGGCGCCGGGTCTCGCCGCGGCGCAGACCACGTTCACGGTCACTACGACCAACCAGACCACCGACGGCGTCTGCGACGCCACCTGCAGCCTGCAGGAGGCGATCCTGGCGGCCAATGCCGCGGCAGGGCGCGACACGATCGCCTTCAACATCCCCGGACCCGGGACCAGGACACTCGCCCTCACAGCGGCCCTGCCTTCCGTCACCGACCCGCTGCTGATCGATGGAACGACGCAGCCCGGGCAGGACACGCAGCCGATCATCAGGCTGGAGGGCAGCGCCCTCACGGCGGCCTACGGGCTGGAGATCGAAACCGACAGCACGCAGGTGATGGGCCTGATCATCGAGGGGTTCGACCAGGACGGCATCTGGCTGTTAGGGTCGAGCCACAGCGAGATCGGAACGATCTCGCCCGAGCTGTCCAACTGGATCAGGAACAACGGAAAGGCGGGCGTGCGGCTTTCGGGCGGATCATCGGACAACTTGCTGCAGTGGAACAACTTCTACGACAACACCGAGAACGGAGTCGTGCTTGCGCCGAGCGCCGGGACCAACAACCGGATCAGCAATAACTTGATCTGGGGCAACGGCGCTCTGAACATCGACCTCAACGCCGACGGGGTCACGGCCAACGATTCGCTGGACGCGGACACGGGGCCGAACAACCTGCAGAACTGGCCCGTGATGGATAAGGTCGTTTTCGGATTCGACCGGGCCGAGGGCACGCTTAACAGCATGCCCAGCACGCAGTACCGGCTTCAGTTTTTCTCCGACACGATATGCGACCAGTTCGATCACGGCGAGGCCGCTGTCAACAACGGCGAGAGGCTCGTAACGACGGACGCCAACGGTAATGCCGATTTCGAGCACATCCTCATCGGCAACATCGAGCTGGGCGACTTCGCCTCGGTGATCGCGATCGATCCGAGCGGAAACACGTCCGAGGTTTCGAACTGCAAGCCGGCCACGACCATGACCGTCAGGGTCGAGCCGGACAGCGGAAAGACCGACCGGGGCGGCTCGGAGGACTACACGGTCTTCGTCACGCCGGCGGGCGGCGATTGGGAGCAGCAGGTCGTGATGAGTTGCTCGAACCTGCCGGGCGTCACGAGTTGCGAGTTCTCTCCCGACACCTTCGTGCTCGTGGGTGCCGAGGTCCAGACCAACCTGATGGTACACACGACGTTGATACCAGGGGGCTCGGCGACCGGCCCAGCTTCTCCGATCGGGCCCCCGGAGGCGCTGTTGATCGGCTTCTTAACGGTTGCCCTGGCGCTGTTCGGAGCGGCGCTCAGGCGCGACGACAGGCGCGGCCGCAGGCTGGGATTCCGGCTGGGCTTTGCCAGCGCCGTCCTCGGCCTGTTGCTGTACACCGGCTGCTCGAGCGATTCGACCCCGACGGAGCCGGACGCCGGTACGCCATTGGGCAAGCACACGTTCGTCGTCGTGGCGGGCTCGCCGTCGCTGGACGCCACGGCCACCGCCATCCTGGTCGTCGACCCGTAACACCGCGGCCGCCGCGCGCCGAGGAGTCCGAGATGATTCGGATGCAGCGCGCCGGTTTCGAGGAACTCGTCCGGCAGGCTTTGGAGAGCCTGCCGGACGTGTTCGCATCGCGGCTGGAAAACGTATCCGTCGTGGTGGAGGACGAGCCCGATCCAGAGGTACTCCGGGACCTCGGCTTCGACCCCGAGGACGATGCCGACGAGCTGTTCGGCCTCTACCAGGGCACGCCGCTCCTCGACCGCGGCACTTCCTATTCAGGACTCCCCGACCACATCGTCATCTACATGGGACCCATCCTGCGCGCCTGCAGCACGCCGGAACAGGTGACTCGAGAGGTGCGCGACACCGTGGTTCACGAGATCGGTCACCACCTCGGCCTCAGCGACGAAGAGATGCCCTACTGAGGCTCGGGTGCTTGCCAACCCCACGCCGGCGTGCGTATGGTCTTTCGTCAATTCCCCACAACTCGAGCGAGGTTAGCCCCATGATGACGCTCAGCGCTCTGTTCTTGCTGCTATTCAGCTGGCCGGCTGAAGCCACGGCCCAAAACGTCGAACCGATCGAGATCGATGAGTGGACGGTCCCCTGGGAAGACAGCCGGCCGCGCGACCCGTACGTGGACGGCCGGGGCCGGGTCTGGTTCGTCGGGCAGGTGGGTAACTACGTGGCGTACCTCGATCCGGAGACCGGCGAGTTCAAGCGATACGACCTCGAGGCCGGCACGCACCCGCACAACCTGATCGTCGACGAGCGCGGCCAGGTCTGGTACGCGGGCAACCGGGCGGCCCACATCGGACGGCTCGATCCCGAGACCGGCGAAATCGTCAAGATCCCGATGCCGGATCCGGCGGCAAGTGATCCGCACACGCTGGTCTTCGACAGCCGGGGTGACATCTGGTTCACGGTCCAGCACGGCAATTTCGTGGGCCGGCTGTCGACCGCGAGCGGCGCGGTCGAGGTGATGGCGGTCCCGACGACCCGGGCACGCCCCTACGGCATAAAGGTCGCTTCAAACGACCGGCCGTGGATCGTGGAGTTCGGCAGCTACAAG
>JBDHAL010000106.1:0-10757 GCA_039588075.1 Gemmatimonadota bacterium | reverse complement strand
GGATTACGATTAGGAGTAGGACGGAATTAGGGGAAGGGGCTTTTGATGGGTACTGCGCAGGCGACGCGGACGGTTAGTCTGACGATCGATGGCCAGGCGGTCAGCGTTCCGGAGGGCACGACGATCTGGGAGGCGGCGCGAGAGGCGGGGATTGAGATTCCGGTGCTTTGTCACGATTCGCGGCTGCGGCCGGTGGGGGTCTGCCGGATATGTGTTGTTGACGTAGGCGAGCGCGTTCTTGCGGCGTCGTGTGTACGGCAGGCCGGCGAGGGAATGACCGTGCAGACGCACTCCGAGAAGGTGGAACGTTGTCGTCGCACGTTGACCGAACTTCTGCTTTCCGACTATCCCGAGACGTCGGCGCGAAAAGAGAAGACCGATAACGATCTTCTCCTAGAGCTGGCGACCGAATACGGGATCGACCGGGCGGAGATAGCCGTGCCGGCGGGCAACGGACGTACGCAGGACTCGTCATCGCCGGTCATCGCGGTGGACCACGCCGCCTGCATCCTCTGCGACCGCTGCATCCGCGCCTGCGATGAGATTCAGCACAACGACGTCATCGGTCGAACGGGCAAGGGCTATCTGTCGCGGATCTCGTTCGACCTCGACAATCCGATGGGCGACAGCACCTGTGTCTCCTGCGGCGAGTGCGCGGCGGTCTGTCCGACGGGCGCGCTGACGAACAAGACGATCACGGTACCCATCCAACCGGCGCCGCGGCTCAAGCCGGTGGACTCGGTGTGTCCGTACTGCGGCGTGGGCTGCGCGATCACCTACCATGTGGACGTAAAGAATAACGCGGTAGTCTACGCCGAGGGACGCGAAGGCGTGCAGAACGAATACCGTCTCTGCGTTAAGGGCCGGTACGGCTTCGACTACGCGCGACACCCACAGCGGTTGACCGTACCGCTGATCCGCAAAGCGGATCGCTACCCGAAGGGCCCGCTCTCGGCGGATGTGAAAGGCGAGCGGCGTCGCAAGCCGGGCGGCCTGGTGGATTACGAGGACGTGATGCCGGCCTTCCGGAAGGCGACGTGGGAGGAAGCACTCGACCTTGTGGCGGGGCGGCTCAAACAGATCAAAGACGAGCAAGGCTCGAGCGCGCTGGCCGGCTTCGGATCGGCGAAGTGCAGCAACGAGGAAGCGTATTTATTCCAGAAGTTGGTGCGCGCCGTCTTCGGCACCAACAACGTCGATCATTGCACGCGACTGTGCCACGCCTCATCGGTAGCGGCGCTTCTGGAGACGATCGGCTCCGGCGCGGTGACCAACGTGTTCGCCGACGTCGGCAACTCCGACGTGGCGATCGTCACGGGCAGCAACACGACCGAGAACCATCCGGTGGCCGCGACGTTCATCAAGGACGCTGCGACAAGTGGTACCACACTCATCGTGGTCGATTCGCGCGAGACGGGCATCGCACGACACGCTCACTACCCGCTGATGATCGAGCCCGGGTCCGACGTGGCGCTCTACAACGCGATGATGAACGTGATGATCGAGGAGGACCTGATCAATCACGACTACATCCGCGACTACACAGAGGGGTTCGAGGAACTGCGCGAGGCGGTGAAGAGCTACACGCCGGAGATGGCCGAGCAGATCTGCGGCATAGCCGCCGATACGATCCGCGAGGTCGCCCGTGTGTTCGGAGGCGCGAAGGCGGCGATCATCTATTGGGGGATGGGCATCTCTCAGTTCAGCCACGGCACCGACAAGGCGCGTTGTTTGATTTCACTGGCGTTGCTGACCGGCAATATCGGTCGGTCGGGAACGGGCCTTCACCCGCTGCGCGGTCAGAACAACGTGCAGGGCGCTTCGGACGCCGGTCTCATCCCCATCGTCTACCCCGACTATCAAAGCGTGGCGGACCCAGAAGCGCGGACGAAGTTCGAGGCGGCCTGGGGAGTGGCGTTGGATCCGAAGCCGGGTCTCACCGTCGTCGAGATCATCGGCGCGGCGCTCTCTGGTGACATCAAGGGCATGTACATGATGGGGGAGAACCCCTTCCTATCGGATCCCAACGTGAACAAGGTTCGCAAGGCCCTCGCCAATCTGGATTTCCTCTGCGTGCAGGACATCTTCCTCACGGAGACGGCGGAGTTCGCCGACGTCATCCTCCCCGCCAGCTCGTTCTTCGAGAAGGACGGCACCTACACCAATACGGACCGTCGCGTACAGATCGGGCAACACACGCTGGAGGCACCGGGTGAGGCACGACTCGACTGGGAGCTTGTGTGCGAAATAGCGACCCGAATGGGCTATCCGATGGAGTACGGGAACATCGAAGAGGTGTTTGCGGAGTTCACATCGCTGGCGCCGAGTTACGCCGGCCTCGACTACGACAACCTGAAGCCCTCTGGCAAGCTGTGGCCCTGTCCCGATCCGGCGACGAGCGACGGGAAGCAACTGTTGTTCGGAGACGGCTTCCCCACCGCAAGCGGCCGCGGGAAGTTCTCACCCGCGGAGTATCAGCCAGCGGCGGAGCTACCCGACAAGGAGTACCCCTTCATCCTCAACACGGGCCGGCTGCTGGAGCACTGGCACACCGGAACGATGACGCGCCGGTCACGCGCCCTCGACGCGATAGAGCCGGAGGCTTTTTGCCAGATGAATCCTGACGACCTGACGAAGATGGGCTTGAGCTCCGGCGATCAGGTGACGTTGAGCACCAGAAGAGGGTCGATCACGCTGAAGGTGCGGGCCACGCAGGCCATCGCCTCTGGCAGCGTCTTCGTGCCGTTCCACTTCAGGGAGGCGTCCGCGAACATCTTGACCAACGACGTCCTGGATCCATTCGGAAAGATCCCGGAGTTCAAGTTCTGTGCGGTGAAGGTGGAGAAAGCCTAGGCGCGGCCCGGTGACCTACGGCGGGCCGCGCCGGGGTTGAGTTCTACTGGGACGCATCCGGGCGTGTCGGGAAGCTCGCCATCAGCTTGGCCAAAACGTCCTCGAGATAGCGCTGGGCGGCCTCGGGGGACGATCGGTTCTCGATCGCGTCCTGGGCCATACCTCTCCAAACCAGCTTGTTCTGCCTGGCATCGATGATGTCGATGGCCAGTGTGCCCTCGTTCCACTGGTTGACATAAGTCTGCGATCCGCCGTACCCGGGCCCCCAATAGCCCCAACCGTAACCGTAGTAGCTATGAACGGTCTGGACGCTGATCTTCCCATCGATGGCCGCGTGCCAGGCCACCAGGAAATCGGGCTGTCCTGCGACCATCTCCTGGTAGCCCTTTGCCTGAAGCGCCTTGTTGGCGGCCGCCTTGACGCGGGCGGCCGTGATGTCGTTGTAGACACGCGGGTCGTCATCGCCTTGCGGCGTACGCTGGGCCCACGTATACGTCTGCCATGCGGAGAAATCCGCTTCCGGATCGTAGTCGCTCGTGACTTTGAGACTGCTGCAGGCGCCGAGCATCAATGCAAACAGCGCGATCGAGACTGCTTTGTGCTCCATGTTGGTTGACCTCCCTCTGAGACCACTCAATAACGAAAAACAGCGGCAACCGGGCTGCCCGACTCCCCGTCCGGAACCTGAACCGGGTTCACCGCGTAGACGCGGCCCTGGTGCGCAAGCGTTTCGACGGCCGCAAGGTCGAGAAGGTCCTGGTCGCCCGGCTCTCGTTCGGCATGGAGCAGCACTTCGTCGACGCCGGAGTCGAAGGCGCCCCACTGCTGAACTCCCACGGCAACGAACAGCGAATCGACGCGCCCATGATGCGCGGCCGACACGATACTTATCAAATCGCCCGACGCCTTGCCAGTGCCGGCTAATTCCCGATAGAGCGCCGCCGCTCTCTCCTGCTCCTGCTTGAAGTACGGCTCGAGGGCCGTCCAGGCCCGATCGTGTAGCTCGGAGGCCGTGAGGCCGTCGGGGTTGCCAACGATCCCATCGCCGACAAGCTCGCCGCACGTGTTGGCCTCGCGGTATATCGGCAATAGATAATCGACCCCGGCCAGGACGAGGGGTACGCGCTCGACGCAGAGCAGGTCCTGCAGACCCTTGTCGATCACCTTGAAGAAACGCAGCAAGTCTTTCTTGTGCTCGGTTTCATCGCCGGCTGAGCCCTGCCCGTGGAAAATCGCCCTGGCCCCGCGGGTCGCCGTGTGGAACTGGAGCTGCTTCTCCTTTTCCTCGAAACCGAGCGCGTCGGCAAGGTTGGTGGGTACGCTGTCCAGGTTCACCGTGCCGACGCTATGCCTGGTGCCCTGAAGGAGGCGGATCTGTTTCTGGCTCAGCGCGAGGATGTAGAAGCGGCCGTCAACACTCAGCAACGCGAGCAGCGGCTTGACGTGAAACCGATCGGTGACAACGACGAGTTCCGCGAAATCGCAGGGTAGCCTGAAGTGGCGGGCCGTTTTGGATGAGAGGAAGACGGCGAGGCCGTCGCCCTGGTGTTGCCAGAAGTCCTTATCATCGAGGAGTCGCCGCGCCGGCTGGACAATCTCGTCAGCCTCAGAGCGACGCAGTCCGTTGGCCAGCAAGCGTTCCTCGGTCTGTTTCAGCAGGTTCTTGAAGCGGATGGGATCCTGCTGTGTCTGTTTACCAGACCGGTGTGTCGGCATGTAGAGTGAGATGCAAGGCACATCGCGCTCGTTCATCAGGGCGCGAATCTCTGCCCTGTTGAGGACATCCATAGGTTACCTCCCTGGGAGCTTCATCATAGCCAGAACCGCATGCGGGCAAGGTCCGGTCGGCGGCCGGTGGGAGTGTCAATCACCAAGATAGCGTTGTTCGCGGCTGCGCGCACAGGCACCCTCTCTAAAATGAACGATCGAGGTCGCGCAATCGTTCAGCAGAAGGCATTATTATGAGAACGGGACCGGATCGGCCGGAAACGGCACCCGAGGGGGTATTGGAGCAAACATGGGAATGGTGAAGGTGGCGTCGTTTCGCAGTCGACTGGAAGCCGGGATAGCCGGCGGCCTGCTGGAGGCGAACGGCATAGTCCACACGATCAAGGGCGACGATGTGGGGATTTTTGGCCCCGGCCACCAGGGTCCGGTGGCGCTGGGTGTGGATATCCTGGTAGGCGAAGCCGACGGGGAAAGAGCGTTTCAGCTGCTGAAGGACGCAGGGCTGTTGGAGTCGGGTTGAATCCTGGAGGCCGCAGGCGACGT
The DNA here is from genome assembly GCA_039588075.1 of Gemmatimonadota bacterium. GTDB lineage: Bacteria > Gemmatimonadota > Gemmatimonadetes > Palauibacterales > KS3-K002 > JBDHAL01. Next base: position 5,633 of record JBDHAL010000106.1, on the reverse strand, counting down.
AGTGTTTCTAGGGCGGGCAACCATAAACCCGGAACGGAACCGAGAGATCGAAGCCGATGATTGAGCTATTACTCGCCGGCGGCGCTGCCTACGGCGGTTACAAATACACGAAGAAATTCGTCGTTAAAAAACTCCGCTTTGTCCCACAGGCAAGGAAGAAAGCGGCTCCCTGGCTGGTCGGAGCCGGTGCGCTAATACTCGCCGTGCCACTCGCGGCGGCACTGCCGGTGATCGGCGGCCTGACGGCTCTGGCCTTCGGCGCCGGGGTCACAGGCGGTATGAAGGCCGGCGACAAGGAGCTGGACAAGACCAACATCTGGGGGGACAGGCGCTAGCTTCACGGCCTGACACGCTCGGGGATCCTCTTCCGCCCGGCCGTCCGTCGGCCGGGCTTTTCCGTCCATGACAGATTTGCCCTCTGGCCGCCGCAGGCGACTAGCCTTCCGGTTCGCGCCCTCCCTGAATCCAGCGCTGACCCAAAGTGAACGCAGCGCCGACGAGCACCATCAGGAGAACGCCGTAGGCGGCCGCGGTCCCCAGGTCGAAATCCCGGAGTTGCGATAGAATTTCTACGGAGATGGGCCGGGTCCTGTGAGTGTACAGCACGATGGAGGCAACGAACTCCCCGAGGCCGGTGACAAAGGCGAGAGATGCGCCGACTGCCATCGCGGGCAGCAATCCCGGTATCGTCACTCGCCAGAGCGATCGCCACGGTCCGGCACCCAGAGACGCGGCCGCTTCTTCGAGGCTCGGGTCCAGCTGGCGGAACCCGGCGAGTGCGGCGCGGCCTGTGAGCGGAAGAACGCGCAACGAGTACGCCATGACCAGGATCCACGGCGTTCCTACCAACACCCAGCGTAGAGCCCACGGCCTGGACACGCTGAACGTCGTCGCCAGGCCGATGGCGAGCACCGTGCCCGGAAGCGCCCAGGGAAGCGCCAGCAACCCCTCGAGAGCGCGGCTCCCGGTCACGCGGTTGCGCACGACCAGCCGCCCAACCGCAAGTGCTATGACGATGCTGATCATGGTGGCTGCGCTGGCCATGAGAAGCGAGTTCAATATCGGTTTCAGGGTGCGCGCTTCGGCAAACAACTCCGCGTAATTCTCGAGCGAGTAGCTTGGCGGCAGTGTCTGCGTCGTCCAGGTCCCATCGGGGACGAAGGAGACCAACAAAAGCGTCAGGTGCGGTAGGACCAGTAGCAGGACGCCGAGCGCCGCCGCGAGCGGGACTCCGAAAGTGGCCCAACGCGATTTCACCACCCGGCGCGCCGCCCGCGTGCCTTTGCCGGGCGCCACGTACTCGCGGCTCCCCTCCCAGCGAGCGAGCGGCCAAAGCACCAGCAGTGACACGGAAGCCAGCATCACCGTTTCGACCATCGCCATTCCCGTCTCGCCCTGCAACTTGCTGCTGAAGATCTGGGTGGTCATCACCCGAAAACCTCCGCCCAACACGTACGGCGCACTGAACGACGCCATCGACGTCATGAAGGTGAGAAGCGACGCGCCGGCCAGGGTCGGCGTGAGGAGCGGAAGGGTCACGCGGGTGAGGGTGCGGAAGCGACCGGCGCCCAAGGATGCGGCGGCTTCGAATACGGCCGGATCGAGTCGAGCGAGACCCGCGAGGGTGAACAAGTAGAAGTAGACGTACATGGAGTAGGCGTGAACGGCCAGTATCGCGCCACCTCCCTGCAGCCGCCACGGCGGCGACTCGAGGCGCAGCGCGGACTGCAGCAGCCGAGTCGCAATCCCGCTTTCACCGTACAGGAATAGGATCGCGATGACACCGACGAGCGGCGGCAACAGCACGGGCATGGCGGCCAGGGCACCGAGCACGCGGCGGCCGGGGAATTCGAAGCGCGCGAACAGGAAGGCCAGCGGCACTCCGATCAGGGCGGAGAGAAGCACCGTGGCGATCGAGATCCAGACGCTGGACCAGAGGGCGCGCATCTCAGAAGCAGCGCTGAAGAACTCCGCGTAATGGCGAAGGGTGACCGCGCCGTCCTCTACTACGCTTTCACCGAGGACAACCAGGTTAGGGTAGACCACCGCCCAGGCGAGGGTTGCGAAGACAAGGACGGTGAGAAGGCGGGTTCGGTTTCGCATCACCGCTTGGCGAAAGCGTGCACGCCGCGGGGTGCATCGACCGGCCGAACGCCGACGGTCTCCCCGGCCGTCGCGTCGGCGGATCCGGCGTGAACTTCTAGCTCACCGCCATCGACGGCCACGGTGTAGACGTAGACCGATCCCGCGAAGCGCCGCTCGCTCACGGTGCCACTGACGGAGCCCTCGGCACCCGGCTCCGCGAGCTCGAGGACTTCGGGTCGAACGAGCAAAACGACTCCGGCTCCGGAGTTTACGCCCGCACCCTCTGGGACCAGGGCCTGCCAAGTCGCGTCACCCGCGAGACGGCATGGCACCACGCCCTCCTGCGACGGGCCTCTGGCCACGGCCTCGACGGCGCCGGCGCGGCCGAGGAAGGTGGCGACAAACTCCGTGGCCGGCCGATGATAGAGTTCCTCCGCGGGGCCGAGTTGTTCCAGCCGGCCGGCCTGCATCACGGCGATGCGATCCGAGAGGTCGAACGCCTCTTCCTGGTCGTGAGTGACGTAAACGCTCGTGATACCGATTTCCTTGACCAGCGAGCGGAGCTCGCGACGCGTTCGCTCGCGCAAAGTGGCGTCCAGATTGGAGAGCGGCTCGTCCAGCAGAAGCACGGCAGGTTCGGGGGCCAGAGCGCGCGCCAACGCGACGCGCTGTTGCTGGCCACCGGAGAGCGACCCGACGGACCGGTCTTCGGTGCCGGGCAGGCGAACGAGATCCAGCGCTCGGCCGACCTTTTGAGCTATCTCACCCTTCGAGAGGCCGCGGGTCTCAAGGCCGAAGGAAACGTTAGCCCCAACGCTCAGGTGCGGGAACAGAGCATAGTGCTGGAATACCATGCCGAACCCGCGCTTCTGGGGCGCGACCCTCGTCACGTCCCGGCCGTCTATGACGACCCTGCCGGAGTCCGGCTGCTCGAAGCCGGCGATCATGCGCAGCGTCGTCGTCTTGCCGCAACCGCTCGGGCCCAGCAGAGTGACGATCTCGTGTTCGCCGACGGCGAGGGACAGATCGCGAACGGCCGGCGTCCCCGCGAAGATGCGGGTCAAGCCGTCAAGTTCCAGGAAGCTGCGGTCGCTCAACTCGAGTCCCTATCTCTTAGCGCCGACCGGCACCCCGAACATGGGTGTCCCAGTATCGCATCCACTCGCGTCCGCGATCCTCCAACATCTCCCAGTCGAGATCCATCGGTCTCAGCTCGGGCGTCACCTGGTTGAGCCAATCGGGAAGCGAATCGGCCGGAATGTCGATTCGCGTGATGTTTCGGTATGCGAGCCGCGCCGCGACCAGCTGACCTTCGATCGAACCGACGTAGTCGATGAATTCGCGCGCCAGTTCCGGCTGCTTCGCTCCTTTGACCAACGCGATCCCATCAACCAGGACCGGCGTGCCGCTCGCCGGTATCACGTAATCCAGCGGGAAGCCCCGAGCCCTGATCCGCAGCACGTCCGGCAGGTTCCAGAGTGTTACCAGACCCTCTTGCCGCGCCAGCTTCTGGTAGAGTATTGCCGGGTTGAGCACATACTCCTTCGTCTGAGCATCGAGCCGACGCAGCCAATCATAGCCGGCGGCCGTATCACCGGTCTCACGAATGCCGCGATACATTATCATGCCGAATATCGTACGCATGGTGCCGCTGGCCAGCGGATCGCGGATCAGCACTTCGCCCGTCCAGCGAGCGTCCAGCACGTCGTCCCAATCCGCGGGCGCGTCTTCCCGCGCTACGGCATCGCTGTTGAACGTGATTACGGCCGGCGTGAGGTAAGCCCCGAAGTACATGTCGTCGGGTCCACGCGCTTCGGGTAGCACCTGGTCGGCCCAAGCCGGGCGGTAGCGTTCCAACAGTCCTTCGGAAGCGGCGCGCGAGAAGAACAGCGCGGGGCCGCCGTACCATACGTCCGCCTGTGCGTTGGCGCGCTCGGAGCGGATACGATCGAGCGCTTCCTGCGAACCCATATCGACCCATTGCACATCGACGCCGGGGTGTCGCGCCTCGAAGCGCTCCTCGAACAGGACGAGTTGCTCCTTCCCGTGTGGCGAATATACAGTGACCACGTCGCCCGGCTCGGCGCATGCTGCCAGAGACGAGGCACAAATGAGTAGCGCCGGGCGAACGAGATTCACGATTCTCACTGTGCGAGGCTCAACAGGTTGGCCAGCAGCCTGTAGGCGCCGGGCACACCGGCGGGGAGCTGCCGGAAGAGCGAAAGCCCGGTGTACACGTAGACGCCTTCTCCGTAGGGGGCGACAAGCAGTACGCCGCGCTTGGGGTCTTCGCCCGGGTCCGCCGTCTCCAGGAGCGGGCTGAAAAGCTCGTCCCACTCGGAGGCGAAATAGAGGCCACGCTCCTGAACCCAGCCATCGAAGTCGGACGGACCGATGGCGTTGGGTCGATTGAACACAGCATGGTCGGGATCGAGCATTACCACAGGCGCCGTCTCGTCGGTCACACGATCGTGCGGTCTCCCGACGCTCATGGCGAAGGGCGCATAACCGTTGTTGAAATAGCGGTACTGCTGGTACTGAACAATAAGCGTGCCCCCGGCTCTGGCCCAGTCGAGAAACCTCGAGTTGTTGGCGAGCAGTGCGGCGTTAGTCTCGTAGGCTCGAATGCCGAAGACGATGACATCATAGACCGACAAATCGGCGGCAGCCACGGCGCGGTCGTCCAGGACGTCGACAGAGATGCCGAGCGAAGCGATGGCATCGGCCACCGCGTCGCCGGCGCCGGGCACGTAACCCACACGCAATTGCTCATCGACCTGAATGTCGAGGGCTTCGACAGCAGCAAAGGCTCTCTCGAAGAGCAGATTCCGACGGACGTGGGGATAGTCGATGGTGAGGTAGCCGGTACGATATCGTTGCCCGTCTCGTGCCTCGGCGACGACTCCTATTTCGTAGCGTCCCGGCCCGAGTCGCGCCGGCGCGCGGACTCCGAAATTGAGGGTTGTTGCCGACCCCTCACCCGGCAACTCGAATCCCGCCGCCGCGGGCATGGCGGTCCAGCCGTTCGGCAGCTCGAGCCAGGCGCGGCCGCCGGTACCATCGGGCACTTCGCCGCGAAGCTCGACCCTGAACGATAGGAAGTCGCGGCCGCCGAGGGGTATTATCATCACGGCGGGTGACAGGCTCACGCCGACGGCGGGAACGACTGCCAGCGGCCTTCGAACCTCGCCACGCGCCTGGTCCGCGAAGCGGTGAACGACTTCGGCGTTCCGGCGGACGGCACGGCCGGCGATGGAAAGGTCGATCCGCGCCTCGACCAGCGGCGCGCCGCGCGGCAGTCCGCGGTCGGCGATCTCCGCCGGCCACGCGTAGAAACCGCCCGTACGGGGGAGGCGCAGAAAGTACAGCCGCGTAGGCTCGGCGTTCGGGGGTGCAGTCAGGTTGAACTCGAAACGAGCCAGGGTGCCGGGCGCCACCGTGCCGGCCTCGTCGCCTCGCGGCCCCACGCGCCATTCGGCAGGTGTCCGTAGAGAAATACTCTTCAGGTCAACCGCCTCCGACCCTCCGTTCCAGACCTGCACGTCCAC
>JBDHAL010000105.1:0-16018 GCA_039588075.1 Gemmatimonadota bacterium | reverse complement strand
GCCTACATCTCGTTCGAGCACTCGGTCAACATGGCGGGCGGCCAGCCGGCCAGCATGGACAACATGAAGCAGGTCTACGAGTACTGCAGCGCCCAGGGCATCCCCGTGTTCTTCGACGCGACCCGCTTCGTCGAGAACGCCTTCATGATCCAGAGCCGCGACCCGCGCTACAGCGACGTCAAGATCAAGGACATCACCCGCGAGATGATGCTCTACGGCGACGGGTGCACGGTGAGCGGCAAGAAGGACTTCCTAATCAACATCGGCGGCGTGCTGTGCTTTCGCGAGAACGCCGACTGGGCCCACAAGGCCGACGATCTACTCCGCGTCTACGAGGGAAACGTCACCGACGGCGGCCTGGCGACCGCCGACCTGGCGGCCATCGCCCGGGGCATCGAAGAGATGGTGGACGACCGCTACATCCGCTCCCGGGTCGGCCAGACACAATTTCTCGGACGGCTACTGCTCCATGCCGGCATCCCAATCGTCACGCCGCCCGGCAGCCACGCCATCTTCCTCGATGCCCGCAGCTTCTTGCCGCACCTCGACCAGGACGAGTTCCCGGCCCAGCGCCTGGCGGCGGAGATCTACGTCGAGACCGGCGTGCGCGCCATGGAACGCGGAAACGTCTCCAAGGGCCGAAATCCCGAAACCGGCGAGAATTATCGGCCGGCGCTGGAACTGGTGCGGCTGACGATCCCGCGGCGAGTTTATAGCAATGATCACATGCGCGCGGTGGCGGAAGGCATCGTTAGAGTCCACAAGCGCAGGGACGAGATTAGGGGACTGAAGTTCGTATATGAGCCGGAGAAGCTGCGGTTCTTTCAGGGACGCTTTGAATCGTTGTGAGGCCTGGACTTTGAATTTCCCTCGACATCGACCAGCGGGGCGCCGTCGTGAACTGATTCGACATCGGACAGCGGTCAGCCGTCGCTCGACGGCCAGCGAAAGAGGCAACTACCGACGGTCGACGCCCCACGTCCCACGTCCGTCGGACGCGGGCGTCGGCTGTCGTGCGTCGGTTAGTTGCCTCTTTCGCCGGTTAGTCGAGCGACGGCTGACCGCTGGTCGATGTCGAATCAGTCAACGACGGCTGGCCGCTGGTCGATGTCGAATCAGTCAACGACGGCTGGCCGCTGGTCGATGTCGAATCAACACTGTAGCCTAGATCACTTGACAGAGAGGGGGCTTCCTCGGTAAACTCAGAATAGGTTAACCAGGGGGGTTGCATCGCTCTAGGTTCCGTCCTGAGCAGTGTGCCCCCGTTTTTTGTGCCTATTTCTTATGCTCCAACTTCCTTTTGAGTTGATCTAAGAAGCGTAGCCTTCCTCCAGCAGCCTTCTTGAGCAGCGCAGAGCAGTGGTGCCCGGTCGGGCTCAAGACAGCTTCGAGCTTTCCCTTCTGATCTAGGTGCCTCACCAGGCAAGCGAAGTCGCCGTCACTCGTCACGAGGACGGCCCTTTCATATTCCGGGTAATCGATCATCGCCTGGAGCACGAGCTCGGCGTCCACATTGCCTTTAGGCTTCCCGTCCGGACGCCATGTGACGGTCTTGAACACAAGAACGTAGCCCTTCTTCTGAAGACCGCGGTACAGATTCTGCTGCTCCGGAAGGTAGCCGAGAAACTGATAAGCGACCTTGACTCCATACTTCTCTTCGAGATAAACGCGGAACTTCCGCCAGTCGAGCTTCCAACCGAGGCTCTGAAAGCTCAAGTGGATATTCTGATGGTCTATGAAAGCGTAGTTAACGAGTGGTTTTCTCATGTCGTTTCCGAACAGTCTGTCATCGCCTCATGGCACGGCAGTGAAATGCCCGTGAATGCAAAGCCAGCGGCCGTCTTCTTTGACGAATATCCGCGTCGATTTGCCCCGACTCGTAAACCGCTCGCCGCCCGACACGCCCGAGTCCGTCCAATAGTAGGTGATCCACGCCACGTCCCCCCGCACCGTCACCCGCGGCTGATGCATCTCAGTGTGCACGTTCTCAGATCGCTCGACCCAGTCCGCGATGCTCCTCACTTCCACCTCTTTCCCTTCCGCCAAATACACATCGCTCTCACCAAAAACCGTGATGTCCGGATGCAAATAGCTCGCATAGCGCTCCACATCGCCTTCCTCGATCGCCGCCCACATCGCCACGAGTGTCGCTTTCACCTCATCCGCTTCGGCCTGATCAGTCGCCGGTTCCTGCCCCTGCGCCAGTCCAACCCACCCCAGCACCAACAAAACCACCACGAGTCTCTTCATCACAGTTTCCCCCCAAGATCGGACGTAGGAAGTAGAGCGTCGACCATCGACAGCCGCCTCGTTCGCCGGCCGTCGAGCGACCGCTGACCGCTGGTCGATGTCGAATCAGTTCCCGACGGCCGGCCGCTGGTCGATGTCGAATCAGTATCTCTCTCCGACCTCCAAAATCCAAACATCCAAATTCCCACTTCTATCCGACCCAAAAGCGATCGCCGTACCATCCGGCGACCAGTCTGGATACGAATCAAACGATTCCGCAAACGTCAATCGCTCTGCAATCCCACCTTCCGCCGGCATAACCCAGATATCGGCGTTCCCACTACGATCCGAGCCAAAAGCAATCCAATGCCCATCCGGCGACCACGCCGCCCGGTCGTCAAGACTCACCCCCGTCGTCAACTGCACCGGCACCCCGCCGCCTGCGTCCACCACCCAGATATCCCTATTCCCGCTCCGCGATGACGTGAACGCTATCTGACTCCCGTCCGGCGACCAGGCGGGATGGAAATCCGACGTCACGTGGCTGGTGATTTGCACCGCTTCTCCGCCGGCCACCGGCATCACCCAGATATCCATGTTGCCGCCTCGAGCCGATGCGAACGCGATCCTCGTTCCGTCCGGCGACCAGGCCGGATGCGCGTCGGCGCCTGAATGGCGGGTGAGCTGAAGCGGAGTGCCACGCGGGGCACGAACGCTGAAGATCTCCACGTTACCCGTAACTCCACGAGCGTCGAAGGCAATCCGCCTGCCGTCCGGCGCCCACGACAAGGCGAAGTCCCCTTCGAGATCCATCTCGATCGGTACGGCTCCTAACCCGTCCGCATCCGCCAGCCAGATTCCTGTCTTCCCACTCCTGTCGGATGTGAATGCGATTTGTGAACCGTCCGGTGACCACCGCGGGTGATAATCACGAGCGACAGATGCCGTGATCTGCGTCATTCCGTCGTCCTGCCCGGAAAACGCAGCGCCCGCGATTGCACCACAGAACAAGAGGGCCACCGCGGCAGAACCCGACCGCGCATTCGAGAGCAGCTCAACGCTGCTTAACACCAGCCAGAGCTCCTTCGATCAAGTTGTAGGCGGCCTTCAACGATTTACCGTCCGGGTCCCGCTCCCAAGAAGGCGTGGACGCGATCCCCAGCGCCGCCACCTTCTCGTGCCTGAACATCTCCGTCAGGGCCGCCGCCAACTCCAGGCTGGTCGGTCCGTCGGCGACCGCCAGAGAATGCCCTTCGACCTCGCTCGGGTCCAAAACGTCCATGTCGATGTGCACGTAGATCACGTCGGTCAGCCGCGACAGCCGCTCCATCTGAACACCGATGTTGCCGGACAGCGTCCGGATGTCATCCGTCGTGATCATCTCGATCTCCGAGCGATCGATCAGCTCCTGCTCCAGTGGGTCCGTATCGCGCAGCGCCGCCATCACGATGTAGCGGGTCGGCAGCGCGGGATCGAGACCCGACTTGAGCCGCAGGTTCGTCAGCGCCATCCCCGCCGACACCGCCACCGGCATCCCGCCCAGCATACCGCTCAGCGTCGTCTCCGGCGTGTTGAAGTCGCCGTGCGCATCGACGAAGACCAACCCGACCTTCAGCGGCCGGCGCGTCGCGCCCGAGTGCTGCAGCCCGCCGAGCATCCCCATTAGCGAGCTGCAGTTGGCCAGCAGGCCGACCGACACGTACCCCTCGCGCCGGTTCTCCGCGATGATCTCCCCCAGGTGACCGTTCGCGCGTCCAAGACGGTGCCACTCGCCGTAGTCCTTCTGTTCTTCCTCCGTCAGCGCCACCGTGCTCATCGGCTTCGAGATCACATCGATTCCGGCCAGCAACTCTTCGATCCCGCCCTGCGCCAGGTAGTCCGGCTTGTCCGATAGCTCTTCGACGTTCCGCGAGCCCGAGTACGGCATCTTCACCAGCGCGACCCGCAGCTTGCCGTCGGCCGAGACGTAGCTCTGGGCCGCCGCGACGGACGGTGCGAGGATCAGCGCCACGAACAACAAAGCCGTTGCCTTCATCGCTTCGCTCCAGTTCAAACGGCCGCCGATCGCCCAGGGCGTCGACGGCCGTTCCGTTCAACCGTTTTAGTCTCTCGAGTGATTCAGTTCCCCTGCTCTTCCAGCAACCCGCGCAGGATGTCGGGCCAGCCGGTCGGCTGTGCCCAGGCTTCCTTGTAAGCGATCACTCCACCCTTGTCTATTATATAGGCGCTGTTCGGGAGGCCCCCGTACGTCGTTCGGGTCGTGTTCGCCATGTCGTCGATCACCACCGTCGTCGCGATCTTCAGCTCGTCACACGCCTTCTCCGCCAACTCCTGGCGCTGCTCCATCGTCTCCGGTTGCTCGACTTCGGCGAACCGCAGCTCGCCGGCGTGGGCCTCGCGCTGGTACAGGATGATGAACTTGACCTGCCCCTCGAACTCCGCCCGCACCTTCTCGACGTCGACAGACTGTCGACGGAACGGAGGTCAAGTGTACGAGCCGAACTCGATGACCACGGGCAAGTTGGCGTACACCTCGCTCAGCGCGAACTCCTCGCCCTCCAGCGTATAGAGCGTGAAGTCCGGGGCGACGTCGCCGACCAGCGGCTTGGTCATCGTGAACTCGGTGAACCGGGCGCTCTGCGCGAAGAGGTGCGACGGCGCGAGGAGAGCGGCCAGCAGCGCAAGGGCCGGCACGACTCGCTGGATACGGTCTTTGCTCGGCAGAGACACACCTCCGATCCGTGGCGGCGGGGCTGAGTCAATATACGGCGCGGCGCAGCTCTCCGCCTCCTCCGCCCGCCGGGCGTCAGCTCACCTCGCTGATCTCCAGCAGGTTGCCGTCCGGGTCGCGAAAGAAGCAGCGGATCTCTTGCCCCCAGTCGACCGGCGGCGTCAAGAACTCAGCGCCACGCGATTTCAGGACCTCGTAGGCGGCCCGGCAGTCCGGCACCCGGAGCGTCAACTGGTGGCTCACCCGCGTGGGGTCGGCCGGCGGCGCGAAGGTCACATCGGGCTTGTCTTTCGTCGGGCCACCGCCCGTAACCAACAGCAGCCAGCTGGCCCGGAAGTCCAGCACGGCGGACGTGCCGCCGTACTCTCTGTAAAGCGTCGCCCCCAGCACGTCGACATAGAACGACCGCGACTTCTCCATATCGCTGACGACGATGAGATGGGTCAGCTCGACGCCTTCGACGGGAAAACCAGGCTCCATTGGCTTACCTCTCGTTTCGTTCGACGCGCTCGAATCGCCCGGCGATGGCCTCCACGACGACGCCGTAGGTCACGAAGAGCGGGCCGAACAGGCTCAGTGACAGGGGAAGATGCCCTACGCCGTCCAACGCCGACCGCGCCGCCGGCGGCGGAATCAGCACAAACATCGAGAAGTAGAGCGCTCCGAACACAGCGCCTGTCCAAAGACCCGATCGCGGTACGTATCTCCTCAGCACAACGTAGACCAGCCCGGCCGGTGTTCCCATGATCAGCCCGGTGGCGAGAACCTCGGCGCTTCCGCCGAGGCTGAAACCCCCATCGATGCCGGCACCGATCGCGATCACGCGCATCGCGATACGGCCGCCGATGCCGAGCAGCAACCCACCGATCGTACCGGCCAGCAAACCGACGCTGACTTTCTTCTTCAACGACCCTCCGCCGGATCGTAATCCGGACTGGGTTCGGTTGGAATCGGAGCGCCGGTCGCGGCACGCCACTCGTCGAGTAGCGCTTTCAGCTCCGCCACCTTCTCCGGCATCTCCTCCGCCAGATCGTTGGACTCGCCGATGTCGCTGCGAAGATCGTAAAGCTCCGTCGTCCCGTCCTCGAAAAACTCGATCAGCTTGTAGTCGCCCAGCCGCACGGCGCCCGCCGGCGTCGTCCGCCACGGGCCCGCCACGCTGCGGTCCGCTTCGAGATATGCCGGGAAGTGCCAGAACAACGGCCGCTCGGGGAGGGCCCCATCGCCGGTGAGAACCGGAAGAAGGGTCACGCCATCCAGAACCTGCCCGTCCGGGCTCGGAGCGTTGGCTATCTCCAGGATCGTCGGGTAGAGATCCGTACCGATGACCCGGCTGTCCGTCACGCCGCCGGGCTCCACCTCACCCGGCCAGCGCACGATGAGTGGTACGCGGATCCCACCTTCGTAGAGCATCCCTTTGGACCCTCTCAACGGCGCCATGGAAGTGGCCGGCCCGAAACCGCCGTTGTCCGAGTAGAACACGACGGCCGTGTTGTCGGCCAGGCCCAGGTCGTCCAAAACGGCGAGCACGCGGCCGACGCTTTCGTCCACGCTCTGGATCATCGCCGCGTAGGTCGGATTGGCCTGCCCACCTTCGGCCTGCTTCTCTCGGTAGTGGGCGACGTACTCCTGCTTCGCCTCGATCGGCGTATGCACGGCGTAGTGCGACAGGTAGAGAAAGAACGGCCGCTCCGCCTGCGCCTCGATGAACCGGATCGCCTCGTCGGTCAGCCGATCGGTGAGGTACTCGCCTTCGTGGCCGGTCTCGACGAGGTCGCTCAACTCCCGGGCCCCGCGTTGATACGGATAGAAGTAGCCCGGTGGACTGCCGAACTCCCTCCCGGCAACGTTGACGTCGAAGCCCTGGTCGGTGGGCAAATATCCGGCGCCGCCCAGGTGCCACTTGCCGAAGTGGCCGGTAACGTAGCCGGCGGACTTCAAGGCTTCCGCTACGGTCACCACTTCCAGATCGAGATGCGTTTGGTTCTCCGGCGGAACGAGCCTTCTTTGCCGCGCCTCACCTCGCTCGGCCGAGGCCACGGTGAAGATGCCGTGTCGCGGCGGATACTGACCCGACATCAGGCTCGCCCGGCTCGGCGCGCAGTTGGGTGCGTTCGCGTACGCATTCGTGAACAGCATCCCCCGCTCCGCCAGACCATCGATGTTCGGCGTCTCGTAGTAGGCGCTGCCCATGACGCCCAGGTCGCGCCAGCCCAGGTCGTCTATATATAAGAGGACGATATTCGGCGGAGGCTGCGCTTCACCCCCGCAACCGAGCGTCGCCGCCCCGGCGAGCAGGGCGCCGAGGCCCACGAACAGAGGTCGGCCGAGCCTCACGAACCGCCGCGCTGTCTCTTCCCGGCGATCCAAGCGTCGAGGCTGTACTTGCCGGGGCCAACGAACAACAGGCCGATGAGGACGAAGAAGTTCTTGACCGCGTGGCCCGGATTGCCGCGGCCGCTTACGAAATGCGACATCGTGGCCATGACCATGGTGAACGCCAGCACCGCGCAGACGGGACGGAAGAACAACCCCGCCGCGATCATCAGCCCACCAACCGACTCGGAAAGGGCGGCCATCAACCCGAAGAACGTGTGACCGAAGTCGATCCCGATATTGCTCATCACCGCGCCGTTGCCCGCCCAGCGCTCCGGTCCACCGCTCAGCTTGTCCCAACCGTGAAAGAAGACGAAGCCCAGCCCGAAACCGAGCCTGATGATCAGCAGCCCCACGTCGCGGTACTTCTCCAACGAATCCCAGATCATCTAAACACTCCGTTCGGCTCGAGACATCAGTCGTGGTGGTCGGCCGGCTTCATGTTCTCGGCGCCCGGCAACTTCCCGATCAATGCCGTCGGATCGTGAATCAAGATCGGGAGGTGCTGCGGGCAAATCCAAAAGGTCGTGCCCAGATACTCGAGCGTGATGAGCGGAGTCTGGTCCGAATCACGCTGGCAGGCCAGGCAGGCTTTCTCCAGTTCGCTCACGGCTGGGTCTCCTCCTCGCCCACCTCCTCGGCGGCCGTCACGAAGTACTGCCCCTCGGTGTTGAAGCTGATCGGCCCCTCGTTCCTGAACATGTCGGCCAGCGCCATGAACTCGGCCGCCGACGGGTACAGCTGGTACACCGTGTTCTCACCCTCCAGCCGGTAGTAGAAGTAGAAGGTCCGCTTGCGCACGCTATAGCCGAGCCGGTACTTGTCCACCTGCTTCCAACCCATGATCGGCCTCCTGGAGTATGCCCTCGATCCAGCTCCCAGTCGCAACCCAAGGGCTTAAGCTGCGGGCGCCGGGCCAGACTGCACAACCCTGCGTCAATGTCTGGCGCAGCGCCCCGGAAGCGATGTCGGGTATCGTCGGCGTTTCTCGCATCCCATTATGAGGGGCCGACACGACGAACACGACGGAGAATTCGACATGATCACCCCAAGCGACACAAAGCTCATAAACGATCTCGAGCGTGCTGAAATAGCCGCCTTCGGCGATTTCTACAGGGCCGCATCGGCCAGATCCACCTCGCAAAACGGCCTGCAGTTGGAGAGCGCTCCCGGCACTATCGCCACGATCGCCTCGACGGCGGATGTCCTGGCGCTCAACCGCGTCATCGGGCTGGGCCTCGAGCGACCGGCGACGGCCGGCGACATCGACAACCTGATCGGTCTCTACAAAGACGCCGGGGTGCGGCGCTTCTTCGTTCAGCTCAGCCCGGGCGCCGAGCCGCAAAACCTGGCTTCCGTTCTATCGAATAGAGGCTTCCGCCATCACAACAACTGGGTGAAGCTGTACCGCGACGTGTCGCCACCGCCGGTCGTCGCCACCGACCTGGCCGTACGGCAGATCGGCCGCGAGGACGCCGCGGCGTTCGGTCGCATCGTCGCGGGTGGCTTCGACTGGCCCGAGCCGGCCCAGGGTTGGGTCGCCGACTTGGTCGGTCAGCCGGGATGGAGACACTACATGGCGTTCGACGGTGATGCCCCGGTCGCCACCGGCGCCCTGTTCGCCCACGGCGCGAGCTGCTGGGTGGACTTCGCCGCCACGCTCTCCGACTACCGTGGCCGCGGCGCCCAGAGCGCGCTGATGGCGGGACGGATCCGCGATGCTGCCGACCTGGGCTGCCAGCAGTTGGTCGTCGAGACGGCCGAGGACACCCCCACGAGATCGGCGCCGTCCTTCCGGAACATGCTGCGCTTCGGGTTCCGCGCGGCCTACGTGCGGCCGAACTACGTGTACGCCACCGGGGCCTGAGCCAAGCGGCGTCGGTTACACCCCGAGAATTTCAGCCGCCCGCTCGAAGTCCTCGGCCCGCACGTAAAGAATGTAGCCGTAGTCGCCCCTGCCGCCGGCCACGCCGGTCGACGCGAAAACGTTGATCCGAGCTTCGTAGAGCGTCTCGTGCAGGCTGGCCAGCACGCCCAACTCGTCGTCGCCCTGGACCAGGAAAGCGGGGTGTGGCCCATCCAACATCAGCCCGGCCTTGGCGGCCTCGCTCGCCAGCTTCGGCGCGTCTCCAGGGAAGATCGTCAGTTGCGTGTGCATCGGGCCAACCGGGATGGCGGTGAAGGCGAGCAGGCTAACGCCCAGTTCGGCGAGCACGGAGAGCAGCTGGTAACCCTGTCCGGGCTCGTCCTTGACCGTGGCGTGGAAGTAACCGACTCGGCGGATCCTGGTTGCCATGGCTTCACCCCCGCGTGGCGGCGTTGCAGGTACGGCTGAGAACTGGTGGGGCTCTACTTCAGGCTAGCATCGGCAGCCACGTGAGGCAACGACACCCGCACGAACCTCGCTTTCCGGATGACTACTTACGCACCGTGAAGCGCAGGCCCGCCCACGTCTCATCGATCTTGCAGACCTTGTAGTCCACGAGGCCCGCCGCCAACCCGATCTCGCGGACCACCGTCTGCGTGAGATCGCATGACAGTTCAGACGTCTTCTTGGGCCACGCGATCCACAGGCCGTCCCGCTCCCCGAACGGCGTCATCCTGCCGATCCGGTTCTCGAGATCTTTGCGGGAGCGCGTGAACCAGACTGTCAGGTCGGGGCGGCCACGGGCCTGCCCGCGAATCGTTACCCCATCGGGCAGTTTGCCGAGCGTCTTCTCGAATCCGTCCGGCGCCCCGACGAGAGCGACGACCGAGTTCGTCTTGATGCCCAGCTTCTTCGCCAGCGGAGTCCCGGAGTACCCGGCGAACAGCGACTTCGGCACCACGGGATCGGTCGGTGGCCGCGCGATCGCCCGCTCCAGCGCGCCGCCGATACGGCCCCAGGTCGCGTAGACCGCGTCCGGCAAGATTTCCTTGAGCCGAACCAGCTTCTCGGGATCGCCGTCGACGAAGACCACCGGGACGTGACGCGTCGCCTTCCGCTGCCGAATCGCCAGGCCCAGGTCTCGACCCTGCGACGGCGCACGGCTCAGATCGATGACGATGGCTGCGGGAGGATTCTCTTTGAGATCGCGAATGACACGGGGGCCCAGCGCATCGAAGGCGACATCGTAGCCGGCGCTCCGCAGCGCCTCGGCCCGCTTCTCGCCTTCCGTTGTGTTCGCGTGGATCAGACGAAGACGGTGCATAACGCGCCTATTAAGCTAGTTGTCGGCCGCCATCGCTTCCGCGAAAACAGCCACCAGATCCTCGAAGACGCCCGCCTCTTTTGGATGAGCGCTCGACGTGAGCATCGGCAACGGATCCCACCACTCGCCGTACATCCACGCCGCCGCCCTCACGTCGGCTCCCGCCCCGATCAGCGACCGGGCGATGTCGCGTTGGCGGCCACGTAATGCAGCAGCGTTGCCCGGTGGCCGTACGACGAAGTTTGGGTCGCCAGCCGCGGCTGCGCGGCGAGCATCTGCGTCAACTCATCGATGCGACCGTGCACCACGGCATCTACGGCCACCTCGAATTCGGCGTCCGGCGGTTGCGAACCGTCCCGCTGCACGTGGGCCCAGTCGTCGTACCCGTGATCGCGAGCGACGGCGCGGCGTGCATCGTCGGGCGTTAGTTCGGCGCCCGCCAGCTCCGGTAGCCAGTTGCCGATCTGGATGGCCGCAGCCGGGTTTCCGGACTTGTGCGCCACGAACAGTCTCTGCACCTGGCTCTCTAGTTGCTCGCAAATCGGCAGCGCCGAGGCCTCGGGCCCGAAGAGATCCTGGTAAAGCTCATCGACCAGTCGCACGTCTTCACTAACGTAGATCGAGACCCCGCTCATCGCGTCTACCTCGACTCCGGGTTGGGGAATTCAGGGCGGTAACTGGTTCTGCTGCTACCAACGCGCGCCGCCGTGGGCTGGTTCCGGCTGAACTCCGTTAGACGCCCTGGACCAGGACCATCTCGGTCGTCGCCGAAGCCTGTCGAAGCTCCTTGGCCGGCCGATAGTCTTCCGAGGCCCACCATTCCTTCGCGCGCTCGACCGTCGGGAACTCGAGCATCACGAAGCGGCCCGGCGTCCACGATCCCTCCAGCGTCTCCACGGCGCCGCCGCGCACCACGTACCGGCCGCCGTAGGATTCTACCGTCGCCTGAGCTTGCTTCTTGTACTCCTCGTAGGGCTCCGGGTCGGTGACCTGGATGTCCACTATTATGTAGGCTGCCATCTTCATTCGCTCCTGGGGTTCACATGGTCTCGCTCGACTCAACTGCCCACTAGTGGTTCAGGGGACCAGCTGGCGACGTATCAGGGTGATCTCCTCCGGCCCGATTCGGCAGCAACCACCGATGCCGTCGGCGCCCAGCCGCGCCCATTCGATCGATGCCTCTCCCCAATCAACCTGCGGCGCGGCGACCGACCAGGCCTTGTGCGTCGCGTCGTACTTCTCTCCCGAATTGGGGTAGACGATGACCGGCTTCTCGGTCCCCTCTCGCACTTCTTGGATCAAACTCGGGACGAAGTCCGGCGAAGTGCAGTTGATCCCTACGGCCGCCACCCGTGGTTCGGAATCGCAAGCCCGCGCCACATCGACGATCCGGCTGCCATCGCTGATTCGCGTTCCGTCGCGACAGCTGAAGCTCAGCCACGCCCACCTGTCCGGCGTCTCGTGCAGGAGCTGCATCAACACATCGGCTTCCGGACGCGATGGGATGGTCTCGCACGCCAGCAGATCCGCCTGGCTGTCGGCCAGAAGGTGCCAGCGATCCCTGTGGAAAGCGAGCAGGTCCTCGTCATCGATGTCGTAGCGACCGGTGTACTCCGATCCATCCGCCAGGAATGCACCGTACGGTCCGACGCTCGCCGCGACCAATGGGCGAAGGCGGCGATGGCGGTTGGCGGGCTCGCTCCAGAATTCGTCACGGGCATCGACGGCCAGTCGCACTGAATCGTTGATGACCTCGATGATCTCGATGTCGCTCAACCCGCGCTTGCGCAGACCGTACACGCTCGCCTGGTAGGTCGATGTCGCGATGCAGTCGGCGCCCGCGGCGAGAAAATCCAGGTGTACCTGCTTGATCGCATCCGGCGCTTCCAAGAGAACCTTTGCCGACCACAGCTCGTCGTTCAGATCGTGGCCGCGCGACTCCAGCGCCGTGGCCAGGCCGCCGTCCAACACCAGGGCGCCCTGGCGCTGCACGAATGCCGAGATGGGATTCTCGATCGGTGCTACTGCGTCACCAACCATTACTCTTTTCGTCGGGCGACCGCATCGGCCAGCACGCACAGGATCTCATACATCATCGTGGCACCAACGAGCGCCGTGTTGCCCGAGGGATCGAACGGCGGTGCTACCTCCACGACATCACCGCCTATCAGGTCGAGACCGCGTAAGCCGCGCACCAGCGCCTGCGCCTCGATAGTGGTCAACCCGCCGACCTCCGGCGTCCCGGTACCGGGAGCGAACGCGGGATCGAGGCTGTCCACATCGAAAGAGACGTAGGTGGCGCCGCTGCCAACCACGCGCCGGGCCTCGGCGACCACGGCCTCCACTCCCAGCTCGGTGAACTCCTCGATGAAGATGACCCGCATGCCTGATTCGACCGAGTAAGTCCACCCTTCTTCCGAGTTCTGGGCGCCCCGGATGCCGATCTGCACCGTTCGCTTGGGATCGAGCAGCCCTTCTTCCACGGCTCGTCGGAACGGTGTGCCGTGAGTGAACTTGGAGCCCAATTCCTCGTCACACGTGTCGGTATGAGCGTCGATATGCACCATCCCGACGGGCCTGTCTGCAGAAATCGCGCGCAGGATCGGCAGGCTCACCGAGTGGTCGCCCCCGGCGCTCAGCGGAACCGCGCCCGCTGCGTGCAACCCGCGATAGAACTCCGTGATGTCCCCATGGCTCGCCTCGAGATCGAAAGCGTTGGCAATCAACACGTCGCCAACATCGCCGATCCGGCAAAGCTCGTACGGGTTGATCCTGGTTACGTGATGGACCGCGCGCATCAGGGTCGACATGTTGCGGATCTCGCGCGGACCGTGACGCTGGCCGGGCCGGTTCTCGGCCCCGCCGTCGAAGGGCACACCGACGAGCGCGATATCCAACCCGGAGGCACCGCGCACTGACGGCGTACCCAAGAAAGTCGCCACTCCACCGTAACGTGGCGCAGACTCGAGCTCGTGATCGGACCCTTCAACCATATTACTCACTCCCTCGGCCGGGCTTTGAGGGTTCAATGGCTGCGCCACTTAGCTTGAGACCCGCTTCGCGCTGGGCCGTGGCGTGCGAGTCAAATACGCGCTTCCACTCCGAGAAGTCGGCAACCTTGTTGTGAAATACTAGCCGATCGTCTTCTCCGGGGGAGGCAACTCTCCAAGATAGAGCAATTCGACTATCGAACCGATCTCGGGAATCATGAAGTAGGCGAACTCGGCCGCATCGCCCACGCTCCCGCTCTGGACCAGCTCTCGACCCTGGCCGAGGAGCTCGGACTTCGCTTCGCGCATTGCCTCGAGGCTTGGGTAGGCCAGACAGGTGTGGTGAAATCCCTCTCCGTGCTTCTCAAGATGCTCGGTGTAGACGCTCTCCCCAACGTGAGGCGCGAGGAGTTCGTAGTTGCCGCTCCCCACTTCGGCTAGCGCCACCCGAAACGAGAACGGCTTCGCCTCTCCACGCACCGTCGACTCGGTTGGTTCGATCGTCCAGACGTTCCAGGGACCAATCGAAAGCGACTCGGCCAGGGCATGCGCCGTCTTCTCGACATCGCGGACAAGAAAGCACGTGTGGTGGAGAGTTCCTGAGTCTGCGACACCCATTGCTGCCTCCAGTCTGATGGTTGCGATCGAAGCGGCGCCCGTTCAGGCGGCAAGAATCTCCTCGATGATGCGTCGGTGGTGCACATGGTGGATGTGTGCGAAACGAAGCCATTGCGCCGCCGTGTAACACCCCAGTAACGGATGGCGCCAGGTCGTCGTCGCCGACGCCAGGCGATTCATCGCGGCACCCAGCCCCTCCACATCGTCGCGCAATGCTCGGAAGCCGGCTACAATCTCCTCCAACTCGCCCGCTGCCGGCTTCGTCGACTCGGGGGCGCGCCCCTTGCCACGAGGGATCATGCCCAGCCACATCACCACGGTGCCCGGCACCGTCATGCCAGGCCCGTCCGTCTCAGCAGTACCATCGCGCACGTCCTCGAGCCAACCGACGATGGCCGTGTCGCTACGCCACAAATGCTCCAAGTGTTGATGGACGGTCCAGCCCGATATGGTCGGCGCCGACATGGTGGCCAGGCTCCGGTCCTCGCAATACGCAATCGCACCGCTCAGCTCCCGAAGCAAACCCTGGCGCGCTTGCCGCGCCCATCGCCTGGCTATGATACCCATCGCGCTGGGCCCGCTTCGGCAATCGGAATCCGACGGGCCTCATCCATGTAAAGACTCGATATACTCTCTGAGGGCCGCTGCATTGTTTAGCCGTTGTTCTCTTGAACTGTAAACGAAAGTAACGACTCCCTTACTCACCCACTCGAGAAGCTCCTTCACCAGCTCTGGATTACCATCTAGCTCTGCAAAGTAGCGAGATTTGAACTCAGGCCATTGGGGGGAATCGTGATGGTACCAGCGGCGAAGCTCAGTTGAGGGGGCAAGTTCCTTAGGCCAAAAGTCTATCTTTGCTTTCTCTTTCGATATACCCCTGGGCCAAAGGCGATCAACGAGGATCCGATAGCCATCGGTCTCGCTTGGGCTCTCATACGCTCGTTTCGTCTTAATTTCCATTCTGTCTCTACGGCGTCGCACTGAACCGCCCGTGGCGCGTCAGCGTCCATCGCCTCGCGCGAGGTCGCTAAGGTACGGCAAGATCTCATCAGAGTAGTACGGCTCCTGTATCCCCCAAAAGATATAGTCGAGCCGCAGGCGATCTTGCGCAAACCTGTACAGCTCGTCAACCGTCACCCGCGCGCCCGTGGCGGGGTTCCTATCCTCGAGGTTTCCCCATTGCACGGCGACGCCGGCCACGGTGTTTGGCTTGCGGGCCGCTATAAGCGCATAACTATGAATCTGCTGCCATCTGCGGTGCGGCAGAAGATCAGGGCCGCCGATGCCCGCCCCAATCCTGTCCGCGTGCTCATAAACACCACGGAGGTAGCCATGGTCGTTGTCCGGAATCCACTCGCCAGGCATGAAGTTGGCGTACTGGATCACGTGGGACCGCTGGAAAGCCTCCCGGGCCGCAGTCATCAAGATCCTTACGCTCTCGAAGTAACTCTCGTAGGTGAAACCCGGGGGGTGCAGTTCACCGCCCTCGCCGAATCCGATGGACGTTTCGGGGAGGCTCAACCCTTCAATCCGCCCATCGAGCTCCTGAGCGAGGACCTGGAGTAGCTTGATAAAGCGAGCGCGCACCGCAGGATCCCACCGCCGCGCCACCCATCCCTCGGCGATCGGGACCGTCTCGTCGTCATCTTCGAAGGAATACTGACGCGCCACACCGCCACCGAACGCCGGGTCATCGCGGAGATAGTCGGGAACGTTGACGATAGCCTCTTCAAAAGAAACGTCCTGTGGCTGGACGAAGAGCTTCTTGCCGTGCTGCTCGAGAAACGCCAGGTCTTGAAGTATCGCCTGCAGATCGTACCGATCGCGATCGGGCTCCAGCTCTGGCCACCTGTACTTCAACTGCGCGCCGACGATCGATTCTG
>JBDHAL010000104.1:0-10983 GCA_039588075.1 Gemmatimonadota bacterium | reverse complement strand
AATGTCGAACACCGCACACCGAACACCGCCTTGAGAAGGGCGCACTGCAAGGCTTGATCATGGATCATTAAGACCAAATCAGTAACGGCACAAATTCGGGGGCTCTGAGAGTCAGAAGATCTTCGACATCAGTGATTCGGTCTCAATGATTGATGATTGAAGTGCGCCCTTCTAAAGGCGGTGTTCGGTGTGCGGTGTTCGACATTCCTTAGGAATCAAGAATTGAATGTTCAATGTTGCCGTCCCCGCCGTGTTGCAGTAGTCTGCCCTGACTGCAACGAAAGCGGAGGAACAATGCGATTCGATGGGAAGGTCGTGGTCGTGACGGGCGCGTCCAGCGGCATCGGCCGCGCCTGCGGTATTCGATTTCAGGGGGAAGGCGCGTCGGTCTTCGCCGTTGCCCGGCGCGAGGAGCGGCTGAAGGAAACGTTCGAGAACTACGTGGTCGCCGATCTGTGCGACGACGACCAGGCCCGCGTTGCGGTCGATCGCTGCATCGATGTGTTGGGTCGCATCGACTACCTGATCAACGCGGCCGGAGTGATCGGAACTGGCGGTGTTCTGGACACGCCGCCAGAGGAATGGGAGCGGCTATACGCGAGCAACGTCGACAGCATCTATCACGTGACACGCCACGTAGCACCGCATCTGGTCGAGAACGGTGGTGCCGTGGTCAACGTCTCGTCCGTCACCAGCCTGCGCCCCTACGGCAACTTGCTCGGCTACTGCTCCTCGAAGGCGGCGGTGGACATGTTCACGCAGTGTGTGGCGCTCGAGCTGGCGCCGCACGGAGTGCGCGTGAACGCGGTGAACCCGGGCGTCGTCGTGACCGAGCTACACACGGTGACGAACACGGTTGCGGACTATGAAGCGTTCTTGGAGCACTCGAAAACGACACACCCGCTGGGGCGGGTGGGCAGGGCGGACGAGATCGCCGCGCTGTGCGCCTTTCTGTGTTCGGATGAAGCAACCTGGATAACCGGGGGGATCCACTCGATTGATGGAGGGCGAGCTTTAATGTCGGCTAGATAAAAGGACACTGCGTGACTGTATCGACAACGACAACGACAACGAGAAACGAGAAGATGTTGATGGGGTGATCGTCCGCCGCCTATTTCGTCACGTGCCGTTGCTTCTCGTTTCTCGTTGTCGTTGTCGTTGTCGAAACAGTCACGTCAGTGTCCTTCATTCCCGAGCCAGTGCCGCCGCGATCCCCCCCGCCACGCCCGCATTATTAGCCAGTAACGCCAGGTTCGCCCGCAGCGACCTCCCTTCAGTGAATTCGACGATCTTCGCCAACAGGAAGGGAGTGACAGCCGCACCTTCCACACGCGCCGCCCGCATCGCAGCAAGAGCTTGGGCCACGGCGTCCTCGCTCTCGTCGCGGGAGAGCGCCGCGTCCGGTGGAGGCGGCACGCAGACGAGGATCGCGCCGGGCGTTCCCAGCGCCCGTTGCTGTCGATAGATCGCCGCGACATCGTCGGCCCGTTCGACGGTCGTGCCGACCGGCAGACCGCTTTCCGCCGACCAGAAGGCGGGGAACTCGTCCGTGCGGTAACCGACGACCGTAACGCTCAGCGTCTCGAGGCGTTCGAGGGTTGCCGGCAGGTCGAGTATCGCCTTGGCGCCCGAGCAGACGAGCACAGCGGGAGTGCGGGCCAGTTCGTGGAGGTCGGCGGAGACATCGGGTGGGCCGTGAGCCGGGTGCACGCCGCCGATGCCGCCGGTGGCGGCGAGCGGCAGGCCGGCGCGTTGGGCGAGGAAGATCGTGGCGGCGACGGTAGTGCCGCCGCTATCGCCCCGGGCCAGGGCCGCCGCCAGGTCGCGGGTACTGAGCTTCAGGTCGCTAACGGCGAGCCGCTGGAGCTCGTCGGGCTCGAGACCTACGATGGGCCGGCCATCCAGAACGCCGGTGAAGGCGGGAACGGCGTCCTCTGCCCGGACGGCCGCGGCCATGCGGCGTGCGGCGTCGAAGCGGGCCTCTCCGGGAAGGCCGCTGGTCAGAAACGCCGTTTCGAGGGCGACCGCCGGTTGTGAGAAGCGCCGGACCAGCGTGTCACCTTCCAACTAGAACACCACGCGCTCCGGTCCGCCGGCAGCGCTCATGTAGATGGCGTTGAAGAGGACCTTGAAGGTCTCCTGTGACTGTCCGCGGTACTGGGGCTTGAAGCCGAACAGAACGACGCGCCCATCGCCGGAGCGCGCCTCGACAAGCGCCGCCTTGCCGCTCAAGAAATCGCTCTCCAGGGCATATCCGCTCAGCAGCTGGCCCGTTTCTCTGTAGCGCGCCACGACGGTCACGCCTTCGGCTCCGTCCTCGACCTCGAAGATCGGGCTGTTGGAGTAGTAGATCGCCGCTTCTTGCGGCATCCCGTAGCCCAACGGGTGGCTCGTGTCCAGGGTCACGGCCAGGATCGAGCCAGGTGCGTAGAACGCCTGTCCCGAGCGCTGCTCCTGGAACGAGGGTTTCACGCTCTTGACGGGCAGGCCCAGCTGCTCGATGGCGAAATTCGATGAGGCATCGAGACAGACCAGCGTTCCGCCGGCCCTCACGAAGTCACGAATGGCTGCGACCCCGGTGTCGCCCAGGCCGCCCGTGTATTCCGGTGGCACGGTTCCCGGCGTGCGACCCTCGATGATCGAGCCCGGGGAAAGGTCGGGCAGGATGATGACGTCATAGCGAGCCCGCAGGTTGCCGGCGCGGATCTCGGCGTCGTGCAGCGTGCTATAGGGAAGGTCCCACTCGTCGAACACCCAGCGCGTCCAGCCTTCATCCATCGACGCGGTCCAGGGCTGATAGAGCCCGGCCCGCACGCCGTCCACGCTGTAGCCCGTGAAGCTCGAGTTGAAAGCCTGCGCGGAAAGCCCCTCGTTCTCCGACAGATCGTCCAGGATCTCGCGGATGCCCGGACCCTGCACGGCGACGCTCCCAGCGCGCCGGTCGCCGGCCGGCTCCGAGAGGAAGGCGACCCGGCCACCGCCGCTCAGCGCACGATTCACCGCCAGGTTGGCGGCGTTGGAGGAATAGTCCAGGGCGAAGCTGGGCCCGGAACCATCTACGCTCCCGGCCGGCGGCTTGATTTCCCCGTCCAGCATGCGGAGTTGCGTCTCGAACGGGGTCTTCACTTCGACCGCTTCCACCCCCATCTGCAGCGGCAGAGTCCAGCCTGCCGCGTCGTAGGGAGCGTCGGGGGGACCGCCGGGGTAAAGCCGGAGGTCGGGGTAGTCCTGGCGTTCCAGCAGGTCTTTGGCGTGCGCCCGATAGGGCTGGGCCATCAACACGACCCAGTCGCCGGCCGCGTACTCGACGCCGTCGGCCTCGAAGGGCACCGTGGCCTGGTGGATCTCCACGCCACCCTGACGGATGATCTCCAGCATCCGGGCGGCGCTACCCGGATCCGTTTGATTCTCGGGCACGACGTAGGCGAACGGGGGCTCGCTGCGACCGGCCTCCACGGCTCGGCGGCCCAGCTCCACGTAGTTGCTGATCAGCTGGCGTCGCTGTCGCGCCGACAGCCCGATCACCGATCGCGCCGCGATCAACTGGTAGTCGATGATGTCGCGCAGCCGCCACCAGCCGCCCGGCCACGGGTCGGGGAAAGCGATCGATCGTTGCGGCTGTCGCAGCTCATCCAGCGTCTGGAAGGTGGGCGATGCGATCCTCGCGCTGGCCGACTCGGACAGGATCCCCACCATGTTGTGCCGGGCCGGCGCTGTTCGCAGGCCGCCGTGCCACCAGAGGTCGAAGCTCAGCGAATTGACCACGCCCGACTTCCCCGCCGCCGCCAGGTCGGTCGAGATCTGGATCCCGTACAGCGAGATCATCCGGACCACCAGCGGATCGAGGTTCGGGTTGGGAGGATTGTCGAATGGCGGCACGAAGAACCGCGCCCCCCGGCCGCCCATCTGGTGAACGTCGTACACGACTTCCGGGAACCAGCGGTCATACAACAACTCGGTCAGCAAACGGGTCTCGACCTGCGTGAGCATGTACCAATCACGGTTGTTGTCGTGGCCCACGTAGTAGTGGTACAGCCACGGCATCCGGCTCCCCTCGTAGGGCGTGCCCAGCGTGCGCGCGTACCACTCCGTCACCATCTGTTGCCCGTCCGGATTCACGGACGGGATGATCAGCACCACCACGTCCTCCAACGCCTCGGCGAGTTCGGGATCGCTGATCAGCGAGTACACCAGCTCCATTACGCCCTGGCTCGACGCGATCTCCGTCGAGTGGATGTTGTTGGCAATCAATACCACGGCCGGTTGCGTCTCCAGAAGCGCCTCCAGCTCGCCCTCCTCCAGCGATCGCGGATCCGCCAGCTTGGCCTGGTTCAGCTGGATCTCCTCCAACCGGCCCAGGTTCTGCGCCGAACTGATCGTAAGCGCCAGAAAGGGCCGCCCTTGGGTCGTGCTCCCCAGAGTCTCCAGGCTCACCATCGGCGAGGCGGAAGCCAGGTTGTTGAAGTAGCTGGTGATTGTTTCCCAACCGGCAAGCTTGAAATCGGCGCCGACGGGGTGACCGAGATACTGGGCCGGGTCCAGCGGCGCTCGCGCCGATGTACTCTGGCCGGCGAGCGGGCCCGCCTGAACCAGCAGGGCGAGTCCGGCGAATACCAGGGTCGGCAGACGGAGATTCTTCATTGGCGCATCCGTTCCGGTAAGAGCGATTGCTGTGTGTCGTTCGCGGGGCGAAAGCTGGCCTTTTGCGCTGGGTCGAGCAAGGTCACAAAAAAAAGAGGGCGCCGATTTGGCGCCCTCATCTCTCCCGAGTCCGGCCCTCAGGCCGCCGCGAAGCTCGCCAGAGCGGAACCGTTGTCGCCCTCCCGCAGCTCCTTCAGAGCGCGGTCGCGCAGCTGCCGCACACGCTCCCGCGTGATCCCCAGCTTCTGGCCGATCTCCTCCAGCGTGTGCTCGCGCCCGTCGCCCAGCCCGTAATAAAGCCGCAGCACAAACGCGTCACGCTCTCGGAGCGTGCTCAGAGCCTCGCTGATCTGCTCCTGCAGCAGCCGGTCCTCAACCTCGGATACGGCCGTCGTCGTCTCTTCGGCTACGAATCGCTCCACCAGGCTGCTGTCCTCGCTGTCCCCAATCGGCGCGTCCAGCCGGACCTCGCCCGCGTTCAGCGCTTCCAGCATCTCCACCGTCTGCGGGTTCATCTTGAGCTTCCGCGCGATCTCCTCGCTCGTCGGCTCCCGATCCAGCATCAGCTTCAGCGACTGCCGCGTCTTCAGGATCTTCGACAGCTCTGCCGCCCGGTTCAGCGGTACACGCACCGAACGCCCGTGGTGCGCCAGCGCCGATAGGATCGCCTGCCGGATCCACCACACCGCGTAGCTGATGAACTTCACGCCCTGGTCCGGGTCGAACTTTATCGCCGCCGTCACCAGACCCAGGTTGCCCTGTTGGATCAGGTCGCTCAGCGGCAGGCCCCGGCCCTGGTACTTCTTCGCCACCGAGATCACGAACCGCAGGTTCGCTTTGCACAGCGCCTGTATCGCGTCCGTGTCCCCCTTCTGCGCCAGACGCGCCAGCCGGATCTCTTCAACCGGCGTGATCAGGTCGTGCTGGCTCACGTCCTGGAGATATTGATCAAGGGCAGAATCGTCCCCCGCCACCCGGCTCTTCAGGGCCTGGCTGGCCATCCGCTTCGTCTTCACTGCCTCTCGCTTCTTCAGCATCGCTCTACTCATGACTTCCGTGTTCTGACTCAATACCGTAAGAGTCCTTACTTTATACCTCAAGCCCGTAAGGGGCTTTAGACCAACCGGTTACCCCACTCACCCCAGTCCGGTTCCCTCCGTTGGGTGGCGGAGGGGGCCTTTTCAGGCTCCGTAATGCCGGCACCAAATAAGACACCGAGCCGGCCCAGAAGTTTCAATGAAAGACCTCGGGGTGGACAGCCCTCCAAGATAGTGGCCGATTCTGAGTTGTCAAGGACATATGTCAGGTCCAGCGGAAGATCTTGAGAGCGGCGGCGAAGGAGAGGGCGCCCCAAGCGGTGACGATGGCGAGCTGGCCGAGGACGGCGGAGAGCGGTGCGCCGTCGATCATGACGGATCGGAGGGCGTCGATGAGGGGAGTGAGGGGCAGGACCCTGATCAGAGGTTGTAGGGCATCGGGGAAGTTGGTGTAGGCGAAAAAGACGCCAGAGAAGATCCACATGGGCATCATGACGACGTTCATGATGCCGGAGACGCCCTCGATGGTGCGAGCGCGGCTGGCGGCGAGGAGCCCGAGGCCGGCGAAGGCGAGGGCACCGAAGATGGAGACGAAGAAGAGATCGAGGACAGAGCCGTGGACCCTGACGTCGAAGACGACCCATCCGAAGCTGACCAGGGCGGCGACCTCGAGGACCATGAAGACGAAGCGGGAGAACATGAAGGAGAGGAGGTAGTGGCTTTTGCGCATGGGTGTGGCGAGGAGGCGCTTGAGCAGCTTCTTGCGGCGGGCCTGGACGATATTGAAGCCGATCCCCCACATGCCGCTGCCCATGAGGTTGAGACCGAGGAGGCCGGGGATGAGGAAATCGATGTATCGGGACCCGGGCTCGGTGAGGTATCTGTCGTCAACCGAGATGGGGTCCTGCCTGCCGGCGGCGCGCTGTAGGGCGTCATCGACGACGCGGCGGGCCAGGCGGCTTTCGGCGCGGGTGGGGTCGAAGACGTAGGTCGTCGAGTCCCCCGTGACGACGACGAGTGCGACCCTGCCGGTGCGCAACTGGTTGCGGGCGGAATCCGGCGACAAGAGGCGCACCCGGAGATCGGACGAGCTGTCGAGCGCCTGGACCAGGGCCTGGGCCCCCGGCCCTTCCTGCACCGCGATGGGGAGGGAGTCCGCCGGGCGGTTGCGGAAGGCGATACCGAGGCCAAGCGCCAGGAGCACGGGAAAGACGAAGACCCAAAAGATCGCCTCGGGCTCCCGCAGGAACTCCATGATACGGGCTCGAGTGAGTTCGAAGAGAGGGTGCTGGGCGCTAGCCATCTCTCAGGTGCCTGCCGGTGAGTGAGACGAAGACATCCTCGAGCGTGGCGTGGTGGGTGGTCAGTCCGGACATCACCAGGTCTCGTTCCTCGAGGGCCGCGAGCAGAGCCGGTACGGTGCGGTGAACCTCACTCACCGTGAGGAAGATGCCCTCTCTCTCGCGCCGAACGTCCTGAACGCCGGGCACGGAGCGCAGCCAGGCGTCCAGGTCGGGCACCTGGCGCTCCAGCGCGAACTCGACCACGTGTTCGGCGCCCAGGGCGGCGATCAGCTCGGAAGGAGTGCCCAACGCGATGATCCGGCCGTGGTCCACGACGGCGACCCGATCGCAAAGCCGGTGAGCTTCTTCCATGTAGTGGGTGGTGAGCAGGACGGTCTTTCCCGATGCCTTGAACTCGAGAACCAGGTCCCAGAGCTGCCGGCGCGATTGCGGATCGAGACCGGTGGTCGGCTCGTCCAGGAAAAGCAGCTCGGGCTCGCTGACCAGGGCGCAGGCGATGGCGAGCCGTTGCTGCTGGCCGCCGGAGAGTCGAGAGATCCAGGCGGTGCGCTTCTCCTCGAGACCGACGATCTCCATGACCCGATCGACGGCGATGCCGCGATGGAAGAAGCTGCGAAAGAGCCGCAGCGTCTCCTCCACCGTCAGCTTCTCGGCCAGCTGTGTCTCCTGGAGCTGGACGCCGAGACGCTGTCTCAGCGCCCGGTCGTCCTTTCCCCAGCGCATGCCGAGGATTTCCAGCTCGCCCGCGTCCGGTTTGAGGAGGCCCTCGAGGATCTCGACCGTCGTCGTCTTGCCGGCTCCGTTGGGACCCAACAGGCCGAAGCACTCGCCGCCGGCGACCTCGAGGTCGAGCCCGTCCACCGCCACGACGTCCCCGTAGCGCTTCTTGAGGCCCCGGCAACGGACCGCGACCTCGTTGCTCTCGCTCATTGTATCCCCGTCGATCCGTGTAACCTGAGCCCTCATCCCCGGCGCTTCCGGGGCCGTGCTACTCGCCGATGCCCAGAAGCTCGACCTCGAAGATGAGCGTCGAGTTCGGTGGGATCCCGGCCGGGTGGCCGCGCTCCCCGTACGCCAGCGCCGGCGGAATGATGAAGCGCCGCTTTTCGCCCACACGCATCAGCGCCACGCCCTCGTCCCACCCGCGTATCACCTGCCCCTGGCCCAGCGGGAAGTCAAACGGCTCGCCGCGGTCAACCGAGCTGTCGAACTTGCCGCCGTCGGTGAACCAGCCGGTGTAGTGCACGCTGACGGTCTGGCCCGGCTCCGGCTGCGCGCCGTCGCCGGCCTGGAGGACAATGTACTGGAGTCCGCTCTCGGTGGTGACTGTGTCCACGGCTGCCCCCTCATCTGAGCCCGAGTCGGAGGTGCATCCCAGGCAGAAGACCAGCGCCGGGATGAAGATCAGAAGTCTCGAAGCCATATCGTTCCTATGCTTGGGAAGGTTAGTCTCGTGAGAGGGCGACCGAAATCCCAATCCGCTGGCCTTTGGGCCCGATCCGGGCTGCTGGCTGTTGCCGGGCCCCTCTCGAAGGTTGCGCAGACTACGGCCCTCCCGGCGGCCCCGCAACCGGCGCCGCTTGACTGGTGACGCGTCGTGGACGTCGATTGCAAAAAGGACGAAGGTGCGACCGGCGTCCAGAGAGAGAGCAATGGCGAGAGGGCGGCATACCGCGTCGGCGGGCTATGCGCTCGGGGAGATCGAATATCATGAGCACGTGGGTACGGGCTTTCACTATGCTGGGCGCGATGATCGCCGGACTGGCCGGCGCCGCCGTCGCTCAGGACGACGACATCGGGTGGCCGCGGGAAATGCGCGTTGCCGGGGCAACGATCGTAATCTACCAACCGCAGCTGGAGGCCTTCGAGGGCGACAGCCTCACCGGGCGCGCGGCGGTCTCGGTCACCATGGACGGCCAGACGGAGCCGACCTTTGGCGCCTTTTGGTTCGCGGCCTTTTTGCAGACCGACCGTGAGACCCGCACGGCCAACATCGTCGAGTTCCACGTTCCGCGTGTGAGATTCCCCGAGGTAACCGAGGATCAGCAGAACCAGCTGAAGGGCATCCTCGAGCTCGAGGTGCCCAGTTGGGATATGACCATCTCTTTGGATCGTATCCAGACCGGCATCGAACTGGCCCAACACGAGCACGCGGCGTCCGAGAACCTGGCGACGGCGCCGCCGACGATCCTCTTCACCACCGAGCCCTCCATCCTGGTTCTTCTGGAGGGCGATCCAGTGATGCAC
The DNA here is from genome assembly GCA_039588075.1 of Gemmatimonadota bacterium. Classification (GTDB taxonomy): domain Bacteria; phylum Gemmatimonadota; class Gemmatimonadetes; order Palauibacterales; family KS3-K002; genus JBDHAL01. Next base: position 1,754 of record JBDHAL010000104.1, on the reverse strand, counting down.
GACGTGGAGAACACGGACATGCAGCGCGTGGTGAACACTCCGTTCGCCATCATCCACGATCCGGCCACGAGTGCTTACTACTTGTACGCCGGCCAGGAGACCTGGTTCAGCGCGACGGACGTGATGGGGCCGTGGGCCCTCTCGAGCAACACTCCGGAGAAGGTGGCGTCGTTGGTTCCGCCGGACACGGCTCAGGCCGAGCTGGCGGAGGAGGACACGGCAACGTTCGAGATCGAGAACCTGGTCGTCGTCGTTGCCACCGAGCCCACCGAACTGATCATCAGCAATGGGCCACCCCAGTACGCGTCGGTCGATGGGACGGATCTACTCTACATCAACAACACCGAGAGCGACGTCTTCCGCGAGATCGACACGCAAAAGTTTTATATCGTGCTTGCCGGTCGCTGGTATTCGGCCGGCACCCTCGATGGGCCGTGGATATTCGTGCCATCGGACTCCTTACCGGGCGACTTTGCAATGATCCCGCCGGAGTCGGCGCGCGGAAGCGTCCTGCCGTACGTGGCGGGCACCGACGAGGCCATGGACGCCGTGCTCGACCACTCGATCCCGCAAACCTCTGCGATCCACCGTGACGGCACGCTCGAGGTCACCTACGACGGAGACCCCCAGTTCGAGGTCATCGAGGGCACCGAGATGAGGTACGCGGTTAACACCGAATCCCAGGTGCTGGAGATTGGCGGAGTGTACTACGTGTGCGATGAGGCCGTCTGGTATATGTCCAACAATCCGACCGGCCCTTACACGGTGACCGTGGAAGTACCGGACGACGTGCAGGATATTCCGCCCGAGAATCCGAACTACAACGTCAAGTACGTCTACGTCTATGATTATACGCCGGAGATCGTATACGTAGGCTACACGCCGGGCTACACCTGGAGCTACAGCTATGGCCCGACCGTCGTGTATGGCACCGGTTATTACTACCATCCCTGGGTCAGCCCTTACTACTACTACCCGCGGCCGGTGACTTGGGGCTTCCACATCCGCTACAATCCCTGGTACGGCTGGAGCTTCGGGTTTGGCGTCGGCTACGGCGCATTCCACTTCGGTTTCTACTCCGGCCCCTCCTACTGGCGCCGCGGCTGGTGGGGCCCGGGCGGCTATCGCCACGGTTACCACCGCGGCTACCACCGAGGTTACGGACAGGGCTATCGCAGGGGTTACCGCGCCGGCTACGCGGCCGGCCAGCGTAACTCCAACGTCTACAACCGGCAGCGCAACGCCGCCCGCAACGTCGATCGGGGCACCGCCCGATCGCAGATGTCGCAACGACAGCGCAGCGGCGGGGCCGCTCGCACCCAGGCCGGCCAGCGGCCGGCAACGTCACAGCCGCAGCGCGCACAGGGGCGAGATAACAACGTCTTCACGGACAACAGCGGGAATGTCTACCGGCGCAACCAGGACGGAAGCTGGCAGATGCGCGACAACCAGAACTGGAACCAGGCGGATCGCTCTCGCGTCGAGGGTGGCGGGCAGGGTGGCGACCGCTCCCGGGATGCCGCGCGTCAGCAGCCATCTACGCGCCAGTCGACGACGAACCGCAGCGGTAACCTGAGTCGCGAAGACCAGAATCGTCAGCGCGGCGCGCAGCGGACGCAGAGCTATAGTAGAAGCCGCAGCCGCGGCGGAGGCAGGAGAAGGTAAGTACTGCAATTTCGAACACCGCACACCGAACACCGCCTGTCGAAGGGGGCACTTCAACCTTGAATCGCCAAATGACAAATCGCCAATCC
>JBDHAL010000103.1:0-11069 GCA_039588075.1 Gemmatimonadota bacterium | reverse complement strand
GGTGATGTAGCAGCGGTCGAGGGCCCGTCCGTTCAGGGTAGCAGACTGGATGTACTTGTTCGACTCGGACACGCCCGGCGCTTCCACCGTGAACGTCGTCCCCTCGCCGATTTCGATGGAGACTCGCTCGAAGCGAGGCGCGCCGATGACGTAGATCCCTTCCGCCGGGTTGACAGGATAGAACCCGATGGCGCTGAAGATGTACCAGGCGGACATCTGGCCGCAGTCCTCGTTGCCGGGCAATCCCTCCGGCGTCGTACCATAGAGCGTGTCGATGATCTGTCGTACACGTTGCTGCGTCTTCCAGGGCGCGCCGGCATAAGCATAGAGGTAGGCGATATGCTGGCTCGGCTCATTGCCCTGGGCATACTGGCCGATCAGGCCGCTGATGTCGGGCGAAGCGTTCGTTCCTTCGATGTCCGATGATTGTTCAAACAGCTCGTCGAGCTTTGCGATGAGAGCTTCCCGTCCACCCATCAACTGGATGAGACCGCGCACGTCGTGTGGCACGTACCAGGAGTATTGCCAGGCGTTGCCTTCGGTGTAGTCGTCCTGCCGGTGTTCCGAGAATGTCGGGGAGAAGGGCGTTCTCCAGGTGCCGTCGGAGAGGCGGCCGCGCATGAACCGCGTATCCGGGTCGAACACGTTGCGATAGTAGCCGGCGCGGTCTCGGAAGACCCACTCATCGGAATCGCGCTGCATCAGCGCCATCTCGGCGATACACCAATCGTCGTATGCGTACTCCAGCGTCTTCGAGACGGACTCGTTCTCCCAGTCGGCGGGGAGGTAGTTGTAGGGGTTCACCGGTCGCAAGCGGATCTCGCTCGCCCCGATCGTACTGTCACCGTAGGTCGCGCTGATCTCGATGGGCGTCTCCTGTTGCGCCAGTGGAGCCGGCAGCAGGAATCGGCTGTTGCCGAACTCGAGCTTCCCCTGGACCGGCTCCTCCTCGCCGACTCGAACGAACCCATTTCCGGAGACGCCCAAATACTCGACGTCCACCCGGACGATTTGCCGCAGGCGACCCGCGTATCGAACGAGCCCGTACACGTTGTCGGCGGTGACCTGGTTCTTTACCGCGTGCTGGAAGGTCATGTACCAATCGCGGCCACCGGCGGCCTCGCCGGTCACCTGTATTCGCAGCCTCTGACCCGCCGCCAGGCCTGCCGGCAGATTCAGCGACATGAATCCGAAAAGATCGTTGTGCTGGTCACGGTGTGTGGCCTTGAACCTGAGGATCGCGCCGCCGGGGCCATCTACGCGAAGGGTCTTATCGGACTCGCGCAGGCCCCTGAAGGTGAGCCAGTGACTGCCGTTGACAGTCAGATCAAAGCGCCGCCGGCTGTCGCCGGCATCGATGCCCGCAAGCCAGATGAAGGACAGCGGGCGGCCCGCCGCCGACTCCGGCACGGCGTCGGTGTCCCACTCGATGGAGTCGGTCCCATCGCCGGTTCGTGCGATGAGCGCCGAGTTGACGTTCGCATACGGTGAGTGGTAGCCGATCGTGTTGCCGGACGAGGACTCGGAGTAGCCGCTGATCAGGGTGCCAAGGCGCCTGATGTCGTCCCGTTTCATCTCGTCGATTCGCTGCATGTCCGGCCTGGCCTCCGCCTGCCGGGCTTCGGCCAGGCTAACGGCCTCGGGCATCTGGTAATACTGGAGGCCGCCGGCTCGCTGGTAGGCGCTCCGCTTCATCGCCTGCAGCGCTTCCGCCGGGTCGACGTCGGTCAGCCCTTTCGAAGTCGCCTCCAGGATCACCGGCGCCGAGTGATAGCCGATCATCGTGTTGGTCTCGTTGCCGGCCAGCGACCAGACCGGCAGCAAACCGCTCTCCCTGTAGAAGGCCATCATCGATTGAATCAGGTGGTTCACGCGCTCCGGTTGCACGAGCGTCAGGAGCGGGTGCTCGGCGCGGAAGGTATCCCAGAGAGAGAACGTCGAGTAGTTGTCGAAGCGACGCGTCTGGTGGATCGCGCCGTCGGGCCCGCGGTAGGAGCCATCGGTGTCGCAAAAGAGCTGCGGCGCGAGCATCGCGTGGTAGAGGGCGGAGTAGAGGACCACTTTGTCATCGCGATTCGGCGTGTCGACCCGAACGCGGCTCAGCGCCCGCTCCCACTTTGCCGCGGCGTCCTGGCGAACTTGATCGAAGTTCCAGTTCGGGAGCTCCTGGCGGAGGTTGCGCCTGGCGCCCTCAGGGCTCACCGGTGAGATGCCGATCTTCACCAGGATGCCCTCACCGGGGCTCGAGAGGAACTGGAAGGCGCCTCTCACCTCCTCGCCGGAGAGTTGTCTATGCTGGCCGGGCGCCGACCAGTCACTCTCCAGCCAGTGCGAAACGAAGGGGCGCGAGAATTGAATCGCGAAGAAGAGCTTTTGGTCCGGCGCCCATCCGGTGGAGAACCTGTGCCCGGAGATGTTGGTCGGGCCGTCAATAAAGATGGCGGTGTCGGTGGGTCGGTCCCAATTGAGCGAATGGCCGAGGTCCACGACGATCGCCGTGGCGAGTCCCGGTACCGGGTTCGGATAGGTGAAGCGGTGGATGGCGGCCCGTTCCGTGGCCGTCATCTCTGCCCGGATTCCTGAATCTCGCAGCCTGACCGAGTAGTAGCCCGGCAACGCGACTTCATCGTCGTGGGAGAAAGAGCTGCTGTAGTCCTGTAGCGGCGGCCCCTCCGTGAACGCCGGCATCAACAGTATGTCGTACATGTCGCCGATGCCGGTGCCGCTCAGGTGGGTGTGGCTGAAGCCGGCGATGCGATTGGCGGTGTAGTGGTACCCGGAAGACCAATCCCAGCCGTTGATCCCGTTGTCGGGGCTCACCTGTACCATGCCGAAGGGCACGGTGGCGCCGGGGTAGGTGTGGCCGTGAGCGCCCGTGCCGATCAACGGGTCGACGTACTGGAGCAGCGGCTCCGGCTGGGGGTCCTGGCCCCACAGGGCGGCCTCGAGGCCCCGCCAGGCGCCCGGAATGGCGGCCATCCCCGCCATCGCGGCCCCACTCGTCTTCAGCATCTTGCGCCGGGAGATCACGCCAACCTCCTGTTCCGCTTCGGCGTCCAGCACTCGCTGTTGCGTAGGATTGACGTCTCAAAATAGCGCCGGTGACGGGCGGCGCGCCATTCTCCGCCGGACGGTCGGGTCGCGTTCACGGCGCCGGGCGGCGACTTCGGCCTGGCGGTGGCGCGGAGGCCGGGGCGACTGTATTTACAACCCCGACACGTCCTGGCCCCCTCGGCGGCCAGCCTGAAACCGGCACTCGCGGAGCGTTTCAATGCAGCTCGTCAGCCTCGACTGGTTCGTTGTGGGACTCTACGGCGCCATCGCGCTCACCGTGGGCCTCATCTTCGCTCGTCGCGCGGGGCAGGGGACGCAGGAGTTCTTCCTGTCGGGGCGTAAAGCGCCCTGGTGGTTGCTCGGCACCTCGATGGTGGCGACGACGTTTTCGACCGACACGCCGAACCTGGTCACCGACATGGTGCGCAGCGGAGGCGTGAGCCAGAACTGGGCGTGGTGGGCCTTCCTGATCACCGGGATGTGCACGGTGTTCTTCTACGCCAAGCTGTGGCGGCGGTCGGGCGTCTTCACCGATATCGGCTTCTACGAGCTGCGCTACTCGGGAGACGTCGCCGCGTTCCTGCGCGGCTTCCGCTCGCTTTACCTGGGCGTCTTCTTCAACGTGATGATCATGGCCACCGTCACGCTGGCGGCCATCAAGATCGGCGGCATCCTGCTCGGCGTCGACAAGTACACCACGGTGTTCGTCGCCGGGACGGTGACGGTCCTCTACTCGGCCACATCCGGCCTGTGGGGTGTGGTCGTAACCGACCTGTTGCTCTTCGTCATCGCCATGATCGGCTCCCTGGCCGCGGCGTATTACGCCCTGGCCCAACCCGAGGTTGGCGGCCTCTCCGGCCTGATAACGAACCCGGCGCTACACGACAAGCTATCCTTCTTGCCTGACTTCACAGACTGGAAGACCGCCGCGATGATCTTCATCATACCGGTGGCAATTCAGTGGTGGAGCACCTGGTATCCAGGGGCGGAGCCGGGCGGTGGCGGCTACGTGGCCCAGCGCATGCTTGCCGCGCGTAACGAGCGTGACTCCATGAGAGCGACGCTCTGGTTCAACATAGCCCACTACGCGTTGCGCCCGTGGCCCTGGATCATAGTGGCGCTCGCCTCGCTCCTTGTTTATCCGAACCTGGAATCCATCACGGCTAGCTTCCCGGGTCTCGATCCTTCCATCGTGAGGAACGATCTGGCCTATCCGGCGATGTTGGTCTTTCTTCCGCACGGCATTCTCGGTCTCGCGGTAGCATCGCTTGCCGCAGCCTACATGTCGACCATCAGCACGCATCTCAACTGGGGTGCTTCCTATATCGTTGATGACTTCTACCGCCGGTTCCTGGCGCCGAGTCGCAGCGAGAAGCACTACGTGGCGGTCGGGCGCCTTTCAACCGTTTTGCTGATCATGCTCGCCTCGATCGTTTCACTTTGGCTCGAGAACGCACTGCAGGCGTTTCAGATCCTGCTGCAGATCGGGGCGGGGACGGGGCTGATCTTCTTGCTGCGCTGGTTCTGGTGGCGGATCAATGCCTGGAGCGAGCTGTCGGCGATGGTCGTCTCGTTTTTCGTTGCCATCTACTTCGAGTTGGTTCACGAAGCGCTGGGCTTCGCCCCCGTGCATCCGTCCATGAAGCTCGTTCTCGGCGTGGCGATTACCACGGTCGCCTGGCTGACCGCTACTATGATGACGCCGCCCACGGATAGGGCGACCCTGCAGGCCTTCTACGACAAGATCCGACCGTTCAATCGCGGCTGGAGTGCGGCCGTAGAAACCGGCCCTGTGGAGGGGAGCTTCACCGCGGCGATGCTCTCCTGGTTCCTGGGCTGTGTCGTGGTCTATTCGGCGCTGTTCGGGACGGGCTTCTTCCTGTACGGCAGGCCGATGCTGGGCGCCGCTTGTATGATCGCGGTCGTGATCGCGGCGGTTGGGGTGTTCAAGAACTTGCAGCAGGTGGGCTTCGAGTGATTCGGTTCAGATCTCACATCTTCTCGATCAGGGTCTGGAAGCGGGGATAGCCCCGCAATGAGTCGAGATCGGGGTCATGCTCGATCCAGTTCTTGTTCCCAAACCCTACCTGGATCGCGTTCTCGAGGCAGGTGATGGCCCGGTTCGCCTTTCCCTCCAGCGCGTAGAGACAGGCCACGTTGTAGCGAACGCCGGCGTCGTCGGGGTCGATGGCAAGCGCGCGCTCGGCCCACTCCAGCCCCTTTTCCTGCTGGCCCAGCCGGCACCACGAGACGGCGCACATCGTAGCGGCTCGTGGGTCGTCCGGATTGAGCTCCAGGTGCTTCCGAGCTACCTCGAGGGCCCGGCAGTAGGCGTTCTCCGCCTCGGCCTTGCGTCCGAGCGCGGCCAGCGACTGAGCGGCAAAGAAGCAGGCCTGATAATCCTCCCGGGCGCGAGCCGCATCCTCGAACAGCCGGGCGGCCTTCTCGAGTGCGCCTTTGCTGAAGCAGGAGCGTGCGTAGAAATAACGGGCCTCGAACTGATTGGCGTCAAGCTTCATCGCGATCTCGAATTCGCGCTCGGCTTCCTCGTCCTGCCCCATTTGCCAGAGCGCGAATCCACGCGCGGCGTGGGCGTCGGCGAGCTGAGGGTCGAGTTCGAGCGCCTTGAGACTTGCGGCGTCGGCTTCGCTCAGATCGACCTTGGTGGCGGGGTAGTACATGTGGAGCATCGAGTTGCAGTCGGCCACGCCGGCGTAGGCCAGGGCGTACTTGGGGTCGACCTCAATGGCGCGCAGGAACATCTGCCTGGCATATTCGAGGCTCTTGCGGCGGCTCTGGTGAAAAAACTGTCGACCGCGAAGGTAGTACTCGTAGGCATCGACGTTCGCCGTCGGCGCCTTTGAGATTGCGCGCTTTTCATCTTCGGTCAATATCACGCGCAACGCGAGAGTGATGGCCTCGGCGATCTCGTCCTGGATTGCAAAGACGTCCTCCATCTCGCGGTCGTAGCGTTCCGACCAGAGGTGATAGCCGTCGGCGGTGTTGATCAACTGCGCCGTGATTCGAAGTTTGTCTCCCGCCCGCCGGACGCTGCCCTCGAGCACCGATGACACGTTGAGCTGTTCGCCGATGGCGCGCACGTCCTGGCTCTTGCACTTGAACGCGAAGGACGAGGTCCGGGACACGACCTGGAGGTTCTCGACCTTCGTCAGCGCGTTGATGATCTCTTCGGTGATGCCGTCGCTGAGGTACTCGTCCTCTGCGCTCGCGCTCATGTTGGCAAACGGCAGCACGGCGATGGATTCGGTCGTCGCCTCATCGGGCTCGGCTTCCTCTTCGACGAGCGCCGCGGCGAAGTGCGTGAGCTTTGCAAAGCGGTCCGCCGCCGACTTGGCCAGCGCCCTGCGCACACTGCGCGCGACGTTCTGCGGTACGTCCGGCCGCACGGTACGGATCGGCGGCACCGGGTCCACCAGGTGGCGGGCGATGATCGCGCGGGTATTCGGCCCTACGAATGGCGGCTGGCCGACAAGCATCTCGTATAGCACGCAGCCCAGCGAGTAAAGATCGCTGCGGCTGTCGATGTCCTCCTCGCCGTACGCCTGCTCGGGGCTCATGTAGGTGGGTGTGCCCACCGCCAGACCGGTCTCGGTGAGTTCCTCTCCGCCGGCGGCGCTCACCGCGCGGGCCACGCCGAAGTCGGCAACCACGGCATGGCCTGCTTCGAGAAGGATGTTCGCCGGCTTCACGTCACGGTGAATCACGTCTTGCTCGTGTGCGGTCGCCAGCGCGTCGGCCACCTCACCGGCGATCCGCACCGCCTCCTCGACCGGGAGCTGCCTTTCACGCGTCAGGCGGTCCCGGAGCGTCTCTCCTTCCACGTAGGGCATGACGAAATAGAGGAAGCCGCTGGCATTACCTGAGTCGTACAGCGGCATGATATGGGGGTGGGTCAGGCTTGCGACGATCTCGATTTCGCGGAGGAAGCGTTCGGCGGCCAGCGTGGCGGTCAACTCGGGCTTGAGAACCTTGACGGCGACCTTGCGGTGGTGCTTGGGGTCTTCCGCCAGATATACGGCCGCCATGCCGCCGTGTCCGAGCTCGCGCTCGATGGCGTAACGGTTGGATAGTGCGGCCTTTAGGTCATCCAGCTTTGTGTTCACGGTATGAGGCCCCGGTTCGCCCCCCTATCTATATAGACACTCCCACACCACCCCGCCGTTGCCAGCCGATCTGTGTGCTTGGGTTCCTCTAATACACTACGGATTTACTGCCCGGTAGGTTCTAAACCGCCTTGACCGATGCGCCGACGGAGGGCTCGGCGATGAACAGTTGATCCTCGAGGCGCCCATCGAACTCCCGCCCGCTGTAGTAGCGGTCCTTCAGCGCCTTGATAACCTTCTTTGCCTTCTTTTCCGGGCACAGGGCAACGACGCAGCCTCCCATGCCGGCTCCCGTGAGCCGGGCGCCCGCGGCGCCGGCCCGGCCGGCGATGTCCGTCAGTTCGTCGAGCTCCGGGATACTGACGCTGAAGTCGTCCCGCAGGCTCTGGTGTGACTCGACCATCAAGCGGCCAAAGCCCTTCAGGTCGTAGGCCAGCAGCGCCTTCTCGGCGCGGCGCACCCGATCCCCTTCGGTCGTGACGTGCCGGAACCGTCGGGCCAGCGTTTCGTCCAATGCGTCTTCTGCCGCGCTCACCAGCTGGTTCGGGGGTCGCTTCGACAGGAGGGCCGGGTACGATTCGACTTCCCCGGCGAGTCCCAGCGCCTCCGTAACCTGTGAAAGAGCCTCGCGGCACTCGCGGGTCCGATCGTTGTAGATCTTCCGGGCGTCTCCGGACTTCTCCGCCAGCACCAGGCTGGAGGCGACCACGAACTGCCACTCGGGTGGAATGGGGTGGGCGGTCAGGCGCAGGGGATGAAAATCGATCCTGCTGGCAGAGTGTCTGCGGGCCGCCAGACAGATCGCCTGATCCATGCCGCCTCCCTGCGTGCCCACGTAGTGCTCGGCTTCCGCCAGCAGCTCGGCGAGCTTCATCTTTTCGGTCCAGACATCGTTGGCATGCAGGAACGTCAGGGCGCTGGCGACGACGAGCGCTGAGGATGAAGAGAGGCCGGCGGCGACGGGAACATCTGAATGCACGACAGCGTCGAAGCCCAACTTGATGTCGTGTCGCTGCGCCAGCGCCTGGCCCGCGGCCTTCGCGTAGTTACCCCAATCGCCATCGTCGAAGGGCTTGATCTTGACCGAGATCTTGAACTCGCGGGGAGCGTATCGTTCGTCGGTGCTGGCGAGGCGGACGACATCGTCGTCGCGCTCGCGGTAGAGGACGGCCACGTGACGTTGCAGGGCCATCGGCAGCACGGAGAGGCCGTTGTAGTCGACGTGTTCACCCATCAGGTTCACGCGCCCGGGCGCGCGGACCAGGTGGGTGGCCTCCGGCGGCCCGTAGCGCTCCTCGAATGCGGGCCGCAGGATATCGAGGTGCGGCGATTCCTGTTTGGCCGTGGGACTTCTCCTTCCTGGCCTGGCCTAACGGCTCAGACCCGTCACCTGCCCATCGAGATCCCAATCGGGGTCGATCCTCACCCCCAGATGGGTCATCGCGGTGACCGCTACGTCCGCGATGTTCGCCTGAGCCTCCGCTGCGCCTTTGCAGGCCGACGGACCGCTGGCCAGGTAGAAGACCGTCACTTCTTCCGGTGACTGGCCGCCGTGACCGCCCTCGTCTTTGTGGCCGTGGTCGGTGCTCATCAGGACCAGCCAGTTTTCCTCCTCGTAGGTCGGACGACCCTGCATGGCCTGGATGAGCCGGCCCACCTGGGCGTCGGCCGTGCGGATCGCCGAGTAATACTCCTCCGAACGACCGCCGTGGTCGTGGGCCGCGACGTCGGGGTTACCAATGTACACGAAGGCCGCATCGGGATCCTGGTTCGCCAGGTATCGTACCATGGCGGCGACCGACTGGGCGTCGGCCTCTTCATATCCGTTGGTCTCGCCATCGAAGTTGAGTTTCACATCGACCGAGTCGCTGATTAGAGGACCGCCCGATTCGGGTGTGCCGAGCGGCGGCCAGTCGATCACCGCGATGGTCGTCAGACGGGGCCGGACCAGTTCCAGCCGGGTCAAAAAGTCGGGGTACTCGGCGTAGTTGTTTGGCGTTAAGTCGTTGTTGATGACCCGGTGCTTCTCGGGCCAGGCTCCGATCAGCATGCTCGACCAGGCCGGGCCGCTGATCGTCTGTGCCTTTGTCTGGACCGTAGCGGAGAAGCAGCCGTCGGCTACGAGCGCGTCGATGTTCGGCGTCTCGAGCTCGGCCAACACGTCGGGGCGCACGCCGTCGATGCCGATCACGAGAACTTTCTTCTCGAGCCCCAGCTCGCCACACCCCGCGGCCAGCAGCAGCGCGGCCGCACCCGCCCCAATAGGTATCACGCGTCGCATAGTACGCTCTTTCATGTTCAAGGTAACTCAGTACTCGTCGCTCATCCCGAAGATCTTCCGGCGCGTCACCCACATGCCGCCCGTGAAGTCGGGGAATGGGACGGGCTCGCTGCCCATCGCGATTGACCGTTCGGATAGCGGGCTGATGACGCTCCAGGCGGCGGCGTCGTACACGTCGATGGGCGGCTCCACTCCGCGCTTGACCGACTCGATGAACGCGTTGACCACGAAGAAGTCCATGCCTCCGTGGCCGGAGCCCGTGGCGCGGTCCTCGTATCGCTGCCAGAGCGGGTGGTCGTATTCTTCTTGGTAATCGGCGAGCGGTTGCCAGCGGTGCGACTCCGGGCTCACGCCCTCGATGTAGATCGAGCGATTGTCGACGGTCCACAAACCCTTCGTGCCCTGGACCCGGAAGTTGAGCGAGTAGGGTCTCGGCAGGTTAGTGTCGTGGCTGATCAGGATCGTCTCGCCGCCCGCACACTTGATCATCGTCGTTACCACGTCGCCCAGCGCGAACTTCAAGCTGGCGTTGGGATGATCCTCTCCGCCGACGTCGACGATGTAGTTGTGCAGGCCACGCGACTTCGTGGCCATCGATGTGAGCGTCAGGAATCGGTTGCCCGAGTTGATGTTGAGCATCTTCGCGACGGGTCCGACGCCGTGCGTCGGGTAGACGTCACCGTTGCGACGGATCGAATGCTCGGCGCGCCAGACGGACTCGTTCCGCCCTTTCGGTCCGTACTCGGCCTCCGGTTGGAACTTGATCCCGCGAAGGTCGTGCTGATAGCCGCAGCGGCAATGGATCAGCTCACCGAACATCCCTTTCCTGACCATGTTGAGGACGGTCATGACGTCGCGACGAAAGCACACGTTCTCCATTATCATGCAGGGCATGCCCGTGTCCTCGGACGTTCGGACCAGGTCCCAGCATTCTTCTAGGGTCACGGCCGCCGGCACCTCGACGCCAACCGCCTTACCGGTCTTCATCGCCGCCACCGCCATCGGCGCATGCCACAGCCAGGGGGACGCGATGATCACGGCATCGATGTCGTCCCGCTCCAGCAGGTTGAGGAAGTCTTCCTCGCCGTTGCTGAAGCCCTTCGGCTTCTTTTGACCGGCCTCCTCCACGAGCGCCTGTGCCCGCTCGACCTTCTCGGGGACTATGTCGTTGACCGCCTTCACTTCCACGTCACCTCTCTGCAGACAGAGCCTCAGGTGCCAGGTGCCTCGCAAACCGACGCCGAGGAAGGCGACGCGTACTTTGTCTTCGGATGCCGCTTTGCCTGCGAACAGAGGGCCGGGTAGCATCGAGGCGCCGAGCGCCGCTCCTGCACCTGTCTTGATGAAATCTCGTCTGCGCAACGTCATGGCGACTCCTCAGTAGTCAGTTCTGAGCTCCAAGCAGCCTGAGCTCGAGCAGAACAGGCCGGTGGTCCGAGACAAGTGGCTCGTAAACGACCCATGAGTCGGTGATCTCGAACCGGTCCCTTGGCCGGTACATTATGTAGTCGATCTCCCGGTTCGGGATTTCGGATGGGAAGGTCAGGTGGTCCGAGCCCTTGAACGGGACCTGCCAGTACCTGCGAAATAGATCGATGACCTCGGAGTCC
>JBDHAL010000102.1:0-14216 GCA_039588075.1 Gemmatimonadota bacterium | reverse complement strand
CTCCAGCCTCCCGGAGGAGGAAAGGGCGCAGCTCGACCATCTCGTGGCCTCCGGGCACGCCCGGGCTCTTTACCACCTCATTGAGGAGGACGAGGAAGGGGTCCCGATAGGTCAGCCGGCGATCAACTATGTGATCGGTCAGATCGTAACGCTCTTCCTGGAGGCCGGAGAGGTGACCACCGCCCAGGTGGTGGGACCGAGTACGGGCGTGTATCTGGAACCGTTGCCACCCGCCCCGGACAGCGCCGCGCTTCAAGACACGCTGGCGGCGCCGCCGGATACGACCATCGTAGCGGACACGACGGCGGCGCCATCGCCGCAAGCAGGGTGGCGATGAGCGAGGCCACGCGCGATTTCCGCGCCTTCATCGAGGAGCTTCCGGTTCACGAGGCGCCGGTCCTCATCGCCGTGCGTGAAATCGTCAAGGGCGCCGACGACGACGGCCGCGTCACGAGGAAACAGCTCGTCGATGGGTTCCGCGCCTCCTACCTCAGCCGCTACGGCGAGGTGGCCAGGGACGGATCGCCGGAGAGCCGCCGCTTGTTCGAGATCCGCCGCATGACCTTCGATGAGGTCGACAAGTACCTGGGCGAGCAACGGCGCCGTTGACGGCGCCATATGGGGCGAGATCCGGGCCAACAGAACCGGGTTCGGAGAGCTGCTCGAGCGTGAAATCGAACGTCGAATCCTGGCGCCTGTCGATGAGGCGACCGCCGCACCCCCGGTGGCGGGCGACAGCCACATCGCGGCCCGGGGCCTGGTGAAGATCTACAGCAAGCGGCGCGTGGTAGACGAGGTCGATATCGACCTGCGCCAGGGTGAGATCGTCGGCCTGCTGGGCCCTAATGGGGCCGGCAAGACAACGACGTTTTACATGATCGTCGGGCTGGTGGCGCCGAACAACGGCGAGGTGACGATGGACGATCTGCCCCTGTCCCGCATGCCCATGTACCGGCGCGCCCGACTGGGAATCGGCTACCTGTCGCAGGAGCCGTCGGTGTTCCGCAAGCTGACCGTCGAGCAGAACATCAACGCGATCCTCGAGACCCTGCCCCTATCGCAGGAGGAGAGGAATCAGCGACTCGAGGAGCTGCTGGACGAGCTGACGATCAAGCACCTGAGGAAGAACAGGGCTTACTCGCTGTCGGGCGGCGAGAGGCGGCGGCTGGAGATCACGAGGGCGCTGGCAACACAGCCGAAGTTCATGCTGCTGGACGAGCCGTTCGCCGGCGTCGATCCGATAGCCGTAGACGACATTCAACGGATCGTGGCGGGCCTGAAGCGTCGCGGGTTAGGCGTGCTGATCACCGATCACAACGTTCGCGAGACGCTATCGATCACAGACCGCGCCTACATCATGTTTGACGGGAAGATCCATATCGAGGGCACTTCTCAAGAACTCGTTAACGATTCTCAAGCCCGCAAGCTATATTTGGGCGAGGATTTTCGTCTGTAGGGAGAGGGGACGCCGATGAAGCTCGGCCTACAACAAAGCGTCAGACTCGGGCAGGAGTTGAGGATCAATCCGCGCCTCTACCAGGCGATGGATCTCCTCTACATGCCGCTCCTCGACCTGCAGCAGCATCTCAAGCAGGAGCTCGTCGCCAACCCGTTCCTCGAGCTTGTCGAGCCGACCGAGGACTCGGTTGAAGACAACGCCGAAACCGAGACCAAGGAGGACGAGAACGAAGTCGATTGGGAAGACATTCTGTTGGACGGCTACGAGACGGGCGGCCACCGCGAGGAGTACGAGGAGAGGGAGTATTACGAACCGACCGCGGTCGCGACGCGTGACCTCTACGACCACCTGAGAGATCAGATCGTCTTGCTGCCGCTCGACACGCGGCAGGTGATCATCGCCGAGGAGATCATCGGCAATATCGACGACGCGGGTTTCCTAACATGCTCGCTCGAGGACGTCCTCGAGTCACTAAACGGCTACCTGCAGAGCGACGAGGCGAAGACTGCCGGTTTCGATGAGGAACCGCCCTTTACGCTGGAAGAGGTCGAAGCCGCACTCAAGATCATTCAGTATCTCGACCCCGCCGGAATCGGCGCTAGAAACCTTCGCGAGTGCCTGCTCCTCCAACTCATCGACTTGGAGATGTCGGATTCTCTCGTCTATGAGATCATCGACAAGCATTTCGAGCAGTTGGTCAACCACCGTTGGGCGGAGATCTCGAAAGAGTTGGGGGTCAGCCCGCAGGAAGTGCAGGGCTCGGCGGATGAGATCGCCAAGCTCGATCCGAAGCCGGGGCTGCAGTACTCGGGCGGCGAGGGCAATTACATCATAGCCGACCTGGTCGTAGAGAAGGTGGACACCGAGTACATCGTCTTCCACAACGACACGGCGTTGCCGCGGCTGAGGCTATCGCGCTCTTACCGCGAGATCGCGAGGGACAAGGGCAAGTTCAAAGGCGAGAACAAGGAGTTCATCTCCAATAAGCTGAACAACGCGAACTGGATGCTTCAGGCGATCGAGCAGCGGCGGCAGACGATGCTCAAGGTGATGAACTTCATAACCAACCGGCAGCGCGATTTCTTCGAGGAAGGGATCGAGCACCTGAAACCGCTGACGCTGCGCGAGGTTGCCGAAGTCATCAACATGCACGAGTCGACGGTCTCGCGCGTTACGAACCAGAAGTACGTACAGACGCCGCGGGGTGTGTTCCCGCTCAAGTTCTTCTTTTCCAGCGGCCTCTCCACCGATTCCGGGGAGGACGTTTCGGCCCGCGGCATCAAGGCGCGGATCGAGAAGCTGGTGGGTGACGAGGAACCCAAGAAACCGCTGACCGATCAGGCCATTGTGGACATCCTGAAGCGGGAGGGAATCAACATCGCGCGCCGCACCGTTGCGAAGTACAGGGACCAACTGGGCATCCTGTCCGCACGCATGCGCAAGCGAGTATGAACCGGGCCGCGGTCAGCGAGCCGCAACCGCAGCCGGACATCAGGATCGATCCCGCGCTGGCCGGCAATTTCACCGTCATCATACCGGCGCTAGACGAGAGCGAGAACATCCCGGAGCTGTTCAGCGAACTGGCGGGGACGTTCGAGAAATACGGACTGGACGGCGAGGTCGTATTCGTCGATGACGGCTCCAGCGACGACTCGGTCCGGGTCGCCAAGCGGGAGGCGGGCCGTCTGCGACGGTTCAAGCTCGAGCGACACGCCCGGAACCTGGGGAAGACCGAAGCGCTGGTCACGGGCGCGCGGGCGGCGGAGACGGACTGGATTGTCTTATTCGACGCGGACCTGCAGCACCATCCGGACGAGATTGCGCGGCTGCTGGCGGAGACGGAGAAGGGCTACGACATCGTCTGCGGCCGCAAGGTCGGCAAGTACAAGAAGCGGCTGGTGTCTGGCATCTACAACATGCTGTCGCGCCGGGCGTTTCGTGTGCCGGTCCGGGATCTGAACTCGATCAAGATCTTTCGTAAGGAAGTACTGGACGACATTCACCTGCGGCACGACTGGCACCGCTTCTTCGTGGTGCTCGCCCACGCGCGCGGCTACCGGGTCAGCGAGATCGACGTGACGCTGTACCCGCGCACGAAGGGCGAGTCGAAGTATGGCGGGTCGAGCCGCGTGTTCGTCGGCCTGCTCGACCTCTTCGCCGTTTGGTTCCTGCTTCTGTTCAGCCGCAAGCCGATGCTGCTCTTCGGCTTCACCGGGCTGGCGCTGATCGGCCTCGGCCTGTTGGTTGGCGGCTTCGCGATCGTGATGCGGTTGTTGGGCCAGGGGTTCCGGCCATTGCTCAACCTCGTGGTGCTTCTGGAGGTCATGGGCGTCTCGCTCTTCGGTTTTGGCTTCGTCGCCGAGTTGGTGGCGCAACTGAGGGCGGAGGTGGACGATCTCAGGGACTCGATGAGGAGGCGGGGACGCGTCGACTGAAGAGAGTGGAAGGGCTGGGATGGTGGCGGGTGAGGAACGGCTAAAGCGCGTTCTGACAACGACTCGGGTCAGGTGGGCCGGTTTCGCCGGCCTCGTGGCGCTACACGTGGTCCTGGCCGCGCTGTTGTTCGATCCGAAGCCGTTCGTCGGCGGCGACAACGCGGGGTACATGATCCTCGCGGAATCGATCGAGTCGGGGCAGGGATACCGCGACATAGAACTTCCCGACTCCCCGCGGCATGGTCGATTCCCGCCGCTTTACCCCGCGGTCCTGGCAGTGGCGGGGATGTTGGGCGGCGGACTGATCGCCTTCAAGACGCTCTCGATGATCTGCACGACACTCGCGGTCGTGTTCTTTTTTGGCCTGGCGCGTCGACGACTGGGTTGGGAAGGGGGGCTGGCAGCGGCGGCGCCGGTGGCGCTGAGTCCGGTCCTTCTCTACTACTCGCACTGGGTGCTTGCCGATGCGCTGTTCGTGGCGCTGACGCTGCTGGCGCTCTGGGCATCGGAGCGAAGCGAGGGGTCGCTGCGTTGGCTGGCCTTGTCGGTGGGGGCCGCCCTGCTGGCGTTCCTCGCCTCGGCCCCGGGCCTGCCGCTGATCCTCGCGTTGCTGATCGCGATGGCCTGGAGAAAGTCATGGCGGCGGCTGGCGGAGACGGCTGTGCCCGTTGCGCTGACGCTGGGCGGTTGGTGGCTCTGGGTCGGGCTCGCCGGCTCGCGGGTTGCCGTGGCAGGATCGGGGAACTTCCTGTTGGCCGATCCTTTCGCGCCGGAGTTGGGATACGTAGGGCCCGGCGAGCTGCTGGCGCGGACGGTGAATAACGTGCGGGCGTACAGCGCGGATGTGCTTCCGCAATCGCTGGCGGGCGTTTCGCCGGGTGGCGGCCTCAGCCTCATCGCTCTGTTCGCCGCTCTGCTGCTTTTGGCGCTTGCCATGGTGGCCTGGGTCCGCGAAGTGCGGCGCGTACGCGTACTCGAGTTGTTCGCGGTGCTCTACGCGGGCGCCATATTCGTATGGCCGAGCGTCTGGTTGGATCGACGGCTGCTTCTGCCGCTGTTGCCGATTCTGATCCTCTACGCGGTGACCGGCGTCATCTGGTGCTTTGATTTTCTGCGGGCTCGGCGACCGGCGTGGGTCTTGCCCGCCGTGGGAGTGGTCCTCGTCTTTCTCACGGTATCGGATAACGTGCGAAGGGTGGCCTACAATCAGCGGTGCATAAAGTTCTACAGGCAGGGCGACCACCTGGCGTGCTATCCGCCGCCCTGGCGCGCGTTCGTTCAGACGGCCCACTGGGTGCGGGACAACACGCCGGCCGATGCCGTGGTTGTCAGCCAGGACCCGCGGCTCTATTACCTGTTCTCGGAGCGTCGCGGCACCATGTTTCCTCTGACCAGCGACGATGCGACGATGCTGGCGTTCTTCGACGAGACGGGTGTCGACTACGTGGCGCTGGCGGGACCAAGCCCGGCGAACTATCGGTACCTGGTACCGGTGATTCGCTCCGTGACCGAGCGATTCATCGTCGAACACGCCATCGGCGAAGAGACGATGCCGGCCTACGTGCTGAGGTACATGCCCGAAACTGTCGACGCCAACATCCCGGAGGGCCGCTGACTTGAAACGCGCTCCCGTTGTCTTGATTCTGCTTGGCACTCGACCGGAAGCCATCAAGCTGGCGCCGGTGGCCCGAGCCCTGCACGCGCGAGAGGAAGGAATAGATGTCAAGGTCGTCTCCACCGGCCAGCACGACGACCTGCTGGAAAGCGCGCTGGCAAGCCTCGAGCTGAGCATCGATGAAGACCTGTCGATCATGCGGCCGAACCAGGACCTCTACGACATCGGAATCGAGTGCCTGGAGAGGCTGCGTCCCACGTTGCGCCGCATCGAGCCCGATGTGGTGGTGGTCGAGGGCGACACGGCGACGGTGTTTTTTGGCGCGCTGGCCGGTTTCTACGAGCACGCGCGGGTCGCGCACGTCGAAGCCGGGCTGCGCTCGCATGACAAGTGGGCGCCATTCCCGGAAGAGATCTATAGAAGGCTCACCGACGTGGTGTCCGACTACTTCTTTGCGCCGACGTTTGGGTCGCGCGCGAACCTGCTCGCCGAGGGCGTGCCCGAGGAGAAGATCAACGTAACGGGCAACACGGTGATCGACGCGGTCAGGGCGTTGGCGGGAGGCGAGCGGCCGATCGAGCATCCGGCGCTGAAGCAGGCACTCGAAACGGACAAGCGCATCGTGCTGGTCACCGCGCATCGGCGCGAGTCGTTCGGCGAGCCGATCAGGGAGGCGTTCGGCGCTCTGAAAACGCTGGCGGAACAGCATCCCGACGATCTGTTCGTCTATCCCGTACACCCCAATCCCAACGTGTTGAAACCGGCTCGAGAGATGCTTTCCACGGTCTCCAACTTCCATCTGCTGGAGCCGTTGTCGTACTCCGACTTGGTGCACGCGTTGGCCCGATCGTACCTGGTGATTACCGACTCGGGCGGGATCCAGGAGGAGGCGCCCTCGTTCGGCCGCCCGGTCCTGGTGCTCCGGGAGGTCACCGAGCGGCCCGAGGGAGTCGAGGCCGGCGTCGTGGAGCTGGTGGGCACCGATCGCGAGCTGATCGTGCGGCGCGGCGGCGAGTTGCTGGACGACAGCGAGGCCTACGCTCGAATGGCAGGCGCCCGCAATCCATACGGTGATGGGCACGCGGGTGAGCGAATCGCTGACATACTGATACACAACTTGCTCGACGTTCCGCGGAAGACGGAGGACTGGGTCTGAGGATACTGCTGCAGTGCCTGTACTACCCGCCTGAGGTGGGTGGGCTGGAGAGCCACGTGGAGGGGCTGGGCAGCGGGCTGGCACGCCGCGGTCACCGGGTGGACATGCTCACGTCCCGATCGATGCCGGGGCTGGCGCGCAGCGAGCAGGTCAAGGGCGTGCACGTCCACCGGGCCTGGATGCCGGGGAAATCGCCGTTCGGCTGGATCGCTCATACGGGGGCGACGCTTCCGGTTCACATGCGGCTGGCACGAAACACCGATATCTTTCACGCCCACACCTTCGCCAGCGCCGTGCCGGCCATGGTCACGCGAAAGGTCTTCCGGCGGCCCCTGGTGCTGACGCTTCACACGTCACACTTCTTGATGCGCGCCGAGCAGCCGAGATGGCGTCGCGCCTTCAGGCGCATCATCAAGGCGTCGGACTATCTGCTGGCGACCAGCGAGGAGATCCGGCAGGTCGCCCTGGGCATCTTCCCGCACCCGCGGTCGGAGATGATGACCAACGCGGTGGACACGGAGCGCTTCGCTCCGGCGGCGGAACGGCCGAGGGGTGAGCCGCGACGGATCATCGTTCCGCGCCGGCTGTTCCCGAAGAACGGCGTCGAGTTCTTCGTGCGAGCCTTGCCGCAAATCACAGGCGCGGTCGATGTGCGCGTGCGAATCGTCGGCGACGGGCCCGAGCGCGATCGCTTGGAAGGGCTCGCCGCGGAGCTGGGGGTCGCCGACAAGATCGAATTCATCGGTGCGCGGCCAAACGATGAGATGCCGGGCCTGCTGGGCGGGGCGGAATTGGCGGTGATTCCGTCGCTCATGGAGGCGACGTCGATCGCGGCGCTGGAGGCGATGTCGTGCGGGTTGCCGATCGCGGCCTCGGCGGTGGGTGGGCTGCCGGAGATCATCGATGATGGGGTGGGAGCGCTGTTTCGGCCGGCGGATCCGCCGGCTTTGGCGGAGACGGTGGTGGGGCTGTTGCGAAGGCCGAACCTGCATGAATTGGGGAAAGAGGGAAGGCGGCGCGTGGTTGAGAACTGGAGTTTGAACCGAATGGTTCAGCGGCACACCGAGATTTACAGCGAGTTGCTCGATGATGAGTAAGGGTAAGAGCAGGAGTAGGAGGACGAATAAGGGTACGAGTAGGAGTACGACTACGAGTAAGAGTAAGAGTGAGGGGAGGGAGTGGTTGCCGGGGTGGGCACCATACGTCGTGTTCGTCGTGCTGGCGCTGTTCCTTTTTAGGGAGTTCTTGGTTTCGGATGGGTTGTTGTTTGGGACGGATGTGATGACGCTCGGTTACTTCGCGCGACACTGGTACGCCGAGATGGTCACGGTCGCCGGTACCTTCCCGCGCTGGAATCCGCTGATCTTCGGCGGCCTGCCATTCGTCGACGCCATGCACGGCGACATCTTCTATCCCACGACCGTCCTCAAGTTCATCATGCCGGTTCACCGGGCGATGGGTTGGAAGATCGTACTGCACGTCTTCCTGGCGGGCACGGTCACGTACGGGTGGCTTCGGCACCTGAAGGTCAGTCGGCCCATCGCCATGTGGGGCGGCGCCGCCTACATGCTGGCGCCGGTGCTGGTCAGCCTGACGTATGCCGGGCACGACGGCAAGCTGTTCGTCACGGCGCTCACGCCGCTGGCGCTTTGGGCGACGGACGCCGCGATCACCCGCGGCGGAATCAAGCGCTTTTCAGCGCTCGCCCTGGTCGTTGCTCTTCTCATCTTCACGGCCCACATGATGCTGGCCTATTTCGTCACGTGGGCGATCGTAGTCCTGGCCGTTTACCGGCTGGTACAGATGCGGCGGGCGGGGACGCCGGCTCCGTCGCTGGCGGCGCGGTTCGGCGCCTTCGCGCTGGCCGGCATCATCGGCGGGTTGGCGATCGGCGCCGTGCAGATCTGGACCCCGATTCGCTACCTCACCCAGTACTCGCAGCGGGTCGAAAAAACGACCGAGGCGGAGGAAGCCAGAGGCTACGCCTACTCGACTTCCTGGTCGCTGCATCCCGAGGAGGCCTTCTCGCTCGTCGTACCCGAGTTCGTGGGGCGTAACCCGCAACTGGGTGAAGGGCCGGCCACCTACTGGGGGCGGAATCTCTTCAAGCTCAACCACGAGTACGGCGGCCTGATCCCCCTGTTGCTGTTGCCGCTGGCGTTCGTCGGCAGGCGGCGGCGGCGCGGCGAGGCCTGGTTGTTCACCGGCATCGCGGCGGCGAGTCTCCTGTATGCGCTCGGTGCGACGACGCCCTTTTTCCATCTTTACTACTGGCTGGTGCCCGGCGTGAAGCTGTTCCGTGCGCCCAGCTCTATCATGTTCGTGTTCGCTATCGCGGTGATCACCGCCGCGGCGATCGGCCTGGAGGAGGCGCGTCAAAGCGAGGCGGAGAAAGACTGGTCGGAGACATCGCGCAAGGTCACTCGATACTTGTGGATCGCCACGGGCGTTTTCGCCCTGCTGGCCTTGCTGGCGGCGACCGGCGTGCTGACCGACCTTTGGGTCTCGCTGATCTATCGCGACATAGCGCCGGACAAGGCGGCGGCGCTGCAAGAGAACCTGCCGTACATACAGTTGGGGCTATGGCTCAGCGTGTTGTTGGCCGGCGTGCTGGCGGGGGCATGGCAACTCCGGGCCAGGGGCTCGATATCCGACGCCGCCTTCATCGTGGCGCTGGTCGCCCTCAGCTTCTTCGACCTGATCCGCGTGGACTCGCAATTCATACAGGTCATCAACCCGAACCTGATCTATCCGCGAGACGACACGACGGAGTTCCTGATTCGCCAGCAGGCTTCGGGCGAACCTTTCCGCGTGCTACGGTTGCCGAACACGCGGTACGGTCCCAACCAGTTCGCCTTCTACGGCATCGAGCAGGTGGCGGGTCACCACGGCAACGAGCTGGGTCGATACCGCGACCTGACTGATGGCGAGCGCCTGTTCAACTGGAGGATCCTCCAGCTTCTCAACGTGCGCTACGTCGTGAGCGGCGGCCCGATCGAGGCGCCCGGCCTGCAGGAGGCTTTCCGCGGGCAGAGCGCGGTGGTCTACCAGCTGGCGGGCTCCTACCCGCGCGCCTTCCTGGTGTCGCGGAACGAGGCCGTGGCGGACTCGCTGGCGCTGTCGAGGCTCCTGAGCCCGGACTTCGACCCGGCCGCCGAGCTGATCGTTGACGAGAGTGTGGAGATCGACTCGTACCCGGACGCCGCCGGTGGCGTGAGATGGGTCGAGCGGGGGATAAACGAGCAGGTCCTCGAGGTCGAGGCGAGTGGGCCGGCTTACCTGGTCGTCTCGGAGAACTACTACCCGGATTGGAAAGCCGAAGTCGATGGCGCGCCGGCGCCGGTGCTGCGCGCTGACTACTCGTTGCGTGCCGTCGAGCTGACCGCCGGAACGCACCAGGTGCGCTTCGTCTATCGCTCGACCATGCTGCGGGCCGCCGCATGGACTACCATCCTTTCGACCCTGGCGGTTGCAGGCATCATCGGCGCTTCGCTCTTCCTCGACCGTCGCCGTGTCGCGCTGGCCGACGGAGAGGAGGCGGGTTCGCCGGCGTGAACAGAACGTTCCGAAGCGCGGCCGGTTGGGCCGTCAAGCTGGCCCTGACGCTCGCCGTCACTTACTTCCTGTTTCGGTCGCTGCACGTCTCCTGGGGCGAGATAGCGAACGTGGACCGGGCGGCCTGGCGCCCGCGGCCGCTGAACCTCGCCGTCTCGGTATTGGTCCTGCTGGCCGTGTTCCTCTACCTGGGCGGGCTGTGGGCTCTGATGGTGCGCAAGCTGGGCGGACCGTCGCTGCGCTTCGGCGAGGCCATCGCCATCTTCTACGTTGCCAACCTGGGCCGCTATGTGCCGGGCAAGGTGTGGCAACTGCTGGGCCTGATGTACCTGGCGGGGAAGAGAGGGGTGAGCCTGCCGGTGGCCTCGTCGGCCGCCGTGCTCGGGCAGATTTACGCTCTTGGCGCGGCCGCCATCGTCGGCGCGCTGGGCTTAGGTTTGGGCGCGACCTCCAGGTTACCGCGCGAGCTGGTTCCCTGGGCGCTGGCCCTGATCGTCCTCGTGGCACTCGTCGTCACGGTGCCGCCGGTCCTGCGCTCGATCTTGAGGCTCGCCTTCCGGGTGATTCCCGGCGATCACGAGCCGCCCAAGCTCGACGCGTGGTTCGGGGTCCGATGGCTCGGACTCTACCTGGTCGCCTGGGCCGGCTACGGAGTGGCGTTCGGGGCGCTGTGGTCGTCGTTTCCCGTGCTACCGCCGGTCTCTTGGGCCGCCGCGCTGGGTGCCTTTAGCGCCGCCTATTTCGTCGGCTACGCCGCGATCTTCGCACCGGCGGGCGTCGGCGTCCGGGAAGGGGCCATGGCACTGATCCTGGCTCCCTGGACGGGGGCCGCTGGGGCGGCGGTGCTGGCGGTGATCGCCAGGCTCTGGATGACCCTGGTCGAGTTTCTACCGATTATCGGAACGGCGGCGACGGGCTCTCTACGTGTGCTGCGCGAAAACCCTGGAACCGAGAACCATGCCATCAGATAACCAACTCACGCTGGTCGTCATGCCCACCTACAACGAGCGGGAGAATCTTCCAGTCATCATCCCGCAGGTGCTCTCGCAGGCGCCGGGCATTCACGTGCTGGTCGTCGACGACAATTCTCCCGACGGCACCGGGACGCTGGCCGACGAGATGGCCGCTGAAGACGAGCGGATCAACGTGCTTCATCGCCCGGGAAAGCTCGGACTGGGCACCGCCTATATCGCTGGTTTCAAGTGGGCGCTGGAGCACGACTACGAGCTGGTCTTCGAGATGGATTCGGACTTCTCGCACAACCCGGAGCACATCCCCGAGTTTCTCGAGACCGCGCGACAGTATGACCTGGTCCTCGGGTCTCGTTACCTGAAAGGCGTGACCGTGGTCAACTGGCCCATGTCACGTTTGTTGCTCAGTTACTTCGCCAACATCTATGCCCGCGTCATCACGGAAGGTGCTGGAAGGCATCGATCTCGACGCGATCACCTCGGAAGGGTACTCGTTCCAGATCGAGACCAGTTTCAGGGCCTGGCGGAAAGGGTTCAAGATCGGCGAGATCACGATCGTTTTTACAGACCGCACCGAAGGAAGCAGCAAGATGAGTGGGCGGATCATACGAGAGGCGATCTGGAAGGTGTGGTGGCTGCGGGTTTTGAGGATTTTTCGGAGGATTTGAACTTCACTGCAATTTCGAACACCGCACACCGAACACCGCCTTTCGAAGGTGGCACTGCAAGGCTTGATCACTAATCACTGAGACCGAATCATCAATGATGGGGCGAGAGCACAGAGCCGGCACCTCTTCGACATCAGTGATTCGGTCTTAATGATCAATGATTGATGTTCGCCCTTCGAAAGGCGGTGTTCGGTGTGCGGTGTTCGACATTGCAGTGGTGCCCGGGATGCCATAAGTTGCCGGTTCAAGATGAACTGTCTAACCTCGTTTCCTACAGTCAGTTGCGCGGGGTCACCTGACACCGTGCAAAGCTACGTCCTCCGGTGATGGCAGCGTCCGCTGAGGGGACACGGCTGCTCGATCGCTGGGGGCCGGCGCAGCATCCGATTCTCTGGATCTGCGGCGTCCACATCGCGCTGGCGCTGCTTCTGTTCGACCCCAAGCCGTTCCTCGGGGGCGACAACTACTGGTACATGCTGCTGGGCGAGAGCCTGCGGAGCGGGGAAGGGCTCCGGGACCTGTGGCTTCCCGACATGCCGGCTCACACCCGGTATGGGCCGGTCTACCCGGGCCTGCTCGCCGTCTTCGGCATCGCGGGTAGCTCGATCATCCTGTTCAAGCTACTCTCGCTGGCTTTCACCACGGGCATTGCCGCATTGGTCTTCCTGGTGGCGGAGAAGCGGACCGGAGATCGGCAGCTGGCCCTGTTCGCGGGACTGCTGGCCGCGAGCGCGCCGATCATCGTCGAGTACGCCCACTGGATTCTCTCGGAGCCCGCGTTCACCTTCTTCTTGATGGTCGCCGTCTATTCGTTCACTCGCGACCCGAAGGGAGAAGACGCGCGGCTATTCGCGATCGGTACGGCGGCGGTGATCCTTGCGAGCCTGACGCGCAGCGCGGGCTATCCGCTGATCCTCGCCGTCGCTATCACGCTCGCCGCTCGCCAGAGCTGGAAGCGCCTGGCGATTTACGGCGCGGCCGTCGTCGTGGTGCTGGGCGCCTGGTGGCTGCGCAACAAGACCCAGGTCTCGGGGGACCTGGCGTACACGCAGTGGATGCTGTTTCGTGACCCCTACAACCCCGAGCTGGGCACCGTGACGTTCAGCGAGCTCATCGGTC
Source organism: Gemmatimonadota bacterium (assembly GCA_039588075.1). Lineage (GTDB taxonomy): Bacteria > Gemmatimonadota > Gemmatimonadetes > Palauibacterales > KS3-K002 > JBDHAL01. The sequence goes on along the minus strand of JBDHAL010000102.1, from coordinate 1,238 downwards.
GTCTGTTCTACAACATGAAGGTATACACGATCACGGTGCTTCCCAGGTCGCTGGGCGGCCGCGACCTCAGTGCGGAGATCGCCGGCACGATTGGTATAGTGTCGGGCGCGCTGATCGTCATCGGCGCGCTGGTCCGAATCAAGAAGCTCGAAATCATCGAGCTGCTGTTCGTGTTCTATATGGGCCTCATACTCTTGTGGCCCGAGTCGTGGACCGATCAGCGCCTGCTGTTGCCGTTGTTGCCCGTGGCCATCGTCCTCCTCATGGAGGGACTCAGGTGGTCCATTAAGAAATGGGCGGGGAAGGGCGCGGCCTGGATTCCCAACGCCTACTTCGCGCTGGCAGTCGTGATCGTCGGCATAGCGGCCTTCGCCAACGTGCGGATCATGGCCCGAGAACTGAATTGCTCCCGGCAGTATTGGCGCGGCAATCATTACGCCTGCTATCCACCGAACGTCGTGGACTTCATGGAGACGGCCGTTTGGACCGGCCAGAACACCGAGCCGGATGTCGTGGTGATCAACCGAAAGCCGCAGATCTTCTACTGGTACGCACGGCGCCGCGGTGACAACTACCCCTACACCCAGGACACGGACTCGGTCATGCGGTTCTTCGATTCGGTCGACGCGAAATACGTCATCATCGACAGATGGAGCTCCACCGCGACTCGCTTCTTGATCCCGGCGCTTCAGGCGAACGCCAACAAATTCCGCATCGTCCATATGGAAGGCGATCCACCCACCGCCGTCGCCGCCTATCTCCCCGGAGGCTCTCCGTGAGCCAAGTCGCGGGGCCCGTGACGGCGAGCGATCCCATCGGCGAAGAGACGCTCCAGATCATGAGCCACGCCGGCCGCTACAATCGCTGGATCGCCGAGCTCATCCAGCCGCATCTGGGGCAGCGCGTCCTCGAGGTCGGCGCCGGCATCGCCAACATGACCCCTTTTCTGCTCCCGCGGGAGTACGTCGTCGCCACCGACCCCGATCCCGCATATCTGTCCGTTCTCGAGCAGCTGATGCGCGATGAATCGAGCGTCGTCGTAAAACCTCTCAAGCTTCCCAACATGTCCGAGAGCTGGAAGGACGAGAAGCTCGATACCGCCGTGCTGCTGAATATCCTCGAGCACGTCGAAGAGGACGACGCGTCGTTGGCCAACCTCGCCAACGCACTCCAGCCCGGGGGACGGATCGTCATCTTCGTTCCCGCCGTTCCGGCTCTTTACGGATCGCTCGATAAGG